>JANMJQ010000312.1:0-26379 GCA_031371445.1 Akkermansiaceae bacterium
TGGTGTTTGTCGAGCTCCGCCTGCGCACGGCTGCGGGCCGCCTGGGCATCGCGCAATTTTATGGATGCCTCCTGGATTTCCTTGCGAATCGCCGCCTGTCGTTCCCCCGCGGACTTCTGGAGTTTCTCCAAATCCTCGTCACTGAAATGGACGTTCCGCCGGACGACGCGGAGTTCGTTTTCCAACAGATTTTGATCCGATTGAACGATCGCGAGCTGGACGTGTAGCAAGTCGATGTTCGCCCGCAACGCGTCCGCACGCGCGACCACCAGCCGGTGTTTTGTCGTGGCGGCTTCGGCCAGCCATTTGACAGACTCCGTCGGGGTGGCGGCGAGCTTTTCCATCGCCGCATCCTCCGCCGCGATGATGCCGGGCGCTTCCTGTTCGACGCTATCAAGTGTCCGTGTAAAGAGCGCTATCGACGATTGGAAGCTGGCCTTCTTCTCGCTTAACAATGCCAGTCGTTTCGCGAGATCGTCAGCCCACAGCATGGAATACGGCGGCTCTTCCTTGAACCCGGTCCACGCCTCCTCCGTCGCTTTCGCCGCCGCGAGATCACGCTCGGCGTCATGTTTTGAGTTGAGCAGGCTGATATGCCGCGACAAGGCCCGCGCAAGCTGGTCGAGATCCTGAACGCGATCGACCAACGACGCGGTATCGATGCCTTCCGGCAACCGGCTGGCGGCCCCGGCATCGCTGAACCTTGCCAGCGCCTTGCGCGCTTCTGTTAGATCGCGCTTGAGCGATTCGGCGATGGCATCACTCGAATCGGGCTGCGCTTCGACAGGGGGTTTGGAGACTTCCGCGAAAACCGTTTGCACGCCTGCTGCGAGCCATAATGCGGCGAGAAGAATCGGAATCGATCGGAGGAGACGTGGCATCGGCGAAAGCGGATAGTGAGTTTCACGCGAAGGCGCGAAGAAGCTATGGATTCATTTTTATCCTTTGAAATCTTACTTTGCGTTCCTCAGCGACCTTTGCGCCTTTGCGGTAGATCTTTCGTATGCATGGGTGTTAGATATCACCGCGCAGGTCCTTTTCAAGCTGGATGCGGTCGTCGAGGTTGCGGGCTTTGACGCGGTTGTTGCGCTTCGCCCAGCGTTCGACGGCCATCTGGCGCTTTTCAGCGCGCTTTCTCAGCGCCGCGATTTCGTTCTCAAGATTGAGGAAATTCTCATAACGCCCCAATTCAAGCGTCCCTGCATCGACCGCGGCGCGGATGGCGCATTTGGCGTCGCTGCGATGGCTGCAATCAGCGAACTTGCATTCGGCGGACAAGGCATCGACATCGGCGAAACTGTCGCGCAGCGTGGCTTCGTCCGTCCACATCTGGATCTCGCGCATGCCAGGGTTGTCGATGAGCATGCCGCCGCCGGGCAGGACCACGAGCTCGCGCGACGTGGTGGTGTGCCTGCCTTTGCCGGTGATTTCGTTGACCTCGCTGGTCCACTGCCATTCCTCGCCGTAAAGCTGGTTCACGAGCGTCGACTTGCCGACTCCGCTTGAACCTACGATACACATCGTAATTCCTTTTTTGAGATAGGTCTTGAGCACCTTCAGACCGTCGCCGTTCAGCGCGCTGGTGACATGGACCGTAGCCCCTTCCCACAACGCGGCGATCTCCGCGGCGGCTTCCTGGTTTTGCTTTTTCGGAAACAGATCGGCTTTGTTCACCAACACCACCGCCTTGGCGCCGCTGCGGCCGATGAGCATGAAATACCGTTCCATGCGGCGGATGTTGAAATCGGGCCCGGCGTCGGTAACCACCGCCACAAAATCGACGTTCGCGCCGATGACCTGTGCCTGCGAGCTGTTGCCCGGCATTTTCCGCGAAAAGCAACTGAGCCTTGGCAATGTCTCACGGATGACGTGCGGCTGGTTTTCATCACCCAGTTCCACCGCCACCCAATCGCCGACAGCAGGCAGATCGGCGTCGCAGACCGCGGCATGCCAGACGCGGCCGCAGAGGATCACGTCGATTTCCTCACCGTCCGCGAGGAATGCGCCGTAGTTGATGGGCGACTCACGGATCAGGCGCGCGGGAACCCAGCCCTTCGCGCGATAGCCGGCGAAAGCGTTTTCAAAATCCTTGGTCCATCCCAGATCCCGTAAAGTCATCCACGGCCAAGCTACCGCATTTGCCGCCTGTGTCGATTCCGGGTTGGCGCCGCAGTGAATCCGCCAGCGGGCACCGTTACTTCCGCTCCTTGCCGGATGCCAGCGGCGCGATGCCGAGCTTGCGCCATTCGGCGATCGATATGAGCTGGATGTTGGGGTCGCTGTTGTCTTTGAACGCTTTGGCATTTTCCTCGAGGTTGGCGTTGCCGGTCTCGACCGCGTTGAGAAAGGTTTTGGTCGAAGCGCCGGCTTCCTTGGCAACCAGGCCTTTGAATTTATCGAGGTCCACCTTGTGGTCGCCGGCCTTGTCGCGAAGGGCTTTGAGTTCATCAATCGATTTCAAATTGTCCTGCCCGAGCATGGTCGTTTCCAAACCGATCGTCGATTCACCCTCTCCATCCGCATCAAACGCGAGGAAGCAGTGGCCTGGAATCATGACAAGATACGCGTTGAGGCCGATCTTGGTCAGGATCGACGCCATCAACACCGAGCCATCGACACAGTTCGCCTGATGAGCGTCGATGGTTTCATCCACGAAGCGCACCACCTGGCTATACACCGTCTTGCTGGGGACCGTCGTTGAAACATCGCTGTATTTGATGCCGCGGCGCTGGAGGACCTGCCAGATGGCGAACACCTGCTTGAGGACGTCCTCGGGGTCACCGCTTTGATAGCCGCTGAAATTATCGATGAGCGGCTCGCCCTGATCATCCTTGGCGGTGGTCAGCGCATCCTTCAACAAGCCATCGATCCACGGATGGTTTTCGTTCACATACGCGGCGAAGCACCACGAGATGTCTTCCACATCGTCCTCGTCGTCACCCTTCACGAAGAACGGACAGTCATTCATCGAGCGCATGATGAGGACTTCATTCTGCGGCGGTAGTTCCTTGCCGTTGATGGTGACCTTGACGCTCAGATTCACCGGCTTTTGTTCCTGAACCTTCCGCAATGAATCGTAATCCCAGACACCCTTGGGCAGGACGTCGATATCGCCGCCGATGGGATTGCCTTCTTCGTCTTCCGCTTTTCCCACAAACTTGGATGGCTTCATCCAGCCGTCACCGGTCATCTCGACGATGATTCTGGCACCCTCCGGCACATCCGTGAGCGTCACTCCCAGCCAACCATTGCTGTCTCCGAGAGTAGGCGTTTCTTCAATGACCATATCTTCCTCAGCAGGCTCTTCCTCTGTAGCCTCTTCATCGGTAGACTCTTCATCGGCAGCTTCTTCATCGTCGGCGGGCGCGGCCTTTTCTTCCGGGTCTGCCTCTGATTCCGCTTCTTCATCCTTGGTGCCATTGAATTCACTCCAATCCACGGTCGCCGTGGAAATGATGGCGCTCGGGAAGAGATCTTTGCCCGTGTAGCTGAAAATTTCAAAACTGGGATCCACCGCGTGGACCGAACCAATCAAAAGGGCCGTGATGAAAAAGGTGGCTGGGAGTTTCATGGAATGCTGTAGAATGGCATCCCCGCCGATCGTTTGACAAGGCGCTTCCCTTCGGCGGACTCTGAGAAATGTCGGCTGGCATGATCCCATTTCCGTTTCCCGAAAACCGACGCCGTTATTTTTCGCAAGTGATGGTTTGCACCCAACCGTTCGAGGGCCTATCAGCTCTGTGATGAACGCAAAGATATTCATTGCCATTCTATTCGTCAGTATCGCGGCCCGCTCCCAGGCAGTCCCGGTGGACCTGAAAATGGCAGCCGAGGAGTTGATTGCCACCCTGAAAACGGAAGCGAAGGCCATTGCGGGAGAGGACGGCGGGGACAATCAGGGAATGGCCGTAAAACAGTATCTCCGGCAGGTTCAGGCCGCCCTGGGGCAAAACAATCACCGTCAGGTGGCTCAATATTTAGACAACTTCGGAGACTATGAACCCACCGAAAAAGTTCAGCAGCAAGTCACCGCCATCAAGGAAGCGATCAAGGAGGAATCGCAACGGAATACCGATGCCATTGCCGCCGAGTTGAAGGGAATCCTAGGCAGTGCCAGCGAAGCAGTCGCAAGGGCGGCGGAGCCCGCCGATCTGGACAAGGTTCTCGTGTCACTTTCGCGAAACCGGAACCAACGGGATTCCGACGAGATCGATAACAACGATCCCAATATCCGCCGACTGCAATCGGATATTAGCAATGCGCGCCAGTTCGTCAGCTCTTGGCAGGATTACCTGCATGCGAGCAACTCCGGCAACTTTTCCCAGGCAACGCAAACCCTTCGGAATCTTGCGAGCCAAGAATCAACGCTGATCCCGCGTTCGCAAATCATTGCCCGGATCGACTTCGAAAATTCCGGCAGCAACGACATCCCAAAAATCCTCGGCGGGTTGAAGACTCTCGATGATATGAAGGATGCGATCCGCAAGCTGGCCGTCGTGCAAAGCGTCAATCGTTCGTCGGGCTCCGAGAGCGGCGAACTCCGCGACACCGTTCAAACGCTGTGCCGGCTTGAAAAAACCTATCGTGAATTCCGCGCCGGGCTGCCGGTCAATCCCGAGCTGATCCAGCTAAGCAGCGATTCCACGGATTCGGTCGGAAAGTTGAATTTTGTCGAACTCCGCGCCAGCCTGCTGCTGCTGGTTCTGCCGCGGTATCTCGACCTCCCCGAGGAGCTTCAAGGCAAGCCGGGTGAAACGGTTCAGGATTTCCTCAAACGGGCTTCGGATGACGCCGTCCAGCGCGCGGACACCGCCGCCTCACGGCGCATCGCGGAAGCAAGGCAGTTGTTCGTCAAGTCCGGTAGTTTCAATCAAACCGATCTTGAGGCCCTTCGCGACTACACGGCAGGTCAAAGCCAGATGGCCGCCAGTCAATACATGCTCGCCGTGCTTTCATTTCAAAAAGCCCTCAAGTCCGGCAGCGATCTGATCCCGGCGGGAAAAACCGGCACGACTCTGGAACTCATTCGCAAGGAGCATCCCGAGGAATACAAGGATGGCATGATGGAATTTCTAACACCCCGCACTACGCCGGAAATGGATTTTTCACGGATGCCATACCGGAACTATCTGCCCTCGCAGATGAGATACATGGATGGCGAATACCGCGGTCAGGGTGGAACCACCGTGGTCCTGCCTATTCCGGCCAAGGACGCCCCGCCAGCCAAAGCAGCACCGGCGGATGGGAAAACCCCGGAAGCCCCGGGCAAACCCGCCGCCGAGTGAACATCCGAAACCGCGATGCGACGGCTTTCCGCTTTCCGTAACAGCCCCGGAACGCTAAGGCTTGTCTGTGGACAGCGCCATCCAGGAACGACTCGCGGAATTCATCCGCCGCAAGGGCCTTCGCCGCACCGGGCAGCGGGATACCATCGTGAAGGCCGCGTTTTCGCGCGACGAACATTTCACGGCTGACGAGTTGTTCGAACGGGCCAGAAAATTGGATGCCGAGACCTCGCGTGCGACCGTTTACCGCACGCTCGGCCTGCTCCTTGAGGCCGGCCTGCTGCGCTCCATCGACCTTGGCGATAACCAGACGACCTACGATCCGAACTTCGTCGACAAGCCCTCGCACAACCACCTTGTCTGCATCGACTGCGGGCAGGTCGTGGAGTTCGAGGACTCGCATCTCGAATTGCTGAACGACTGCGTCACCCGCCGCCTTGGCTTCAAACCCATCCGGCAAAGCATCAAGATCGAAGCGAACTGCGAGCAACTGCGCTTGAAGGGAAGATGCCCCAATCTGATTGCGACAAGGCTGACGGGAAAGCGGTTGAGGAAGAAACGCTGAGTTTCTTCGTACGTAGTTACCCCTTCAGGGGGTCTTGAATGTCCGCCTGAAGGCCAATGCCTTTATGGATTGGTGATGAGGAAGATTCTATTCCCTCAGGCCAACGGTCTGACCCATACCAGCCCAGGGCAACGCCCTGGGGGGTCGGATTCGGAAAATTTGTTAGCCCTGAAGGGGCGGACCAACGCGGCGGGTCATCGATTGGGTCGCTCCTACAGAGCTCTGGATATTGTTACGCACGCATACCCAGGGCAACGCCCTGGGCTGGTATGGTCCGCACCGTTGGTGCTGGGGAAATCCGAATCCTTAAAGGCATTGACCTGAAGGCGGGACTGCTTACGAACATCCTTCACGCAAGTCCAACGCACGCCAATTCTATTAGCAGAGTGCCACCCAACAAGAGCTTTGCCCTGTTATTAAATTCCAAGCTTCGCCTTCACTTTTTCAATCTCATCGGAAAGCTGGCCCCAGCGGTAGTAGCTTGTTTCAAGGGATTTCGCGAGTTTGTCCACGGCATTGGTGACTTCACGCAATTTGCCTGGCTCATTGGCAACTTCCTCGGATGAGAGGCGCTGGGTCAGTGTCGCCTGCGCGGCTTCGAGTTCGGCGATCTTTGTTTCCAACGCTTCAAACTCCGACTCGAGCGGCTTGAGCACTTTGGATTTCATCTCGCGCGCTTCCGCTTCGAGGCGGCGTTGTTCCTTGCGGTTGACGCCGGGGACCGATTGACGTGACGAGTTGTTAGATTCAGACGATGCGGCTGCTGTGAGCTTGGACAGACCAACTCCCTTTTTCGCAGCCTCGTCCTCCGCGGATTTTTCGAGATAGTAAGTGATGTTGCCGGCGAACAAGGTCGGTTGTTTGCCGGGACGAAACTCGAGCGTCTTGCTCACCAGCGCGTCGAGGAAATTGCGATTGTGGGAAACGATCATCACGCTGCCGGGATAATCGATGAGCGCGCGCTGGAGCACGTCCTGCGACTGCATGTCGAGGTGGTTCGTCGGCTCGTCGAGGATCAGGAAATTCGCGGGCGTCAGGAGCATGCAGACCAGCGCAACGCGGGATCGCTCGCCGCCGGAAAGGACCCCGACTTTCTTGAAGACGTCGTCACCGCGGAACAGGAAGCAGCCTAACAGATTTCGCGCATGCGGCATGGCCTCGCGGGAAGCCGCGGCCTCGACGGTTTCAAGAACGGTTTGCTCTGGATCGAGCTCGTCGGCGTGGTTCTGCGAGAAGAACGAAGTCGCAACCTTGTGACCGAAAGTGTGCGTGCCCGCATCCGGTTCCTCCTGGCCTGTGATGAGCCGGCAGAAGGTGGATTTGCCCGCGCCGTTGGGTCCGACGATCGCGAACTTTTCGCCCTTGTTGATCTCAAAATCAAAACCGCTGAAAATGTGCAATGGTCCGTAACTCTTCGCGACGCCTTCCAATTTCGCAACCATGTGGCCCGAGTTCGGCGGCGGCGGGAATTTGAAGTTCATCACCGCATCGTCCTGCTCCGGTGCGGGAATGCGCTCCACTTTGGCAAGCAGCTTGATCCGCGACTGCACCAGCGTCGCCTTGTTGGCGGAGGCGCGGAAGCGGTCGATGAAGCGCTGGGTTTCGGCGATCTCGCGTTGCTGCGCGGTGTATTGCTTGACGCGGATTTCCTTCCGCAACACGGACTCGCGTTCGAAGTAGGAAAAATTTCCGGCATACTCTTCGGCACGGCCGTGGGAGAAGGCGATGGTGCGCGTGCAGAGCATGTCCAGCAGCGCGCGGTCGTGGGAAATCAAGAGGATCGCACCTGGATAATTGACGAGGTATTGCTCGACCCAGATCTGCGTGTCCAGGTCGAGGTGGTTCGTCGGCTCGTCTAACAGAAGCACTTCGGGTTCCTGCAGGAACAACTTCGCCATCGCGATCCGCATCTGCCAGCCGCCGGAAAATTCCGAGCAGTCTCGCGTGAAATCCTTTTGCTGAAATCCCAGACCTTTTAACACCGACTCGATCCGCGGCTTCATGCGGGCGGGGTCGGTCGAGTCGAGCTGTAGTTCGAGTTCGCCGATCTCCTCCAACAAATCTCCATAAGGCGACGAGCGCGGATCGAGCTTCACGAGTTCGGCGGACAAGCGGTCGATCTTCGCGGAGAGCGCCATCGTTTCGCCGAAAGCCGACTCGGTTTCCTGCCAGAGCGTCCGTCCGCGGACGTGGATGCCTTCCTGGGGCAGATAGCCGATGCGGGTGCCTTTCGGCGCGTTGATTTGGCCGGCGGTCGGCCTGATGAGCCCGGCGACGCATTTCATCAACGTCGATTTGCCCGCGCCGTTGTGGCCGGCAAAGGCGATGCGTTCGCGCGGTTGCACGGAGAACGCAAGGTCATTGAAAAGAACGCGCGCGCCGAATTCGACGCGAAGTGCCTGAACGGAAATCATCGGGCGCGGAACTTGCACGCCATCGCGGCGCGGTCAAGCGCGGGTCCGTTATCTCAGCACTCGCTTGGCACGGCGAGGCGCTTGGCAGGCTTGGCCGGAGCCGCCATTTCCCGGTCCCAGCCACTCAAAAATGAGCGGATCTCGAACAGCAGCGACTCGCAGTGCTTGTTCCACTTGTCGCTGCCGCGGAGGATCAGCGAACTTTCCCTGAGACCGGTAAAACGGATTTCCTCGGCACCGGCGGAACGGAGATCGCTGAGTTCCACGCGCAGTCTCTCGAAAAAGGCGAGCTCGAAGCCGTTGCCCGCTTCCATCGCGGTGCGGACCAGTGAAACGGTGACGGGCGGGGCGAGCGGCTTGAGTTTTTCCGCGATCCGTTCGCAGCCGATTTTCACCAGCATTTTCCGCATGCGGTCGAACAGCTCGTCCATGTGCAGCAGTTTGAGCGGGCACTTGGTTTCCAGGTATTGGACGACCCCGCTGCGGATATCGCCGACGAACGGAAAGTCCTCATGCCCGGCCTCCAGGGCGGCGCGGTGCAACGCGTTTTCAAGCCACACCGTGTCATACTCGATCACTTGATAGCGGCCGATTTGCAGGGCGGGGCGATTGCCAATGAGAGAAATCACGGTGTTGAAATAAGAATCAGTCCTTGAACAAGCGGCGTTGAAAGGGATCGCGCGCGGCGCGGCGGGAGAGTGACTGGATCTCCTGAATGAATTCGTTCACGTCCTCGAACTGCCGGTACACCGACACATAGCGGACGTAGGCAACCGGATCGATCTGGTGGAGCTTGTCCATCACCTTGCCGCCGATGATGCCGGAGGGCACCTCGCTGAGATGGTCCTTGTGCAGATCTGTTAGAATTTCCTCCACGGCCCGGTCGAGGCGATCCATCGGCACCGGGCGCTTCTCGCAGGCTTTGACCAGCCCGCTCATCAGCTTCTCGCGGTTGAGGGCCTCCCGGGTCCCGTCGCGCTTCACCACGCGCAGTTCCGTGCGCTCGATTTGCTCGTAGGTTGTGTAGCGATAGGTGCATTTCAAACACTCGCGCCGCCGCCGGATCGTGGTCCCGTCCTTCGAGGACCGGGAGTCGAGAACCTTGTCTTTGAGGGAGCCACATTGGACGCAACGCATGGACCGGATCGGACAGCAACGACACGGAGCATGCACACCCATATGGTGTCGTCAACGGAAAAACTATGGCAGATTTAGTAGTTGGCCAAATATCTAGCACGAAATTTCACGCGATCACGGAAGGGACAGGCCGGGCCGAAACCGGCAACATTGCCCTTGGCCTCAGCCGGGAAAGTCTCAAGCAACCTCTTTAGCCGCCTTTTTGGCTGCCTGCTCGTCGCGGATGCCGCCGATGAACAGGAGGAAGGCGGCGACGCAGATGCAGGAGTCCGCCACGTTGAAGGCCGGCCACCAGCCATTGCTCTGGGGCGAAATCTTTTCGTAGAACGGCAGCTTGAAGGCGAGAAAATCGACGACATAGCCTTCCGTTAGGCGCTTCCAAAGACCCGCGTCTGCAAAGTCCGGCAACAGGAAGCCTTGCACCAGGCGGTCCGTTAGATTGCCAAAGATCCCGCACAGCAGCAGTGCCACCGCGACCTTCGACAGCGTGTGATTGAAGACGCCCTTCTTCCAAAAGAAGCGGATCATCGTCAGCGCGAGCAGTGGCACGAACAAAAACACGATCGGTGCCCAGGCTGTGTGATTGCCAAAACCAAAGGCCACACCCTGGTTGTGGACGCGGACCCAGTGGAAAAAGTTTTCGACGACCTCCCACTCATAGCTCTCCGGCGACAACGGCGGCGGAAAATGCGCCACCGTCCAGAACTTCGTCGCCTGGTCGAGCGCATAAAGCGGGAGGGTGATGAAGAGGAGGAGCTTTTTAAATGTCATGAGATTTGGTTATAAGTTATTGGTTAGAAGTTATTGGGAAAGAGGTCTGCTGGGTCTTCCTTTTAACCAATAACTTTTAACGGATAACTTCGTCGCACCGCCCGCAGAGGCCCGTCGCGACAACCGGCTCATGACGCCGGCAACGCGGACAAAGCGGTAGCTCGGTCTTGCGTGCGGTCGCGGCAAGCGCCTCGCCGGTGTTGGCCTTGAGGCCCGCGATGATGAAAAACTCGGTCGCGAAATCGCGGTCGTTGAGCAGCTCCAGCAAGGGGGCGTCCGTGGCAGGAACCGTGAGTGAGACGTCCGCTTCGTTGTTACGCGTGAATTCCTTGGCCTGCACCCGGGCTTCGTTCGCGGTCTGGATCGCGTATTTGATTTCGAAAAGGCGGTTGACCTTGGCGCTCACCGGACCGGCCGCGAATGCCTCGTCGGGTTCGGGAAAATCCTGTTCGTGCACGCTGCCGGAAGTGAATGGCGCATGCTCCCACGCTTCGTCGGCGGTGAAGGCGATGATGGGTGCCAGCAGCTTTGCAACCGCAAGGAAGATCTCGTGCATCGCTTGCTGCGACGCGCGGCGGCGGAGCGAATCCGGTGCGTCGCAATACATGCGGTCCTTCGTCGCATCGATGTAAACGGCCGAAAGATCGGCGGTGCAGAATTGGTTCAGCGCGTTGAAGACTTTGCGAAATTCATAAGTGTCGTAGCCCTTGCGGCATTCGGCGACAACCTCATGCAGGCGCTCCAGGATCCAGCGGTCCAGCAGCGGCAAATCGGCTGCGGCAATCTTCGGGGCCGAGGCATCGAAGCCATCGAGGTTTCCCAACAGAATCCGCAAAGTGTTGCGGAGGCGGCGGTAAGGCTCGGCGACTTGCTTAAAGAGGTCTTCACCGAAGGGCACTTCGTTCTGCCAATCGACGCTGCTCACCCACAAGCGCACGATGTCGGCGCCGTATTGGTTGTAAAAGTAGGCTGCATCGGTGGGTTTCCCGGCTTTCCCGGCATCTGACTTGGCGAGCTTCTTCTTGTCCTTATCGACGACGAAACCGTGAGTCATCACCGCCTTGTAAGGAGCAGCGCCACGATAAGCGGTGCTGAGCATGAGCGAACTCTGGAACCAACCGCGATGCTGGTCGGTGGCTTCGAGATAAAGATCGGCAGGCACATGGAGCTGCGGATTCGCCTCAAGCACGGCGACATGCGAGCAACCGGAATCGATCCACACATCGAGCGTGTCGCGGCATTTCTTCACGCCCGCTGGCAAGCCAAGGATCGCGGCGAGTTCGGCGTCGGATTTTTCGAACCAGACGTTGGTGCCTTCACGATCGAAGAGATCGGCCACCTTGTTGGAGAGCTCGGGGGAAAGGATGGCCTTGTTGTTTTCATCGAAGAAGACCGGCAGAGGAACACCCCAGGTCCGTTGCCGCGAGATGCACCAATCCGGCCGCGACTCGACGGTGCCGTAGATGCGGTTGCGGCCCCACGAGGGCAGCCATTCGACCTTGTCGATCTCCCGCAGCGCTTCGCCACGCAGGGTTTCGAGCGAGATGAAGAATTGTTCGACGGCGCGGAAGATGATGGGCGTTTTCGAGCGCCAGCAATGTGGATACGAGTGCTTGTAAACCTCGCGGCCTAACAGATTTCCGTTTTCGCCGAGGATCTCGATGATGCGGTCGTTCGATTTGAAAACATGCACACCGATGAGTTCGTCGAGGCCGGCTTCGTGGGTGAATTTGCCCGCGTCATCGACCGGTGAAAGCACCGCGAGATTGTTCTGCTGGCCCGCCACGTAGTCGTCCGCGCCGTGGCCGGGGGCAATGTGGACGGCACCGGTGCCGGTTTCAGTCGTCACGAAATTCGCAAGGATGATCTTCGAGGTGCGATCAAGGAAGGGATGCTTCGCGTGCAGGCCGTCGAAGAGCCGGCCCTTCACTTCGGCCAGCACTTCTGTTAGAACGAAACCGGTTTTCAGCGTGAACGATTCAACCAGTTCCTGAACGATGACGAGGGTTTCCTCGCGTTCGGCATTTTTGAATTTCCCGACGACGTAGTTGAATTCCGGATGCACCGCGATGCCGAGGTTCGCGGGAAGCGTCCACGGGGTGGTTGTCCAGATCACCATGGATGCGTCAACTAATGTGGACGGGACGTCCACGCTTCTTGAAAGAGGGAACCTCACAAAAACCGCGGGGCTTTCCTTGTCGTGGTATTCAACCTCGGCTTCGGCCAGAGCGGTTTGCGCGCCGTATGACCATTGCACCGGCTTCTTCGATTGATAGACGCAGCCATTCTCCACGAGCTTCGCGAACACGCGCACGATGTCGGCCTCATAGCCGGGATTCCTCGGGAGATCGGGATGTTGCCAGTCTCCAAACACACCGAGCCGCTTGAAGGACGCGCGCTGGATATCGATGAATTTCAGCGCGAACTCCGTGCAGCGCCGCCGGATTTCAGGCGCTTCCAGGCCGGCGGTTTCCTTGACGACTTTGAATTCGATCGGCAGGCCGTGGCAGTCCCAACCCGGCACGAAGGGCGTTGCAAAGCCCGCCATCGTCTTCGATTTCACGACCAGATCCTTCAGCAGCTTGTTGAGGGCGGTGCCCATGTGGACATCGCCATTCGCGAAGGGAGGACCATCGTGGAGAATGAATTCCGGCGCCTTCTGGGCACGGCGGCGGGCGAGGATTTTTTCGTAAAGCCCCTCCCCTTCCCAACGCGCCAGACGGGCAGGTTCGTTCTGCACCAGATCGCCCCGCATCGGGAATGTCGTCTGCGGAAGTGTCAGTGTGTCTTTGTAATTCGCGGCTGCGCTCATGGCGGGGCGCGGAAGCTAGCGACGTACCCCCGCGGGGTCAACCATGGGAACGGACCTTGGATAGGCCCGAAATCCGGGGAATCGGGCGAATTTGCAGTGACGGGACCGTCAGGTTCCACCGCTTTCATTTTCCCGAACCACCCGCTCCAAACCCGCAACGTCGCGCAAGTCCTGCTCTCGCCCGGAAGTCCGCTTCGCGATGATGAGGTCGTGTAGGGAAACCAATGGGACCGCAATGCCCTCGATATCCACCACTTTTCTCGCTTCGTAGGCTGGACCAAATTCCAGGCCGGGAATGGAGGTCAGGAAATCGACACGGCACGGCGGCAAGCCGATCTGGAACATAGTCCGCTCGGTGGTGAAGTGCTCCAACGTCATCCCCTCCACCCAGCCGCCGAATTCCACAAGTGCCTGACGGAGACGAATTGCGTTCTCCTTGGAGGGCTGGATCCAGAGGTCGATGTCCTTCGTGTAGCGAGGCTCGGCGTAATGGATGTAAGCGTAGCCTCCAACTACAAGGTAGCTAACCTGGCAGGCGTTCAAGATGGACAGCAGTTCTTTGAAGTCGGAGTTCATGTGCGGGTCTGCCTTTCATCGTCCACGCGGTCTGCACCAACTCCCAAGCAGCGGCGAACCTTGCCGCTGGCGCTTGGGATTGCCAGAAGACCAGATCAAAATCGCGGTCGGCGTATTCCAACGGAACTGAGCGCCACATCACCGCTCCCCGGGGGCCGGGTGCGGTTTGAATATTGCCAACAGCGGATTCCATGCAGGGAAATATGGCGGCGGCGTTGGAAAATGACCAGCGGCAATCCATGGCGGCACTTTGCAAGCTACAAGCCGCCTGATTGACCGGCCGAAGGCGATGGCAGCACGATTTTGATGCCGCACTGTTCGTAGCATTGTTGCCATCCTTCGGGACGCTTGGATCTGTATCCTCAAGTCAAACTTTCTCCGCCTAGATCAACGACGGCAAGCCACGCATGGAGATTGACCGCACGTCTCGTTTCGCCAACCTGTGGACTGTGAAATGCACGAGTTGCGGCGGGCGGTTGGCAGGAACGATGACGTTCTGCCCATTCTGCGGCGTGCCAGGACATCGACTTGCGGCAAAAATCCACGACACCACCATGAAATTCACCCCACTCATTCGCAGCGCATCGATCCTGCTAGCGCTGGCAAGCCACAGCTTTGCCGCCGACGAATTTTCCTTCGACACGCTGCGCGCCGACGCCCGTGCCATGGCGGCGAAACCGTATGTCGCACCCAAGGACGATCTCGCGGATTTCTGGAAAAATCTGAGCTACGATGAACATCGTATTATTCAGTTCAAAGAAAAGTCGGCTCTGTGGGCTCCGGAAAAGCTGCCCTTCAGCGTCGATTTCTTTCACCCGGGCTGGACCGCCAAACGGACGGTTGCGATCAGTGAGGTCGCGGACGGAACGGCAAAAATCGTACCATTCGACCGCAAGAACTTCGCCTACCACAAGCTGGTCGTTCCGCCAAACACCCCCGAGCCATCGGGATATGTGGGGTGGCGCGGGCGCACCCATATCAACACTGCGAAGTACCTGGACGAGTTCGTGGTATTCATGGGTGCCAGCTATTTCCGCACCATCCCAAGAGGCCTCTCTTATGGCTTGTCCGCCCGCGGCTTGTCGATCAACAGCGGCCTGCCCGGCGTCCCGGAAGAGTTCCCAGACTTTTCGCAATTCTATCTCCAGCACCCGTCCAAGGATGACAACACACTCACCGCATTTGCCATCCTGAACGGGGAAAGCGTGGCGGGTGCCTATCAATTCAAAATCACTCCGGGCGACGAAACCGTGATGGACATCGAAGCCGAAATCACGCTTCGCCGGCCGGTGCAACAGCTCGGCATCGCACCATTTTCAAGCATGTTTTGGTTCGGCGAAGGGACGAACCCAAAGCCCACTGATTTCCGCCCGGAAGTGCATGACAGCGATGGCCTGCTGATGGAACTTGGCAGTGGCAACCTGCATTACCGGCCCTTGGAAACGACCAAGGACCAGTTCCGCCATTGCGTGTTCCATCTTGAAAAGCCGCGCTCATGGGCCTTGCTGCAACGCGACCGCTCGTTCAGTTCTTATCAGGATCCCGAGGCGGCCTATCACAACCGGCCGAGCGTCCGCGTCGAACCGCTGGAAGGCTTCGATGACGGCAACCTGCATCTGATCGAAATGCCGACGGTCGATGAAACCAACGACAACGTCATCCTGATTTGGGAACCGCAGCCTATGCTGGAAGTTGGCAAAGCCCATCGCTTTCACTACCGCTTGCGATGGATGAAGGATCCGGCGCCGTCCGGACTTTTCGCCGTGCGCGCAACGCGGGCGGGAACACCGGTGCAAAAGCCCAACCAGATTCTGATGACGATCGATTTCGCGAAGCCCTTGCAACCCATACCCAAGGTCGGTGATCCAAAATGGGACGATGTTTCCGAGATCAAACCCTTCGTGACGGTGAATCGGGAAGCGGTGAAAGTCCTCCATGTGGGAATGGCCGATCTAAGCATGGTGAACGTGGATGATCTGCCGGCAAACCTTGGCCACAGCCCGCAGGTCCACATGCCGCAGGTGCTGCGCGCGTTCATTGTCCTCGATCCCCCGGCGGGAACCTCCGACATCGACATGACCTGCGAGCTCAGGGACGCCCAGGACAAGGCCGTCTCCGAGCGCTGGGTTTATCTGTGGAAAAAGCTGAACTGAGAGGCTAGCAATCCAAACCTCTAGGGACCGGAAAAAATAGTAATTAGAATAATTCTTGATATCGGGCGGTGCGGGCCTAATTTGCCGCCGCCATGGTCAACAGCGCTGACGAAACCGCCGATTTTGACGTGCCGGATGAAATTTCGGGACTCCGGATGACGCGCCAGCGGTCGGAAGTTTACCGGATCCTGCAACAAGAGAGGAATCACCCGACCGCCAACGATGTTTTCATGCGCGTCAAAGACCGCTTGCCCAACATTTCGCTCGCGACGGTTTACAACTGCCTCGAGGCGCTGGTTGAGCACGGGATCATCCGGCAGGTGAATTTCGAGCGCGAATCGTCGCGCTACTGCCCGAACTTGGGCGAGCACGGCCATTTTCACGACGCCGCCACCGGCGTCATTCACGACGTCCATTTCAAACCCGGAATCAACCTCACCGATCTCCTCGACCTTCCTCCCGGAGCCATGATCGAAGACATCGAAATCACCCTCCGCGGCAAACTCGCGGCCTCTTGATTTACACCCTCTTCCATCCCCTATCCCCGATCTCCTATCTCTTCCCATGAGTCTCTCCATCACCAACCTCCACGCGACCCTCGAGAACGGCACCGAAATCCTCAAAGGCGTCACGCTCGATATCCCCAAGGGCGAAGTCCATGCCATCATGGGACCCAACGGCTCGGGCAAGTCCACGTTGTCGAAAGTCATCGCGGGCCATGAAAGCTACATCGTCACGGATGGCACGATCGAACAGGATGGCGTGGATCTGTTAGAGAAATCCATCGACGAGCGTTCGCGCGGCGGCATTTTCCTCGCCTTCCAATATCCCTCCGAAGTGCCAGGCGTTTCGAATGCCAACTTCATCCGCGCGGCGCTGCAAGCAAGGCTCCCAAAAGGCCAGGAGATCGATGCGGTCGCTTACTACAAGCGCCTCTATGCCCAAATGGATCTGCTCGAAATGGACCGCAAGTTCACAGCACGTGCGGTGAACGAGGGATTTTCCGGTGGTGAGAAAAAGCGCAATGAGATTTTGCAAATGATCATGCTCGAACCCGAGTATGCCATTCTCGACGAGACCGATTCCGGACTCGATATCGATGCCTTGAAAATCGTGGCGAAGGGCGTCAATGCCATGCGCTCGCCCGACCGCGGCATCCTCTTGATCACCCACTACCAGCGCCTGCTCGACTACATCAAACCGGATCACGTCCATGTCATGGCCGAGGGCCGCATCGTCCTATCCGGCGGTCCCGAACTCGCACTGGAGCTCGAGGAAAAAGGTTACGAGTTTCTCAAAGAGCCTGCGCTCGCTTGATCTAACATTCCCCACTCATGTCATATCAGGATACAGACGTTCTGGCTGCTGAAACCCGCGAAGCGATCGATATCGACCGCACGAAGGGAGATTTCACGTTTCCGGAACGCAACAAATTCGACGCCGGCCGCGGGCTGACTTCGAAGACGGTCGATTACATCTCGGATGTGAAGAACGATCCGGACTGGGTCCGCGAGTTCCGGCACAAGGCGCTGAAGATCTTTCAGGAAAAGCCGATGCCGACGCATTGGGCGACGAAGGATTTGGAGAACATCGATTTCGATGTCATCCGTTATTATCTTTCCGACGGCGAAAAACCGAAGCGCTCGTGGGCCGACGTGCCCCCGGATGTATTGAAGACCTTCGAACGTCTTGGCATTCCCGAACAGGAGCGCGCGTTCCTTGCGGGCGTAGAAGCGCAGTTCGACTCGGAAGCCGCGTATTCGAATGTGAAGGAAGAGCTGACGAAACAGGGCGTCATCTTCGTCAACTCCGCGGAAGGTTTGAAGGAACACGAGGAAATTTTCCGGCCCTGGTTTGGAAAAGTCATCCCCACCGGCGACAACAAATTCTCCGCGCTCAACTCCGCGGTGTTTTCCGGCGGTTCGTTCATTTACATCCCCAAGGGCCTAAAACTGAAACAACCGCTGCAGGCTTACTTCCGCATCAATTCGGAAAATTTCGGTCAATTTGAACGGACCCTCATCATCGCCGACGAAGGCGCGGAGCTGATGTACATGGAAGGCTGCACGGCGCCAAAATTCGAAACCGCGACGCTTCACTCGGCGGTGGTCGAACTGGTCGCGTTGAAAGGCGCAAAGATCCAATACGTCACGGTGCAGAACTGGTCGTCCAATGTCTTCAACCTCGTCACCAAGCGCGGCCTCGCAATGGAAGACGCGGAAGTCCGCTGGATCGATTGCAACATCGGTTCGCGTCTCACGATGAAATATCCGGGCGTGATCATGAAGGGCAAACGCGCCCGCGGCGAAGTGATCTCGATAGCCTTGGCCAACACCGGACAACATCAGGACACCGGCGCGAAAATGATCCACGCCGCTGATGACACGACATCAAACGTGGTGTCCAAATCTATTTCCGTCGGCCATGGACGCGCGACTTATCGCGGCCAAGTGCATATCCCCAAACATCTCAAGGGCTGCAAAAACAACACCGAGTGCGACGCGCTGTTGATCAACAGCCACAGCCGCACCGACACCTATCCGGCCATCACCGTCAAAGGCAACCGCCACGCCACGCAGCACGAAGCGTCGGTGAGCCAGGTCTCCGACGAGATGCTCTTCTACATGCAACAACGCGGCCTCAACGAAGGCCAGGCGATGTCGCTCGCGGTGAATGGTTTCATCAACGACCTCGTCCGCGAGTTTCCGATGGAATACTCCGTCGAGCTGAAGCGCCTCATTGATTTGGAAATGGAAGGAAGCGTGGGTTAACGGGGCGCTGGCTTCAGCGGGCGAGTTTTCGAAAAATAACAACCTCATGAAATCATTACGCAATGGCCCCATCCAAGTTAGCTTCGCCACACACGAAGAAGACGAAGTCGCGACCGCTGCTTACTGGAAAGCAAAAACACCGTGCGAAAGGCTCCAAGCACTTGCTCTTCTTCGTTCTCAAAAACACAAAACATCAAATGGAACCGGATCAAGAATTCAGAGAATTTGCCGAATCATTGATGTCCCATGGGGTTAAGTTCATGATTATTGGAGGATACGCGGTCACCGCACACGGTCATCCCCGATACACCGGAGACATTGATTTTTTTGTCGAGAAATCATCCGAAAACGCAGAGAAAATTGTGAAAGCCATTCATGATTTCTTTGGGCCACTTCCAAACGTTCAGGTTGAAAATTTTCTTGATGACAAACGCATGAGCCAACTTGGCGACCCACCATACCGAATTGATATTTTAGTGAAAATTCTCGGTGTTACCTTTGCAGAAGCCTATCCGAGATCTGAAATGCTCGAGCTTGCCGGAGAAAAATTCCCATTCATAGGGCTTGAAGATTTAAAAGCCAACAAGCGCGCGACGGGCCGCTACAAAGACCTCGGCGACCTCGAAGCACTAGAACGCTTAACTGACTAATCTTTTCCCCAATGACCACTCTCGAAATGCCATCCATTCTCGACTCCGCACCGTCAACTCCCGCTTATTTCCCCGCTTGGTTTGCCGAGCGCCAGCAAACCGCCTGGCAGCGCTACCTCGCCACGCCCGCACCGAAGCGCGGCGATGAAACGTGGCGGTTCTCGAATCTCAAGCAGCTCGATTTCGCGGCTTTTCAACAAGCGGATGCAAGCGGCGTGAACGATCTTATCGCGCGTTCGGAAGGTCTCGAGTCACCCGCCGCGAAATTGGTCTTCGTCAACGATGAGCTGGTCCACGGCGCTTCGCGGCTTCCCGCCAATGTGATCTGCCTGCCGCTGGCCGAGGCTCTTGTCTCGCATGGCGACCTGGTGCGTTCGCATTTCATGAAACAGGAAACGCGGCTCGGTTCCGCGAAGTTCGCCGCATGGCATGAAGCGTCATTGAAGAATGGCTTGTTCGTCCACGTTCCCGCCAAGACCGAGGTCAAGGGGACGATCGAAGTGCATCACTGGATCGCCGGCGACAACACCGTGATTTTTCCCCACACCCTCGTGGTCACGGAACGCCACGCGAAGGTGCGCGTCGTCGATATCTTCCGCTCGGCGAACGACGTCGACCCGGGTCTCGCGGTGGCCTTCAACGACCTTTGCGCCGGCGAAGGCTCGCGGCTCGATTATGTGGCCATCCAGTCCTTCAACGAAGTGACGCGGATGATCCAGATCAACGAAACCGCGACCTTCCGCGACGCGTCGGCGACTGGTTTCATCCTCAACACCGGCGCCTCGTGGGCGCGCAACGAATCGCTCTCGCGGCTCGAAGGGGCAGGCTCGCGTTCGGACATGCTTTCCGTGTCGATCCCGGCCCGCGAGCAGGAATACGACCAGCGCACCTTCCAACATCACGCCGCGCCGGGCGCCTATTCGGATTTGTTGTATAAAAACTCCTTGTACGATGATTCCCGTACCATTTTCTCCGGCCTCATCTGCGTCGACGAAGGCGCGCATCACACCGATGCCTATCAGACCTGCCGCAACCTGCTGATGAGCGACACCTGCGAAGCGAACTCAATGCCAGGCCTTGAGATCAACGCCGACCAGGTGAAGTGCTCCCACGGCAGCACATCGTCGCAAATCAGCGACGAGGAAATCTTCTATCTCCGCGCCCGCGGCATCGATCCCGCCCGCGCCCGCCAGCTCATTGCCCGGGGCTTCTCGGTGGATGTTGTCGAGCGGCTTAAAGACAAGGCGGTGGAGGAACTGGTTTTGAAATTCATCGACGACAAGTTTGCGCGGATCGCATCGGTGTGAGCCCGTAACCGTGGCGGCTAGGCGCGCGAAGAGCGGGGACGAGACGTCCCAGCCACCATCCAGATAGATGGGTTCTTCGCTATCAACCATCGACTATCAACTCTCTTAATGATAGGGCTGCCGCGTGATGATTCGATTGCAGGTGCTGGTGGTGTCGCTGGCAGGAACTCTGATGGCCGAGGCAAACCCGCGGCTCGAGTATGCGACCGGAGTCTTGGAAGAGCGGCGGGGTGTCAGCACCGCGCGGGATCATTTCGAAAAGGCCCGGCTGGCCGATCCCCAGGCGCGGCCACTGGTCCAGAGGGCGATCAAAGAGCGGCTCGAAGCGAATGATCGATCTGGAGCGGCAAAACTTTTCCGCGATCTCGCAGCCGCCCGTCCCGATGATCTCGGCACCCAGCTTGACTATGCGGATTTCCTCCAGGACCAAGGCCACGGCGATGCGTTGGCTCTGAAGCTATCCGCTGATACCTTGGAGTCGGCGGCGAAACGTTATCCCGGGCATCCACAAATCGTGAGACGCCTGTTCCAGCAAGCGAAGGCACGCAGCGATACAGACGGCGCGGCAAAACTGTTAGAAGAGCTCGCTCCCGACGATCCGGAATCGGTGCTGCTCTTCGCGTCGCTTTCCAAAAGCCTTTATGACGCGTCCGACGTCAACGCGCGGCGCGAGCGGGACCGCCGGTTTTTGCTCGCGATCGAAGCAAGTCCTGAGGATCCCGTTTTGGCGCGCGCGGCTTCGGATCATTTGCACGACGCCAACCGCATGGATGAGGCGATTCGGATTTTGGAAAATCACGTCAAAGCCTCACCATCGTCTCTGGATCTGCGGGTGCGTCTGGGCGTTCTTTATTTCGAGGCCAAGCGGGATCCGGAAGGTGAAGCGGCCTTGAAGGAAGTCCTCGCGATTTTCCCGAAGCACGCGCTGGCTCATCAGGCGCTCGCGAAATTTTATCGCCTGAGGAACCAGCCCGAACCCGCACGTGAGCACGCGGGTGAGCTGTTGAAAATCCGCGGCGGCTCGGTGGCGGAGTATTTGAAACTGGCCAACGAGTGCCTCGATGCCAACGAAGCCAAGCCCGCGCGGCTGCTGTTGGAGAAGGCCGTGTTCCAATATCCCGATCACCCGGAGCTGGCCATCCGTCTCGCCATCGCCACCCACCGCGATCCGGAAACGCGGGACAAAGCCACCCTTCGGTTCCGCGAGGTCGAATCCCTCATGGCCGCGACCCCGAACTTCCCCAGTGATCCGGAGTTCCTCATGGAATCGGCCGAAGCCTTGATTTCACAGGGCCAGAGTAAAGCGGCCGAGGAGCGGCTCCGGTCGGCGATCCGGGCCTTCCCCCCCGAAGCGAAGAAGCCAACCGCGGCGGCGCTGAGGCGTTTGGCGGGCTTGTGGGAATCGGAAAATCGCAACGCGGAAGCCGCGCGCTCGCTGCGGCTGCGGGCGGATGCGCTTGATCGTTAAGAATTGCGAGCCATTCCCTGCCGCCAAAAGGCTTGCACAAAGATCGGGCCGCGACTAACTCGCCGCATGATTTCGGAAACGACGCTGATTCTTTTCAAGCCTGACGCCATTGAGAAAAACCTCACAGGCCAAGTGCTCGCACGCTTTCTGGCCGAGGGATTCACGATTCGCGCGATCAAGATGATGAAGCTCAGCGATGAAATTCTCGCCGAGCATTACGCGCACATCGCCGACAAACCCTTCTTCCCCGCCGTCCGCGGCTTCATGCAGGAAACACCGGTGATCGCGCTCGCGCTTAAAGGCGAGGACGTGATCGCCCGTGTCCGCGATCTGTTAGGGCCGACCGATTCCACCCAAGCCGCCCCCGGCACGATCCGCGGCGACTTCGGCTTCAAGGATACCGAGTCGAAAATGCGCAACGTCTGCCACGCCTCCGACTCGGTCGAGGCCGCGAACGACGAGCTCAAGCGCTTCTTCAAGAAGGACGAGATTTTCGACTACTGATCGTGGGTTATCCCAATTTACATTGCTACGAACGGGAGATCCGCTGGCTCTTCCATCGCCTTGGTTTGCCGCGCTTGTCGCCGTGATTTCCGCTGTTAGGTTGGGACAATGCTGTTCCCGCCATTCGATACGAACACCGCCGTGGGAGTGGCGATCGTGGTCACCGTTTATCTGGTTGGCCTGCTGCACGTCCTGCATGCGGTCATGCACGTGCGGACCTCGCAGGGAACCATCGCTTGGATCGCGTGTTTGTTGCTGGTCCCCTTTATCGCGATCCCGCTCTACTGGCTGCTGGTCCGCTCGCGTTTCTCGCGCAACGTCGGCGGCCGGCGCGAGAAGGACGACCGCTTGGCGCAGCTCGCTGAAGCGATGCATCAGAGCTTGCGGCAAAGCGAGGTTGAACTGCCCGAAGACGACGCGTTCGAACGCCTCGCAAGGCAGCTCGGTGGTTTGCCTTTCACGCGCGGCAATGGCATGGAGCTGTTGATCGACGGCGAACAAACCTTCGCGCGGATCTTTGAATCCATCGCAGCCGCCAAGCATTACCTCTGCGTCAATTTCTACATCGTCAAAACCGACCGCCTTGGCACCAAGTTCCAGAACGCGCTGATCGAACGCGCCCGCGCTGGCGTGAAGGTGTATTTCCTGTTCGATGAAATCGGCTCGCACAAGTTGCCGAAGACGTATCTTCGCAAGATGACCGATGCCGGCATCGAGTGCCATTCCTTCGGCATCAACCGATATTGGTGGTCGCGGCTGCAGCTCAATTTCCGCAATCACCGCAAGATCCTGGTGAGCGATGGCAAGACCGCGTTCATCGGCGGCCTCAATGTCGGCGATGAGTATCTCGGCCGTGACCAGCGATATGGCGGCTGGCGCGACACCCATCTGCGGCTGCGGGGCCCGGTGGTCCAGGCGGTGCAAATGGTTTTTCTCGAGGACTGGTTCTGGGCGGCGAACGAGATTCCCAAACTCGATTGGGTGGCCGCGCCCGAGCCGGCCGACCAGATCGCGGCGATCATCCCCACCGGTCCCGCCGACGATGCCGAGTCGTGGCAGTTGATTGTGGCCGAGGCTGCCAACACTTCGCGAAAGCGGTTGTGGATCGCATCGCCATACTTTGTTCCCGATGAAGGCATCCTAACCGCCCTGCAGGTGGCCGCGCTGCGCGGCGTCGATGTGCGGATCCTCATCCCTGAAAAGGCCGACCAACTGCTGATCTGGCTTTCCGCGTTCACCTTCTACGAGCAGGCGATTCCGCACGGAGTGAAAATTTATCAATACACGAACGGCTTTCTGCATGAGAAAGTGCTGCTCATCGATGACCGCATGGCTGCCGTTGGTTCGGCGAACCTCGACAACCGTTCGTGCCGGCTCAATTTCGAGATCACCGGCTTTTCGCAGGACCCGAAGTTCGTGCGCGAGGTCGACGAAATGCTACGGAACGATTTCAGCCACTCGCGCGAAGCCTCCGTGGACGATTTTTGTAAGAAGCCGTTTCTCTTCCGCGCCGCCTGCCGGACCGCGCGGCTGATGGCACCGGTTCAGTGAAGAGATGAAGAGTCGAAGGTCTTAAAGTCGAAGGTCGAAGGTCGGAGAGTGGGAACGCGGTTCATGGGCTGGGCATTGACGTGCGGACTGAAGTTCCGCGGTCCGTGGTGAAGAGTCGAAGGTCTTAAAGTCGAAGGTCGAAAGTCGGAGAGTGGGAACGCGGTTCGTGGGCCGGGCATTGACGTGCGGACTGAAGTTCCGCGGTCCGTGGAAGAGTCGTTTATCGGCATTTCTTCCGACCTTCGACTTTAGACTTTCCGACTTTCCGACTTTGGACCTTCGACTTTCCGACTTTCGACTTTCCGACCTTCGACTCTTAAAAAAAGAAAGCCCGGCCGCATGGAAGCAGCCGGGCTTTGGAAACAATTGACCGCTTACAGCTTGGCGACCGAAGCGAGGTCGGGGCGTTGGCGGACGATGTTGGCTAACATCGAGCGGCAATGACCGTAGCTGGTGCGCTGGCTGAGCATTTCGGCGCTGCGGGTGAAGGATCCCCATTGCACCACCGTCATTTCAACATTGCGGGTGCCCCATTGGCCCATGACGTCCTTGGTGGGGGTGTAGATATCGACCGTGCCGGTGCCAGTGAGGGCGGAACCGTAATCGTCGACGACGTAAAGATAAGGGAGGCCCTTGATGCGGAAGGTGGTGCCAACCGGGTAGAACGACCAATCAGCGGCGGCGCTGCGGACTTGGTCATTGTAGCGGAGAGTCGTGCCGGTGGCGTTCTTGTCGCCGTAAACCAAGTGGTCCGACTCGGTGCTGGTGTAAGCGGTGGTCCGGATGATGCGGTTGCGGTCGCTGAAGGCGTAGACCGGCATCGAGTGCTTGTCGCGGGGTTTTCCGGAAGCGGCTGCCACTGCCGACGACGATACGGCCGGGAGGGCGAAGCTTTCGCGCTTGGTGTAGTTGATTCCGGAATTAGTGTCCGACTTCGACATGAGCCGTGGGCCGGAGGTGGAGCAACTGGTGAAGAATGCCGCACCGAGTGCGAGCGAGGAGAGGAGGAGGGAACGTTGTGTCATGCTTATGGGTTTTATGGGGATAGCAGGTATGGTTATGTGGCGGGAAAAGCGCGGAAGATCCGCATGGGGAATTGCGCGCCTCCCATACGCCTCATTTGCAGGGTCCGCAAATTGAAAATTGGGTTGTTAGAGTTTTTACATTGTATTATTACTGGAAAATAAACGAGTTACCGAAAATTCCCGACTGGGAAAAATTCCGGGAGTCCGTGCAAATATCCGTTTTCCGCAAAAAATCCGGACGCGTTTTGCAATTTTTTTACCGGGTCGGGGCGGGTAGCCAGATCCTCGCCCCGGCGCTCCGGGATGCGGGAGCCCGGAAAAACCCATCCAGGCCCAGCCGCCGGTCGAGGTCGGCCAAGGCCCGGGGCAACTGCCCCCAGCGCCATCGGAAACCGGCCTCCCGCAAGCGCAGCGGGTCCGCCCAACGGCTTTTCAAAACCAGTTCGGTCTCCGTCGCCATCAAGCGCGCGCCGATCTCTAACATCCAGCGGGCGGCCGGCAGACCCAGCGGCATCCCCATCGCCTCGCGGAAGGTCCGCATCCATTCGCGGTTCGTCGGAAACTCCGGCGCTGTCACGTTGATGACGCCGTCCATAAAGGGGTCGCCCAGGATGAAATCGACCGCCCGCAGCAGGTCCTCCATGTGGATCCAACTCAGCCGTTGCCGGCCATTTCCCATCCGTCCGCCCAAGCCCCGGGCCGTCAGTTTGCGGAGGACGTCGAAGACCGTCGCCCTTTCGTTGGCCAGCACCATGCCAATCCGCAGCGCGACCTTGCGGGTGATTCCCGGAACATTCGCCCCGAAAAACGCCGCTTCCCAGGCTTGCGCCACCTCGCATGAAAATCCCTCGCCCGGCTCCCCCAGCCAATCGTTCTGCGGCCGATCCTCCGCATGGCGATACCAGGTCGCCGTGCTCGCATTGAGCCAGGTCTTCGGCGGCGTCTTGCAGAGCGCGATCGCTTCACCGATCACGCGCGTCGCGTCCACCCGTGAATCGACGATCGCCTGCCGGTTGCGCCGGTTGTAGCGGCAATTCACGCTGCGCCCGGCCAGGTTGATGACAGCCTCCGCGCCCTCCAGTGCGAGCGCCCAGGGCCCCAGCGTTTTGCCGTCCCATTCCAAAAACATCCCATCGCCGCTCCAGCCCTCACGGTTGCGGCACACCGCGACCACCTCCTTGCCGGTGCGGGCAAAGTGCCGGGTCAAGTAGCGGCCAAGGAATCCATTGGCTCCGAAAATTACGATGACGGGGTTCATGGGAGAAGTTGATGGTTGAGAGTTGATGGTTGATGGGAAGAGTGGATCTTTTCGTTTATTCCGAGATTTCAGGAAATTCTGAAACTTTGGTGGAAATTTTTTTAGGGCGGCTTATCCGAGGAGTTTGGTGGC
>JANMJQ010000063.1:0-37161 GCA_031371445.1 Akkermansiaceae bacterium
CTTTGGTTGGGTATCCCATGGCGGTATTGGTTAGATCGAATCTAGCGTATATACTAGAGTCAAAAATCGCATGAGACAACCTTAAAATGTCATAAAATGGAGAAAAACCAGATCACTGATCTAGAAAGAACCAAACTCCAGATGCGGGCGATAGCCCGCACCGCTCCGCCCCTTAACCTTGTTATTATTTAGAACAACTCAACAGCCCATGACAAAGACCGAAGCGGCCTTCCTCCTCTCCTGCGACCGATTGGCGGAACAGGGGCGGCTCCATTTCTGGACCTTCACTTTTGCGGAGGTGCTCGACCTGGTGGCAACTCGAAAGAAGTGGAATCACCTTCTCACACTGATTCGGCGAACTTGGCCGGATGCCTGCGGCCTGCGGGTTTTCGAAATGCATAAGGAGCACGGTTTGCACGTCCATCTGCTGACCGACAAACGCATTGACGTGAACGAGTGCCGCAAACTCTCCAAGCGTTCGGGCTGGGGGAGAATTCACGTAAAGCGGATTCCGAAGTCAGACACACCGTATCTCGCCAAGTATCTTTCCAAGGAACGCCCGGAAGCATTCAAGGGTTGGCGGCTATGGGCTGGTTTCGGCAAGTGCTGGGATTGGACCAAGGTCGCGCATATCCAAGTCGAATCGATCCACGCAACGGTGGCACGAGCGCTGCGCGATGAACTCGGATGGGAGGGCAATCGGGATTTCCGGAATCGGTCGCGGATCATTCAAGCGGTGGTCACCAATACTATCCTCCATGGCTGGGTTCCCGGGTTGGGGCCGGATGGTAGGAACTACCGCGATTGTCCGCCGACCGAGTTGCTGGACAGGGGGCGGCGAATGAGACTTGAAAAGGAAGTTTCTGGTCGCGCCTCATTACGGCGAAAATCATTCGCCCCCATCGACGCGCGTGTTGATATCAACCTTGGCATCTCGCCCCCAAGGGAAAGGCCCGGCGGAGCCTGATATACGCACGCGCGACCGGAACTTCCTTGTAAAATCAAGGAATTAGGACAGGTTTCACTAGGTAGTCCCCGCTGGATATCACTTCCCGAGGTCATACGAATAAAGACTGTTAGCGAAAAATGAAATCTTCCTCGATAGCTCTCCTTCTCCTTTTCTCTGTCTCGATGGTCGCTGGTGAAGAAAAACCAGTCGAGGTCACAGAGACCCAAATCAAAAGCATGCCCAAATCGATGTTCTCAAGCGTCGATGGTGTCTTCACCAAAGGGGAATTCATCGATTTAAGGTCTACGAAGGGGGAACGCCTCTACATCCGATACGGACCCATCTCCGATAGCGGGGTCGAATTGGAGCGGGTCGACGGAGCGGGCAAAGTGATTTGGCGTTATCAAGTCGCCCCCTTGGGGGTATCCCATTCGAAGTATAATCACAGTGTTTGGACAAGAATCGAGAACAAGACGATTCAGGTAACCAGCATTGGCGCAAAGACGATTATCGAGACAATCCACCTCGATACCGGAACGAAGGTGTCGCGGTCGATCCACGAAACCCAAGAACGCTAACAAGTCGTGGCGCACCAACCGGCCATAAGCATTTCAATTTCACTTCAGCATCCCTTCAACCGCGCCGGTGGGCGCACATCAAACGTTATCTCAAAAAAATGGACTGCCGTAATCTCATCCTGATCGCCTTGGCCGCGGGAGGCGCGGACACGGCGCACTCTGAGCCGCTACTACCGGAGAAGATCGTTTACCAAGAAGCTTCCTGCCAACAGGTGATTCCCTACCGGGAAGGTGTTTTGGTCGAGTCTGATCACTATGAAGCGGACAAGGTGATGTATGCACAGTTCGACGCGAAGGAGACCTCGACCTTCAAGATTGAGGGGATTCAACACATGTTGGATGTCGAGCCAAGTTCGACAGGAATCCTGTTTCTAGGGCTCAATGAGATTGATGAAAAAGTGTCCCTCGCATTAATTGAAGAGACGGCAAGAGATAGCCGCCGGTCCATCAGTTTACCCGAGGAACTCCAACGCATTGCTGAAGATCTTCAGCCTTCCACCATTCTTCCACGTCTGTTCGGGACCAGCAACGCTGTGGCCGCAATAGCGGGAGACAAAGTCTATTGGCTAGACAAGGAATGGCACAGTCGGAACCTGCCCAAGGTTCCTCAGTTCTACAAAGAGTTTAAGCCCGCGACATTCGGTGCTGTTCGTTTCCTTGATGGAACGACCCTATACGCTGGTTGGGATCATGGGGAATGGGGCGGGATGCTGGCTTCAATCGACCTGAGCACTGAAGGTTCCGGATGGATTCACCTTAGCGGCAAACCTGCCGGTGACGCTTCAGGGATTCCTGAGAACAATCCCGTGCATACAATCATGTCGCCCAGCAAGGGGCACATTTGGGTCGCAACCGGACTTGCTCACATGGGTGGCACATGGAGAGGATTGCACCATCGGGATCCTGAGGGGATGTGGCATACCTTGATCGATGGAGAATTCACGGAGGATAGAGGCCAACTCAAATTTCCCGTTCCTAGCTCCATCGAGGAGTTGGCATCGGATCACGAAGGACGGACTTACATTCTGGCAGGAGAAGCAGGCGTCTTTCGTCTCGGGGCGTCAGGCCTTGAACGACTCTTTGAGCATAACTTCTTCAGTCATTCTTCTGACCGGGGTGACTACATTGTGGGGAGCTATCCATCCGCTCTAGGGATCGCTCGTAACGGTGATATATTCGTTTCCACGAACAATTTCGGAGTACTGGCTTTTCGGAAGAAGGACGACGACTGGACAGCGCGCCAGATCACACTTAAAAAAAGAGATAACAAGGCACGTCACCGAATCGGGCATAAGCTCTTCAATCTCATGATTCATTCTCCTTCCATTCGCGCCCGATCCGGTGCGTTCTAACGTTCGCTGAAGACATGAAACTCCTTGAGTTCGCCATGGCACACGATGCCGAGTTGCTGCCTCCTGTTCGAGAAGAGCAGATTGCGCGATTTGAAGCGGAGCGGGGATTGAAACTGCCACCGGGCCTGCGTGAGTTCTATCTGTCGGCTGGTGGAACCGGTGACTTCACGGAATGGAGCTGGCGCATCTGGCCATTTGATGAGCTGGCGACGATAGAGAGCAGGGCAGGGAGTAATCCCGACTTCGAGTGCCTGACTGGATATGATACTTGTCCAGTGCTTGCAGACTACGTCGCGTTTATCGACGTTTTGATTGAGGCTCCACTCTATGCTGTGTGCGCCAAGCCAAGTAACCCCGCTTTTGGAGAGGTTATTTCGCTCGCTGGTGATTCTAAGCCATTCTTGGCTGGTCCAATCAAAACCTTTGACGAGTTCCAGGTTATACTAGGACGCCATTGGGACGAGATCGTGCTTCCGGACACAGCAACCAGCGAACAATTCGTGGATGACAACCCCTCATAAGCTCCTCAATCTTCTTTCAGAGGCATCTCCTTGACGGGGTTGTCATCACTTTTGACGTTCGCTGATAAAAATTATGAGAACACTATCAATAGTCCTAGCGTTAGCCTCCTCACTCTTTGGCTCACCAATCCCAGATTTTCCCTTCATTTACGTTCAGGGAGATGCCTCCGAATATGTTCCCACCTCTCTGGTTACGATCAAGTTTCACGTGCTCAAAAGTTCCCGCAGTTCTGTGGAAGCTGAGAAGGCCTTGGGTGATTCCAGCAAGGCAATCAAGGAGGCGCTTCGCGGTCTCGGTGTCGAGAATCCGGATATCAACGCGTCTGAGATTCTGAAAAGACAGGAGACGGGCGAGTTCCCGCCAACCATGGAGAAAGAAGGCCCGGGTACCTTGCCTGATTTGCGGCCACTGGATGAAAAAGAAGAATCCAAGAAGCCAAAAGACAAGGAGACGTTTTTCACGGTTGAACAGCAGTTCGTTTTAAGAATCAAAAATCTAAAGCTTTACCCAAACTTAGCCCAATATTTGATGCGATCAAACGACGTAACGCGATTCGATGTCGAATTCTCCGCAACGAATCGTAAGGAGATAATAGGAAGGCTTCGAAAGGCGGCGTTTGCTGATGCAAGGCAATCGGCCGAAGACATAGCCAAAGCAAGCGGAGAGAAATTGGGACGGATTCACAGCGCATCAGAAATGCCATACAGTGCCTTAGGACATCTTGTCGGAGAAGATTCTGGTTCTAATTCGTCGTATGGTGCAGCAATCCCAAATGAAGTCTATGAGGTTCCACCTACAGTATTTGAATCCTTTGAGGTAAATGTTCTATTTCGTCTAGATCAGGGAACTCCCTCACAAAGCGAACAAGCCGCGCCCTCCAACGGCGATAAGCCCTCAAATTGAATCGAGCTTCCATCTCGCCGTGGATGCGCTCCAACGTTCGACCAAAATGAAAAGCGCGCTCTTCTCCTGTATAGCATTACTGAACCTCGCAGCAATCGCCGTGGCGGATTCCCTCACTTGGGACTACGAGACTGGTTGGGATAAGGGGTTCGTTCTTACGGTCAATACCGACGATTCCACGATTAGCTTCTACGACCGAAAAGCTGAGAAGAAGTGGTCTCAGACGATGAACAATCCTAAGAACTCATTCGATTACCTTGAGCTTCTCATGAAGAAAATCCCCAATGAGTCAATTGGGGAAGCGGCTGACGATGGACCTCGGAACATAATAACACTTGAAAAGAAGGAGAAAAAACTAGTGCGCAAGGTTTTTAACGTTATGCCGCCCGGGTCGATCTTCCTAAATAAGGATTATCCCACTAAGACGGCGCAGGCAGAAGCGGAACGATTCCGAAAAGACGTGGATGGTTTCATTCTTCTAAACCAATTGGAGTCATTGAAAAACGTCTACTACAGTCCCGAGATACTTGGGTGGGCTGAAAAACCCAAGGAGCCAAAGAAAGCGCAGAAATGAAGCTAGAGCACGCCGCCGGTGAATTCGGTTGAACCTCAAGCATCCAAAATGATTTCAAGCTTCCATCCCTCCGCGGGTGCGCTCAACCGTTGACCTGCATTTCTTACACGGTCGGTTTATACGGTCGGGCTGAAAAAGCAGGTATGTTCCAGATGATTCAGGAAAACCCTAACAGCTTGCAAAAAACTGGTTGTAAGAGCTTTGCGGAAATGGGCATACACCAGAAAACTCGGGATAATTGCCCTGCTCTTGTTGCGAACGAAACGCTCTACCAACTGAGCTAATGCCCCTCACGATTGCGCGGGGACTGCCTGCCATCCCGCAGGCGCGGGTGCAAGTGAGAAGTTGGGGGGCAAGAATCCAGAGACCAGAATCCAGAACCCAGATTAAGAGATTACCGCAGAGTCGCAAAGGACGCGAAGTATCGCAAAGAAAGAGAAGATCTGGACTCAAATTGAAGTAATCCCCTCTGCGCTCCTTTGCGTCCTCTGCGACTTTGCGGTGAATCTTCAATTCTTCGTCTGTTCTCTGGAATCTGGAATCTGGTTTTTGGAATCTCGATCCAAATTTGTTACGGGACAGTGAACAATAGTTGCCAAAGTCGCCTTATCCTCCATTCTTCCCGCATGAAACAGGTTCTATTTTGGATCCCAGCGTTCTGCGCCATGGCGCTGTCCCTTTCGAATTGCGCGAATAACAAGCCGAGCGATCCGACGGCCAACTATGGTCCCTTCGATGCCCAGGGCCGCTATCATGAGGAGTGGGCCGACGATCCGTCGAAGTGGCGGAGCTCGGGCGGCTCGCCGCATCAAACGAAACCCGCGATCGCGAAAAACGACGAAGTGCCGCTGAATTCGGTGCCGCTCGCTCCATCCGGAAGCACGCCCAAACGCGGCACGTCGAAACCGGTGACGCTGACACCGCTCCCGCCAGCGGAAAATCCGAAACCGACAGTGGCCAAGGTCACTCCCAAGCGCACCGTGAGGGAAGCGGTCGAAGAGGAAAGCCCGAAGCCGAAGGCGAAAACCACGCCCGTCAAAGTCAAACCGAAGATCAAGCCAAAGCCCAAGGTTGTGCGCTACACGGTGAAAAAGGGTGACACCCTTTCCGGGATCGCGAGCAAAACGGGTGCGTCGGTGTCGGCGATCAAGAGCGAGAATGGCATTTCCGGCAGCCTGATCCGCCCTGGCCAGACTCTGACGATTCCGAAGCGCTGACCATGCCTTGGGGCGAACTCTCCCTGCTGGTCTTCATCCTTTTCTTGCTGAAAACTGAAAACCAGCAAACTTATCCTGTTAGATCGGAGTTGGCGGGGCTGTTTTTTAACAACGATTTGATTTGAAATCCCATCGTGCAGCCCACCGCCGCAATCGTCACCCGCCTGACCCGCCTGACCGAAACGAGCTTGATCGTCCACTGGTTCACGGCCTCGCACGGGTTGGTGAAAACGGTGGCCAAGGGGGCGCGGCGGCCCAAGAGCCCTTTTGCGGGGCGCATCGATTTGTTCTTCGGCGCGGAAATCACCTTCGTGGCCGCGCGCAAGGGGGAGCTGCACATTTTGCGTGAGGTTGCGGTGCAGGATTGGCACGAGGGCCTGCGGAAACATTACAACTCGACGCTGCTGGCCGCGTATTGCTGCCAGCTTCTGGAGGCCGCCGTCGAGCCCGAGCATCCCGAACCCGACCTGCACGATTTGTTGCGGCGGGCCCTCGCACATTTGGACAATTCGCCCCCGACGCTCAAGGCGCTCCGGCATTTCGAATCGGAATTGGCGCGCCTGCTAGGGGTGCTGCAAAAGGAGCGCCCGCCGGAACTTTCGCTGCGCGACGCTTTGGGCTCGCTCCCCGCTTCCCGCCCCGATTTGTTGGAAAGACTTTCCGCCGCCGAAGATTTCCACTCGTCAGAAGACGGAAATCACCGATAGTTCCCTCAACCTTCGAACTCATGGACTCACCCTCAGCTACCCTCATCGGCATTCTTCAGGATCGTGTCGAGTCCCTGCGCGCCGCCGGCAACCTCAAGGAAGCCCTTCATGCGGCGGCTGCGGCTGTTGAGAAATCGCAGCAAATGCTGGGTCCGAACCTCGATAATATCGACGCCTTCGCCTCCGCCCTCGAAATCCGCGGCGACCTCAACCGCGAGTTGGGACATTTGGAGCAATCCCGCGACGACTACCGCCAGGCGATCGATCAACTTCAGGAACGTCCCGACCGGCTTGATCAGATCGGCCGCTTGCATGCCGCGCTGGGTGCCACCTATGACAGCATGGGTGATGAAGTCCGTGCGGCGAACAACTGGAGCAAGGCGAGCGAATGCTTCGAGCGCCATGAGCCACCCTTGTTGCTGGATGTGGCGGCGATGGCGAACAACCTCGGATTTCTCGCAAAGGCAAATGGCGATCACGATGGCGCCGAATCGCATTTCCTCAAGGCGCTTGAGATCATGCATTCGCAGCTTGGCCAACAGCATGAGGAGACCGCGACCGTTTCCAGCAACATTGGCGCGCTTTACCAAGCCGCCGGATTTTACGAACAGGCGCGTGAGATGCACATGATGGCCCTTGAAACCCGCCGCTATCTGCTTGGCGAGGAACATCCGGACACCGCCCAATCGCATAACAATCTCGCGCTGGCACTGCTTCATACCGGTGACCGCGCGTGGGCGCGCCGTCATTTCGAAAAGTCGCTGGCTGGCTACGAGGCCCTCGGACCCGACTACGTCCCGGACCTGGAAGCGGTGGCGGATAACTACACGGATTTCCTCCGCGACGAAGGCGAGGAAAATCTTGCGGACGTCATCGCGGGCCGCGTGCGTGAAACGATCGGTGCCACCGCCGCGGACTGAACGATCAGTCGGCGATCAAGCCCGCGTCCTCAACCGCGACCCAGCCCTGCAGATTTCCCGCGGCCAGTTCCGCGTATTGGAAATTTCCGGACTTCTTGCCCAATCTAACAGAATGGCCGGCCGCGGCGTTGCCCGCCACAGCGGCGGTCTTGAAGGGTGAGAGCCGGATCGGCGCGTTGTCGGTGACGATGATGCCGCGACCCTTCTCGCCGCGCCGCAGTACTAGCACGGCGCTGCCCATGGCGATCGCGAGGCAGGAAACTACGGCAACCGTAGTAACAAGACGTTTGGCGAAAGTCCTTGGCGGGATCCGCACAAGACCGCCCAACAGGGACAGCCCGCCAAGCGCAAGCGCGGAACCGGCGACGAGCCACGACCATTCGTTGCGGCTCAGCGTGCCGGCGATGGCATCAAGCCGCGGATACGAACCGGCATCCTCGAAGGCGGTTGCGGCCTTGCGGGCCATCGTCAGATTGGCAAGCAGGTCGGGATCGCGCGGTGTGAGCGTGCGCGCGCGTTCGTAGGAGAGAATGGCGCGGCCGTATTGCTTGAGGCTTTGGTAGCTGTTGCCGAGGTTGTACAAGACCGCGGCGTCAGGGCCGTCGTCTGCTAGAATTTTTTCATAGCCCGCCGCGGCCCCGGTGAAATCACCCGCATGGAATTGCTGGTTTGCGCGATCAAAGGCCACGGCCTCTCCTGCAAACGCCGTCGCAAGCGTCGCCCATAAGATCAACAGGTAGCGGATCATTTCGAAAGGGGTTTGAGTGAAGCCAGCGATTCCTCCAACAGTTGCCGCCATTGCGGAAGACTTTCGGAAGACGCTTGGCGGGAATATTCGAGACGGTCGGCTTCAGCGAAGAAACGCGCGACCGGTGAATCACCTGGAACCCGCGCTTCGACTTCCGCGGAAGTGATGGCGAGCGGTGCCTGGTTCCACGATAGCGACAGGCGTTGCTGTAGTGCCTGACGTCCGGCTGCAAAGAAGCCCGGCACATCGTTGCTGGCCACCGCCTTGTTGGCCGCATCCATCGCATGGCGGACGGCCTTTTCGTTTTCGGCAAGCGCCCTGCGCATCGGATCTTCACGGCGCACACGGAATCCACGCGCCACTAATCCCAGGAGACACATAGCGCCTCCCACGCCTAGGATCTGTCCGAACGCGGGCCGTGAAACCAGCGGCACCAGCGAGGCTGCGGGCACTCTAACAGAATGCTGGTCTGCCATCGCGCTGCCTGTCTTCACCGGCGGCGGCACGACCGGAGGCGCGGCCGCTACTTTGTCTTGCGCAAGGTCCGCGCCATCGACGGCGATTTTTTTCACCGGCGTTGTCAGTGTGTGGTAGGCGGCCTCCTCGGGGTCGAAGTAGGAAAAGCCCAGCGACACCTCGCGCTCACCGCCCTTGCGGGGCACCGCGTTGAATTGAAAACTCTTGCTGCCCGCGAAGGATGCCAGATCCCCCGGCGTGAAATCGCTCTTGCCAGGATAGACCTTCCAGTCGCCCGGAGGCATTAACTCGGGTGCGTTCAACAACGCGAAATTTCCGGAACCACTCACCTTGACGCTGACCTGCTGGGGCTCGCCGGTCTTCCACGAGCCGGGGATGTTGTTGCTGTCGAATTGGAACTTGCCCACGGCACCCGCGAATCCCGCGGGACGTCCTTCGGTGGGCAAGGCGCGGACTTCGATTTCCTCGTCGTCCGACTTCAGCGTCACATCCTTTTGAATCATCCGACTCATATCGAACATACGATCGAAAAGTGGATCGCCCGTCCGCCGCCTTTGTGGAGTTGCGGTGGTGTCGCGAACCGCGACGGTCGCATCCAGCGAAAGCGACACCGGATTGCTGCCAGCCTTGGTTGCCGAAATCCCGCCGAACCAAGTGACTACGGTGTAGCGCTTGCCGTCCATGATTTCCTGCGTCTCCTGCGGACGGTCGCTGACGTTGTGAATCGTGAATGCCTTGCCCTCGGGCTTCACCCCGCTGCGAAGCCGCGCCTGTGAATCGACCGGCAGCCACGCGCGGATCCGCACCGGCGCGATCTCGCCGACATAGACATGCTTGCGGGCGCTATCAGCCAACTCGACTGTTAGAAATCCGAAGCGCTTGCTTTCGTCTTCAGCGGGTTGCTGGGCATCCGGTTGCTGAGCGCCCGGCTGCGGCGTCGCTGGCCCCCCTTGCGCCGTTGGGGGCTGTGGTCCGACAGGCGATCCGAGCACTTTCAATGTGAGGGGCTTCGTCGAAAATTTCTGTCCGCCGATGCTTACCTCGATCGATGGAATGACATAGTCTCCCGGGGTGTTGGAACCCACGACGAAAGTATAGATGGTGGCAGAGGACGTGTTGCCATTGAACATCTGAAACTCCCGGCTCTCGCCGCGGGGCTGCACGATCAAGTTGTCCACCGCGGGAATTTCAGGTCGCTCGGCTTGCGGACCCGAAACTTTGAGAGTGAGAAGCGCGCCATTGCCCGTCTCCACGCGATCGCGATCCAACTGCACCGTCACCTCCTGCGCAAACATCGGCGCGAAGCTGAGCAACATCGTGAAATAAAAGATGAAAAGGCGCGCGTTCATCGATCTCACCAGGTTTTGCCTTTGACCGAATTATCGGGCGTCAAATACCGCGAACGCCGCTGCGGCTCGATGGGGATCACAGTGCGCTCGTCGATTTTCAATGCTTCCAGAAGTTGCTTTGCCTCTTCCGGCGTCATCTCCTTTCGTTGCGCGCGTTCGTTGCTCATCGTGCCTTGTTCTTTCCCATCCTTATTAATGTCGGCCGCCGGCTGATCTTTGCCATCTTTTTTGGGATCGCCGGATTTCTCCTTGGAAGCATCGGCCTGCTTACCCTCCTTGGAATCCTTCTGATCCTCTGACTTCTTGTCCTCTGGTTTCTGGTCTCTGGTTTCTGGATTCTCTTTCTTATCCTTGTTCTCCTGCCCGTCCTTCTTGTCGTCGGACTTCTTGGAATCCGCCGAATCCTTCTTCTCGCCGTCTTTGGCCCCTTCTGATTTCTGATCCTCTTGCTTCTTGTCGTCCGGCTTCTGGTCACCGGATTTCTGGTTCTCCTTCTTATCGTCGTTCTTCTGTCCGTCCTTTGAATCCTGATCCTTGGAGTCCTTCTGATCTCCCTGCTTCTTATCCTCTGGTTTCTGGTCTCTGGATTCTTGATTCTCTTTCTTCTCCCCGTCTTTCGAGTCTTTGGAATCCTTGTTGTCCTTTTGATCTTTTTTGTCGTCCTGCTTCTTGTCGTCCGACTTCTGATCCTTCTGCTCTTCTTGCTTCTTTTTCAGTTCCTCCAATTTTTTCTCCACCAGCGCCTTGTTATAGCGCGCGTCGTCATCGCCATCGTCGAGTGCCAAGGCGTCCTGATAGGCTTTGATCGATTCCTCCCAGTTTTTGATCGTCGCCTCGGGATCCTTTTCCATCGAAGCCTGGCCGGTTCGATAAAGCGTGTTGCCCAGATTATAATAGGAACGTTCCTGAAGCGTCAGGTCCGGGGTTTTCAGTGAAGTGCGCAACGATTCGGAAGCTTTCGCAAAATCGCCTTTGCCATACGCTTCAGTGCCTTGGTTGTAATCCAGCCGCCGATCCGGAGGCGGGAGATCCTTAGCGCCGATAGATTGCGCACCTGCCATTAATCCAAGCAACAGCAGCGCCGTAGCCGCGCCGGGCATCCGCCTTGCAACCGATAACACCTGCTTGCCGGGCTTCGCCCGCGCGCGGTCGCTCATGATATACTCCAGCAACAGCAATAGCAGTGCCGCGCCAAGTGGATACTCGAAGCGTTCCAACGGGACCTTTTGCATGTTTTGGCTCAATTCGCTTTTCGGAACGAGGCGCAGCTTTTCCTTATAAATGGTGTCCAGCCCTTCGGCGCCGCGTCCCAGCGGAACATAGAGGCCGCCGGTTGCTTCCGCGATCTTCTTCAAGGTCGTTTCATCAAGAGCGGTCTTCACGATCTGGCCCGCTTCGTCGCGCACAAAGTCAGTGCGTCCGTTGCGCAAGGGAACCGGAATTTGCGCGCCCTCGGAACTGCCCACACCCACCGTATAAATCGCCATGCCTTTTTTTGCCGCGTCTTCGGCGGATTTGATCACGGAACCCTGCAAGTCCTCGCCGTCTGTTAGAAGAACAAGCACACGGTGGTTGTTGCCATTTTCATCGAACAAACGCTCCGCCTCCGCAATCGCCGTCGCCAGATCGGTTCCCTGCCGTGGGATCAAATCGGTATCCAATGCATTCAGCGATTCACGGAAGGCATCGTAATCCAAAGTCAGCGGACACAACGCGAAGGCACTGCCCGCGAAGGGGATCAAGCCGATCCGATCGCCTTCCAAACGGTCCACGAAATCCAGGATCCCGAGCCGCGCGCGCTCGAGGCGGTTGGGGCTCAGATCTTCGGCCAACATGCTGCGCGAAGTATCGACGGCGAATAAAATGTCGATGCCCTTGCGCTTCACCTCGCGCCACTCATATCCCATGCGCGGCCCGGCTACTGCTGCGAACAACAGCATCATCGCCGCCAGCCAGAGCCCGCGTTTCAATTTCCGCAGGCGCGGTGAATAGCCCACCGTCAGGCGCTGGCGGAAGCGCGGGTGCATCCATTTCGCCAGGTCGGCATCACGCCGGCGGTCGAAGCGCCAATACAAGGCTGCGACGCCGGCGCAAACCACCACTCCGGCATAAAGCCAGATCGGGCGGGCAAAGTGCAAAGTGGTGTCGTCCATGAGCGTGTTAAGGTAGCCGGCGAAAGCGGGTGTGGGATAATATCAGTTCAAGCAACATCATGCCAAGCGCCGGGGCAAGGAACCAGAGATAGAGTTCCTGATACTCCTGATACTTCTTCAGCTTGCGCGTGGTTTTTTCCAGTTGATTGATCGAGTCATAGATTTTTTCCAGCGAATCGGTGTCAGTCGCGCGGAACGATTTGCCGCCGGTTGCTTCCGCGACCTGCTTCAGCATTTCCTCGTCGATCTCGACCTTCATCGTTTGATAATGCCTGCCTCCGAACGCGTCCTGCACCGGCACCGGCGCTTCGCCACGGATGCCCGCGCCGATCGTGTAAACCTTGATCCCCGTCGCCTTCGCAGCTTCGGCGGCGGTCAGGGGATTGACGGCGCCGGCGTTGTTCACGCCGTCTGTTAGAAGAATCACGATCCGCGATTTTGCGGTGGAATCCTGGAGATGTCCGACCGACGCGGTGATCGCAGATCCGATCGCCGTGCCATCTTCGACGCGGCCCATTTTGACATCGGCGAGACGCTTGCCGAGGAACTCATGGTCAAGCGTGAGTGGGCTGACAAGATAGGGTCTTCCGGCGAAGGCCACCATGCCGAGCTTGTCGTTGGGACGCTGCGCGACAAATTTCGCCACCACGCTTTTCACCACCTCAAGGCGGTTCATCGGTTTGCCATCGATCTTGAAATCCATGGCCTCCATCGAACCGGAAACGTCGAGGGTGAGAATGATATCGATCCCGCTCGCTTCGATTTCGGTGGAGCCCTTGCCAAGCCGCGGCCGTGCGAGCGCGAGGATCAGCAGGGTGAATGAAAGCAAGCCGAGCAGCAGGAAAAAGCCGCCGACAAAGGAGCGGGGCATCGCACCCGCGGCGAGGGCGTCTTCGGTGGATGGCAACCGGATTGCCGGGGGTTTGCCGCGGCGCGCTTTCCAAATCGCGAGCACAGGCAGCAAGAGCAGCAGCCATAGCAGCTCCGGATGAGCGAACTGGAAATTTCCGTTCATCGCGCGGCCTCCGTTGTTTCGGCTGAGGCAAAGACCAGCGAGCGCGCCGATTCGACGAGCTCGGCACGTTGATTGTCGTCAAGCTGGGTGCCGGCGAACTTTGCCAGGTCGCAGGATTTCAAGAATGTCCGCAAATGACTTCCATGCGTTGCCAGCAAGGGATGATTTCCCGCCATCAGGTCGTTGAGGAACTCTTCGGTCGTCCGCCTTGGCGCGGCCAGGCCAAATTTTGCCGCCAGATAATCTCTAACAGTTTTAGCGGTGCGGTAGGCGAAAGCTTCGGCGGGATCCGATCGATGTTGTGTTTCAATTTCGCGCAACGAGGCCAACGCCATTTCCCGCGGAGTCTTTGAACGCTGTTTACTCCGATAGTAATGCAACAACATCCCTGCAAGGACCAGAGCTAGCGCCCCGCTGCCGATCCCCACATACAACGCAATCGGTGGTTTCTTCGGCACCGGGATTTCCACAACCGGCTTTGGTCCGCGGATGTCCTCCGTGTCCGGCGGCGCCTGGGCTGTTAGATTTCCGCACAAGACGAATCCCACAAGCACAAGGCCCGCAAGTCGAGGTCGCAGCAGGATGGATGGAAGCGTGCGCATCATCAACCGGTCCTTTGCCGGCGGCTGCGGAAGAACCCGGTCAATGCGGGCAACCACGGTTCGCCATTGGTAAACTCCAACAAATCCACGCCCGTCGAGCGAATGCGATCGGCGGTGCGTTGGCGGCGGGCTTTCGATTGACTGGCAAAGGCCTCGCGGACCTTCGCGCTGCCGGTATCGATTTCCACCACTTGTCCCGTTTCGGAATCCTCAACCCGCACCCGGCCGACATCGGGCAAGGTCTCCTCGCGCGGATCGGTCACCGACACCGCGATCACATCATGACGGCGGTTGGTGACTTGCAGTTTGGTCCGCAACAATGCCAGGCGTTCTTCAGCCGGAGCACCCAGACAAAAATCCGACACCAGGAAAATGACCGAGCGGCGATGCACCACTTGGTTCGCGAAGTCCAATGCGGCCGCGATGTCGGTGCCTTTGCGCGCGGGTTGGAAGAACAAGGTTTCGCGGATCAAACGCATGATATGCATCCGGCCTTTGCCTGGGGGAATGTATAGCTCCACCGCATCGCTGAACAAAATAAGTCCGACCTTGTCACGATTGCGGATGGCCGAGGCCGCCAACACGCCCGCGGTTTCCGCGGCGAGTTCGCGCTTGGAATCGATGACCGACCCAAAGTCGGACGAGGCGCTGACATCGATCATCAACATAATCGTCAGCTCGCGCTCCTCGGTGAAAAGCTTCACATGCGGATCGCCGGTGCGGGCGGTCACGTTCCAGTCGATTGTCCGCACATCGTCGCCAGGAACATAATTTCGAACGCGATCGAAATCCATGCCGCGGCCCTTGAACACACTCGCATAGCGGCCCGCCAGCGAGTCATCCACCAAGCGGCTTGTCCGCACCTCCATACGCCGCACCCGCCCCAGGATCTCCGCCGCCCGGGCTTCGTCGTCGATACTGACTGGTGTGCCGACTTTCTTGGAAATCATTCAGATAAAATTGTTTAACCACAGATGGACCGAAGAGAGTTGCTAGTTTTCAGTGTTCAGTTTTCAGGAAAGACGAAGTGTCATCGCATCTTTTTGTGAATTCTTGGTTCTTTCTCTTCGCTCTCAACACTCAACCATCAACCATCAACTTCTTCTCACGGCACCGCCAGCTCATTCAAAATCCGCGTTATCACTTTTTCGCTGTCCAGGCCTTCGGCTTCCGCTTCATAGGTGACGGTGACACGATGGCGGAGCACATCCATTGCGACGCTCTTCACATCATGTGGCGTGACGTAGGCGCGGCCTGCAAGGAACGCGTGGGCGCGGCTGGTGAGCGCGAGGTTGATGGTCGCACGCGGTGAAGCGCCGACGCGGATCAATGGCGCGATACGAATGCCAAATTCATCGGGACGGCGTGTCGCATGAACGAGGCGGACGATGTAGCGCTTCACTTTGTCATCGAGATAGAGGCTGTTGACGATTGTCCGCGACTGTTGGATGGCCTCCAAGCCAACGATCGGCACGGGCACCGGCATTTCCTCGGTCGTTCCCGCCAAGTCGAGCACGCGGAGTTCTTCTTCTTCGTTCGGGTAATCCATCACCACTTTCATCATGAAGCGGTCCAACTGCGCTTCGGGCAATGGATAGGTGCCTTCCTGCTCCAGCGGATTCTGTGTGGCCAACACGAAGAAGGGGGCGGGCAATGCGAAGGTCTGCTCGCCGATCGTGACCTGCTTTTCCTGCATCGCCTCCAACAACGCGCTCTGCACTTTGGCGGGCGCGCGGTTGATTTCATCGGCGAGGATGAAATTCGCGAAGACGGGGCCATGCTTGACGCGGAAGCGGGCTTCGCGCGGATCGTAGATTTCGGTGCCGACGATGTCCGCGGGCAGCATGTCGGGCGTGAACTGGATGCGGTTGAACTTGGCGTTGACGAGGCAGGCGAGCGTCTTGAGTGCCAGCGTTTTCGCGAGACCGGGCACGCCTTCTAACAGAAGATGGCCCTTCACCAGCAGCGAGATCAACAGGCGATCCACTAGGTCGGTCTGGCCGATCAGGTAGCGGCCGATTTCCGCGCGCAGGGGTTGGATCCATTGCGAAGCAAGGCGGACCTGTTCTTCGGCCGCGGCATGGTTGAATGCGGGCGGGGCTTGGTTTTGCGTTTCAAAGCTCATGGCAAATGTCGTTGGTGCTGGAAAATGATGACGCCCGGGCTCGCTCCGGCCGCGCCAGATCTAGCGGCGGAACGGGCTTCTCTCGTCTAAAATCCCGCGGGTCCCGAGTTTGCGGAATGCGCGGCAAGGCTCAAGGATAACCCGGATGGCCTGCAACCCGCCCGATTTGGCCCGGGACTTGCTGGACAGTTGGCAGCCGCTTCCGCGGGTTTTAGTCGTTGTCTATTCAATACCCTGATTATGAAAACCTTGTGCGTTCTTTACGGAGGGTCGAAGTATTGTTGTTTGCCGATTTGGGAAATCCCGATGGCAGGCATTTGAAGTTTTAAAAATCTATCAGAAAATGTCGGGCGGATTCCGACGTTTATAGGGTCTCAATTCCCTCAAAGCCATGCCGGACGTTTGTCTTTATTTCCAAGTTCACCAGCCCAACCGGCTGCTGCCCTTCGATGCCGCGCGCGTCGGCGGCAGCGCTCCGCATGAGGACGATGCGATGAACGCGGGCCTTCTTAACCGGATTGCGGAAAGATGTTATCTGCCTGCCAACCGCATGTTCCAGCGGCTGATCGAGGAAAACGAGGGTCGCTTCCGTTTCGCGATGTCGATCAGCGGCACGGTCATCGAACAGATGGAACGTCATCGTCCGGATGTGCTGGAGTCATTTCAGGAACTCGTTGCTTCCGGCGGTGTGGAGTTGCTTGCGGAAACCTATTATCACTCGCTGGCTTTCGTGCATTCCAACAAGGAGTTCGAGCGCCAGGTGGATCTTCATCTGCGGAAGCTTGAGGAGGTTTTCTCCGTGACGCCGCGGGTCTTCCGCAACACGGAATTGATTTACAATGACACCATCGCGGCGAAGGCGGAGACGATGGGCTTTGAAGGCGTCCTCGCTGAAGGAGTCGAGCGCAACCTTGCGGGCCTGTCGCCAAATTTCCTTTACCGGGCGCCGACCACCGCGCGCATCAAGACGCTGCTGCGCAACACCCGCCTCTCCGACGATTTGGGCTTCCGCTTTTCCGATGCATCGTGGCCCGAGTATCCCATCACCGCGGAGAAATTCGCAGCCTGGCTGGCCGCTTGCGATGGCGATGTCGTGAATCTCTTCATGGATTACGAAAGCATCGGCGAACACCAACCGCAGAATTCGGGGATCATTAAATTCTGGAACGACTTGCCGGATGCCATCGATGAAGCGGGTTTGCAATGGGTGACGCCATCGGAAGCGGTCAACGTCTATCGCGCCTCCCGCGAGTATGACAGCCATCACATCACGTCATGGGCCGACTCGGAGCGCGACCTTTCCGCGTGGATGGGCAATGCGATGCAGCAGGAAGCGATCAACAAAGTCCACAGCCTCGAATGCGAAGTCCTCGCGATGAACGATCGCGAGCTACTGGACAGTTGGGCGAAAATGCAGACCTCCGATCATTTCTACTGGATGTCCACCAAGGGCGGCAGCGACGGGCTCGTGCACCGGTATTTCACGCCGTATCCCGGACCCGAGGCGGCGCACACGTATTTTATGAACGTGTTGGCGGATTTGCAATTGCGCCTGGAACGCGCGAAGAAAGCCAAGGTCGCCGGGGTCTGTTAGAGCGTGTCTGAAAAATGGAGGGGAGCGCGTTCATTCTGAGCGCTGGGTGCGGCGGACATACTGTCCGCTGTCTTCACTGCCGACAGTATGTCGGCCGTCCTAAGTCGACAAAATGTCGGCGCTCCTTATTTTTCAGACAGGCTGTTAGAAAACGGGCTACTGTTGCGGGTGCTGCGGATGATCCGGACCGGGGCCCTGCTTGCGGGTCATCCCCGGGGGCAGCCAGCCTTTTTCGAAGGGCTTGATCTCGGCCTTCGCGGTTGCGCCGGGCGTCGGACTGGACCCGCTTGCGGGCGGTGTTTCGTTCGCGGTGGGTGGAATGATGCCTTTGGAGAGCTCGTCGATTTTCGCGAGCACCATAGCTTCACCCGGAAAGCCCACCATCCGGTCCACCTCTTTGCCGTCCTTGTAGATCCTGACATCGGGAATCCCATGGACACCCTGGGCCTGTGCCAACTCGGGCGCTTGGTCGACATCGACCTTGCCAAGGTACACGACACCCGGGTGCAACTCCGTGGCCTTGTCGAGGACCGGGCCCATCATCTTGCAAGGACCGCACCAGGTCGCGTTGAAGTCCACGATCACCAGCGCGTTCTTGCGGGAAATGAATTGCGCGAAATTGGCCTTGCTGACGTTGGTGACTTGGTCGCGGCTGTAGGTGCCTTCCACGGCCGCCTGCTCCGCGCCTGCGTCCGCCTTGCCCTTGCGAAGTTTGGCCATCGAGCTCGTCAGCTTTTCGCAGCCCGTCAGGGCCGATACCGCCAGCGCGATCACGGGACATAATAGCCTTAAGCTCTTTTGCATAAGCTGACTATACAGAAATCCAAAAATGTCGCAATGCGGAACGTGGTGGGTGTTTTGAAGTCCTGATGAAAGGTTCGATGATCGGACATCCCCGAATAAAATAAGATTTTGGCGAAATTTGAATTTAAGACCCGGCGATATCCTCAAAACTGAGGGCTCACCGCCGTCCGCACCCGGGGTGAACTGGACCAGTGGATCCGCTTCTCCCTTCCGCTTGCGGGTAGTTTTATTTTAGCGTAAAATCCCGCATCGTGAGCGTTCAGGAAATCAAGGAGCAACTCATCGCCCTGCCGGGTAACGCGCGGGACGAAGTGATGGCATTCCTGTTTCATCTGCGGCAGGAAGATGGCACGGAATATTCGTCAGACGTGGCTCGCCGTATGAAGGACACGGATGACTCAAATTGGCTGTCTCCTGATGAATTTGAGCAGCGGTTGGATGCCAAGGCTTCTCGGTAAATGGAGCCCTACCGTATTTTCCTCCACGTAGAGCTGCTTGATGGGATTCCAGCCCGGGGAGAAGCGCGCAAACGGATCATGGATTTTATCCGGTCACTCGCGGACAATCCAAACACACCGGGTGATTTCTCGGATTTCGATGAGGAACAACGTTCAAGACAAATTAAAATAATCGGCCGACACGCCATCACCTATTGGACGGATGAAGCGGTGAAAGTCGTGATGATTGTAGACGCCCGATTAGCGGATCAATAGCCCATCCGTCTCAGTCCCCGCTCTTCAAAACCTTGATGAACGCGTCCTGCGGGATGTTGACCTTGCTGAAGAGTTTCATCTTCTTTTTACCCGCAGCTAGTGCTTCAAGAGGATTCGGGAATTGCCAGGCCTCGATGGTTTGGACAGGTTTCATTCATGAAGTGGATATCGGCATGCCTTTTCCTTTTCGTGATATTCAATTACATGGCCTTGGCTAAAGCTGAAAAGAATGAGGTGCCTCCAGAAGTTGTCAAAGCACTCCATGCCCCGGACAAAGTCACGCTTTACTCGCTGGAACCATGGGAGCAACCAACCGACAAGGATGAGAAGCTCCATGGATTTAAGATTCTCGGACAATCTGAACTAGATGCAAAACAAACGGTTATAGCCGTTCGTGAATTCGAAACCGCAGTTTCCGGTTGGGATGGAGCTATCGCAATGTGTTTTGATCCGCGCCAAGCGCTTCGGGTGAGCGCCAACAAGCATACATACGACCTGCTTCTCTGTTATGCCTGTCATCAGCTCTACATCTATCGTGACGGCGAATCCATGGCGCAACTTGGTGCTCATGGATCATCGAAAATCCTAAAGGATCTTTTGACCGAAGTAGGGTTACCAATTTCCAAAACCGAAGAGACTGAGGAGGAAAAAGCCGCAGCACGGAAGGAGGCGGAGATCGCTCGCAAACGATGGGATGCCAGAATCGATCAAGCCATTGTGGAATTGGGAGAAAGTCCGCAATGAGGCGATTCCTGAAGGTGTTCCACTATATCGAGCAGCCCTCGCCAAAGAATTCCCAGCTACGGCAGACAGGATCAAGGCACTCTTTGGTTGGTTTGGATCGGGAGAAGGTCCGTGGACAGGATTTGGATCATACGAAACTATCCCGGAGGCACTTCTTCTCGACTTTGGAAGTCCCGATCTGGTTGCCGCTGCCCAAACCGAGAATCTGACCGAAGCGCAAAGTGAAGGTGCGGCGCGTTTGTTTTCCGGGTGGAGCTTTTCACGCGATCGGGCTGACGATTTGAAAACGCTTCCCGTGGATTTGAAAAAGAAGCTGCTCAATCACGTTCTCAAGACATCCGACAAAGACAAACTTGCGCGGGCCAAACAGGCTTTTAGCTCATCCTAAAGAGGCGGACTGAAGTCCTTGCTACTTTCAATCCCCGCTCTTCAACACCTTGATGAATGCGTCCTGCGGGATGTTGACCTTGCCGAAGAGTTTCATCTTCTTTTTCCCTTCCTTCTGCTTTTCTAACAGTTTTCGCTTCCGGGTGATGTCGCCGCCGTAGCATTTGGCGGTGACGTTTTTGCGCATGGCCGAGATCGATTCGCGGGCGACGATCTTGCCACCGACCGCGGCTTGGATGGCGACGACGAAGAGATGATTGGGAATAACTTCCTTTAGCTTTGAGGCGAGGATGCGACCGTATGATTCGGCCTTGTCGCGGTGGACGATGGTGGAAAACGCCTCGACGGGATCGCCGGCGATGAGCATGTCCATCTTTACCATTTTCGCAGGGCGGTAGCCGGCGTGTTCATAGTCCATCGAGCCGTAACCGCGGGTCATGGATTTGAGCTTGTCGTTGAAATCGACGAGGATTTCGGAGAGGGGCAGGACGCAGGAAAGCATGACGCGCGTGTCGTCGATGGTTTCGGTGTTGGTGACGTCGCCGCGCTTTTCGAGCACGAGTTGCATCATGTCGCCGATGTATTCACCCGGGACCATGATATAGACGTTCACGATCGGTTCATTGATTTCCTGGATCCCCTGCGGGTCGGGAAACAGCGTCGGATTGTCGATGATCCGCTCGCTGCCGTCCGTCATCGTGACGTTGTAGATCACGGATGGATAGGTGGAGATGACATCCATGGAGAACTCGCGGCGGAGACGCTCCTGGATGATTTCCATGTGAAGCAGGCCAAGGAATCCACAGCGGAAGCCGAAGCCGAGTGCGGTCGAGCTTTCGGAGGAAAAGGTGAAGGCCGGGTCGTTGATCTGGAGCTTGCCCATCGCCAGCTTGAGCGCTTCGTAGTCGGACGAATCCACCGGATAGATGCCGGAGAAAACCATCGGCTGGATTTCCTTGTAGCCGGGCAGCGCCTCGGGACAGGGGTGGGTGTTATCGGTCATCGTGTCGCCGACCTTCACCTCGCTGGCGGACTTCATGTTGGCGATCACGTAACCGACGTCGCCGGCGGAGAGGATCTCGCGCGCGCTCATTTTCGGAGTGAAAATGCCAACCTCCTTAACCTCGTAGGTTTTTCCGGTGGCCATCAGTTTCACGCGTTGACCGCGTTTCACGGTGCCGGAGAAAACACGAACATAGGATACGACGCCGCGGTAGGTGTCATATAGCGAGTCGAAAACGGAGCAGCGCAGGAGCTTGTCCGGGTTCTCAACCGGAGCCGGGATGCGGGCGACGATGGCTTCCAGAATATCCTCGATGCCGATGCCAGCCTTCGCTGAGGCCGGGATGCAGTCTTCCGCCGGGATGCAGAGAATTTCCTCCAACTGCTTCTTGCACTTCGGCACGTCGGCGGCGGGAAGGTCGATCTTGTTGAGGACCGGGATGATGGTGAGGTTTTGCTCGGTCGCGAGGTGGAGGTTGGCGACGGTCTGCGCTTCGACACCTTGGGCGGCATCGACCATCAGGATTGCTCCTTCACAAGCGGCGAGGGCGCGGGAAACCTCGTAGGAGAAATCGACGTGGCCCGGGGTGTCGAGGAGGTTGAGTTTGTAGGTTTTGCCGTCTCTCGCCTTGTATTCCATGGCGACCGGGTGGGCCTTGATAGTGATGCCTTTTTCGCGCTCGAGATCCATCGAATCGAGCTGCTGGGCCGTACTGTCACGCATGCTGACGGTGCTAGTGACCTCCATCAGCCGGTCGGAAAGCGTGGTCTTCCCGTGGTCGATGTGGGCGATGATCGAGAAATTTCGGGTCAGCTTCGTGGGCATGCGAGCGGAAGGCCAAACAGGCGGGGCGAAGGGAAAGCATGAAATCCCGGGCAAGGCACTAAAAAACGAAGTTGAGGGTTGAGAGCCGGAAGAAGAAGTTGAGTGTTGAGGGTTGAGGGTTGAGAGTAAGAACGGTCGGAAATTCGCTTTTAGCCCCAGCTCTAGCCACCGTCTTCTCTTCATCTTGCACTCAACACTCAACCATCAACTTCTTCCTCACCCCAGCTTCCGGCTGCGCCCTTTCTCATTGGCGGCGTTGCAGACCGGGCAATGGACGATCCCGACATGGCTGTTGTCTTCAAAGGCATGCAGGCACAAACGGCAGATCACGCGGTTTGCGAGCGAGCGGGCTTCGGTCCGGGCATGCAGGGTCCGGGAAATCACGGCCAGCACCGGCACCAGGACGAAGGACCCGAGCACGACGTTGAACACGAATTCAGTGAGTGTCAGTTCCATCGGCGGCTTGGTTCGAGAAACTCACGCCGACCGCAATCCAGCGGGAGGGCTTCGTGGGATCGGGCGCAAAAGTCGCGCGGCGCAACCACGCTTCCAATTCGGCGGAACCAGCTTCGGTCCCTTTTTCCAGCGACACGCAATCGATGACCGAGCCGCCGGCGTTCAGGCGCAGGAGAAATCGCCATGCGGCCCCTGCCATCGCGCTGTCCACCGCGGTTTCAAAGACCGGCAGATTGTGAGGCAGTCCCGCTGCGGTGATTCCGGAAAGCGCTTGCAGCGAGGGCGCGGGTTTCAGCCTGGCTGCGTCCGGGGGTTCGGGTGGAGCCGATTTGCGATCGGGAAAAAATGCCGCACCCTTCGATGCCAGCGGGATCGCCACCACTTCGTTTTCGGGTGTCAGTTCCCGCAATTCAGGCACATACGGCGGCGGCTGGAAGACCGCTTGCCGCATCGAGTTTGCCTCGATCTCAGCCGTTCCCTGCCACGCGGATAGCTCGAAACGCGAGGGGAAGGGGCCGCCCTCCTGCGCCCGGAGCGCCAGCGCGCGGCCTTCATCATCGTTGATCGGGAAAATCACCGAAGCCTTGCGGCCTGTCGTTTTTGCGACACTGGGCACCTGGATATTTACCGTCGTCAAGAGCAGGGCAAAGGCACCGCTGACGAAGGCCGTGGCGAAGAGCTTGGGAAAAATCGACGTCGAATTGCCGCGCCACCGAAAGACTGTATCGCGGTGTAGCAAGTGTTTGGCGGGCTTCGCGGAGACTTGTGCGCTCATTTTCCCGGCGGGTTCGGTATCGGGGCAGCCTGGGTTTTGCCGACCATCGCGAGGCGAAATCCCTTGGAGAGGACCAGTTCGGTAATCTCCCGCTCGGTTCCCACCGGCGTCCCGGTATCGGTCTGCAACAAAACGATCGCTTTCGCCGTCGCGCCCTCGGTCCGCAGGGTTTCAAGGCGGGCGCTGAGCTCGGCGATGTTCACCGAATCGCGTCCCAGATGAATCCGCGGTTCCGGCTCGCCCGGCCCGAGCGTTACCACCAGCGAGTCCTGATAACGGTCCATTTGAAATCGCGATGGCGGCAAATCCACAGCCACGCCCGACTGCATCACCAGCGACGGGCCGGTCAGAAAGAACAACAGCATCAACGCGAAAATGTTCAGGATCGGGATCGCGTGAAGGAATCCCGGCCGCTCCGGCAGCGTCATTTCCAGCTTCATTTCACCGGCTCCCGCTGCGGCTTCGCCTTCTTGGCGGCGGTGGTCTCACCCCGGAACGGAGCGAACTCCTCCTCTTCGCGGGCGTCGGCGATGAGATGCACCATTTCGATCCCGGTCCGCTCGAGGCGATGCACGAGGCGGGTCGCCCGGCCGAGGAAATACAGGTAAAACAAATACAGCGGCACCGCCACTGTCAGGCCGATGACCGAGGTGATCAGCGCGGTGAAAACGCCGGCCGAAAGTTCCGCCGGGCCGGTGAAGCCACCTTTTTCGCTGAGGGTCTGGAAAGTTTCGAGCATGCCGACGAGGGTGCCGAGCATGCCAACCAAGGGTGCGAGCAAGGCCGCTCCGAGGATGGCGCGGATGTTTTTCTCGATGCGCGGCACTTCGAGTTGGCCGGCCTCCTGCACCACATCGCGCAATTCGCTGCGGCTGAGGTAATAGCGGAGCAATGCCGCATGTGCCACCCGGGCCACCGGACCCGGCGCGCGGGCCGCTTCATGAAGGGCCTCGGCAAAAGCCCGCCGGCGGACGTGATGGGAAAGGCCGACCAGCAGGTTGCCGACATTGATCCGCGCGCGATGGAAAAAAAACATCCGGTCCACCACACAAACCGCGCCGATGAAGGCCAGCCCGAATAGCACCCAGACCAGCGGCCCGCCCCGCTCGATCAGGCCGGAAGGTTCCATCATTCCGAGAATCATCTGCCGGGAATTTTAGGACCCGCCGGGTGAGCTGGCCAGTACCAAAGATGGGCAAAGTTGAGTGTTGAGAGTTGAGAGTTGAGTGTAGAAGAAAGCGAACACCGCAAGCGCCTGGCCCCAAAAGCCCCGGACACCGTTTCTTCCTCCTCCTCTTCGCACTCAACCCTCAACTCTCAACCCTCAACTTCTTCTCCCCATGCTGCAGACGTCCCATGCCCTGAAAAATCTCCTCCTGCAAAAATCGGTCCGTACCGGCACCTTCACCCTCGCGTCCGGCAAGCAGAGCGACCTCTACATCGACTGCCGCATGACCACGCTTGATCCCTTCGGCGCGAATCTCATCGGCGACCTCGGCTGGCACGCGGTTCGTTCGAAGATCCACTCCGAACAACTCAAGATCGATGCCATCGGCGGCATGACCCTTGGCGCGGATCCCATTTCACTCGCCATCGGCATGGCCTCGGCCGCCCGTCATCCCGACGAAGCGCTGCAGGTTTTCACCGTCCGCAAGGAACCCAAAGGCCACGGCACCGGCAAACAAATCGAAGGCAACTTCCAAGCCGGCAACCAGGTCATCGTCGTCGATGATGTCATCACTACCGGAGGCTCAACTCTCAAAGCTATCGACGCCATCGAACGCGAGGGCGGCAAGGTTGCGTTCGCACTCGTGCTCGTCGATCGCGAGGAAGGCGGCAGACAAGCCATCGAAGCAAGAGGCATTCACGTGATCTCATTGTTCACGCGGGCGTATCTGTTAGATGAATGATTCTAACAGATTCACGGCCGCCACGAATGCCCCGCCCAGAAGCTGCTTAGATCGCCGTCGCTGCCATTAAACGCATTGTGTTCCAGCGGACGGTCCATGCTGCCGAAGTACTCGGGCGAGTTCCATGGCCCATGGTGATAATGCTTCGCCACCGAGCGTCCCTTCCACTCGACACCGGCGTATTGCCACATTGCCCACTCGTTCCACACGCCATAAGCCTGCATCAGGTCTTGGGGTGTATTAAATCCCTTGTCGTGCGAATAGAGCGCGATCCAATACGGGCATTCGCGAATCACCGCTTTCTGCGCCGGGCTCGCGTTGCTCAACGTGCTGCGCAAGCGATCGCTGTTTTCCAAATAGATCGCGGGTGTCACACCGGTCAGTTGTTTGATGCGTGTGATGAAGGCCACGAAATCGCCCGGGCTTGACTTGGTGTCGAAATCGCCGACGAGCAAAATCGGTTTGCCCTGCAGCCCACGCGTGACGACGATTTCACGCAGCCGCTTCACATAGTTGTCCGCCTGCCAAACAGGATCGCTGCTCTTCAACACGAAGTAGTAGGTTCCCAGCATCATCCCCGCGCGATCCGCGGCTGTTAGAAAGTCCGCGCATTTTTCATCCAGGGCCGTGCCCTTGCCGCAGCGCGCGATCAAGCCGCGGGCGCCATTGCGCCTGAGCGCGGAAACATCAGAGGAGGAAAACGAATCGCCGGCCCGTTGCTTTTCCTTCGGGTCGTAGGCGGAAACGTTGACGACTTTTGGCGCCTCATTCAACCCCACCCGCCCGTAGCCGTCTCCACCGCAATGGGTGAGAAAAAATGAAAGGGCAAGGACGGCGAGAGGGGGGATAAATCGCATCACTCATGCAAACGCGAATCGTGCCCCAGCGCAAGTTAGAAGAAGAAGTTGAGAGTGGATGGCTGATGGTTGATAGCGAAGACATAGAAACCAAGCGTCAGATTGGGAACCCGACAACCGAGGCCTTTCTCCTTTCGGTACATTCGCACCTCTCTTCCTTCTCACTCGGCACTCCCTCAATCCCGATGCACCGGAAATTCCTGAACCTTCGGTTTAGGCGCTGCTTCCGCAGTGGATTTCAATGACGTGCCCGCGGTGTCGCCCCAATGTTCGAGGAAGAATTTTTTCTCCTGCGTGATGAAGTGATCCGACCGGCCGAGGATGGGCCGCAGCGAAGTCGTCATCTGCAACGACACCATCATGCAGCAGCGCCTCGAACAGGAATTTCAAATCGAGTTTGTCCGGCAAGGGTGCTTCGGGAGGCGGTGCTTGGATTTCGGATGATGGTGCTTGGTCATTCATGGCAGGTTGGGGTTGGCGGAGGATGGCGTGGAGAATGGGAAGGCCCAGGTGCGTTCAACGCGAGGAAGAAGGTCACCGGTGCGAGTGAGCCGAGGATCAACGCGGCCTGCGCAAACGAGGTCAGCAGGGCCACGAACGATTGCCGGAAGCCCAGACCCGTTCCCAGCAGCATGCCGAACAAGCCGTTGAGCAGTCCGTTGCAGCCGAGCGTCAGTGCCACCAGCAGCGGCATTTTCAAGGCGACATAGCAGCCGAGCCGCGGATCGCGCCAGTAGCCGACGGTAAATCCGTAGATGGCGAGACCCAGGAAGGCGGTCAGCCCGGTTCCAGACACCCTGCCGGGGGTCGGTGAATCGAGCCAGCCCGGCTCCGGGAAGATCAGGCGCCGCGGATTCATGGCTTACTCTGAGAACGCCGCCACCATCGCGGCTTATACATGAATCGGTGAATTTTCGCCCATTCCCTTGTCGAGATGGCGCTTGAATGTTCCCGCTCCGCCCCTTAGTCCGGGGGCCGCATGCACCCCTACCTCCACCTGTCGCTTTTCACCACGGGCCTGGTGCTGTCCGTCATCCTCATCGGCGTCCATTCGCTGGCGCTGGCCAAGCCCGCAACGACGCAGGGCTTCCTGAAAAAATTTCCGCGCAACGACATGCTCGGGCAGATTCTGTTAGGGATCGGCCTCGCCTGGTTCTGGCTGCTGATCGCGCCCGATGGCATGGGCACCCTCAGCTCGCTGACGATGAATCTCGGTGAGTTCGACAGCGCGAAACGGCCACTGCAAATCCTGGTCCCCATCACCGCGGTGCTGGTCTGCCGCAGTGTCCGTGATTTCCTGGCGGTCCGCGCCCTTGGAGTGCTGGGCCTGATGGTCGCCGCCCCGCTGCTGGGCGCGGCTTTTCTCAAGGACCCTGTTTCGCGGCTGCTGGTCTCCAGTTATGCCTATCTCATTCTCACGGCATCGTTGTTTTTCGTCGGCATGCCCTACCTGTTCCGCGACGCGGTGACCTGGGTGACCGCCGACTCCAAGCGCTGGACCTTGAGTTGCCTGGCCGGCATCGCTTACGGCATTGCAATCGCCGTCTGCGCCATCGCCTTCTGGCGCGGCTATTAATGCGCCACCCTTTCTGGCGCGGCTATTAATACACCGGCGCTCCGGAAGTATCGCCGCCGCCGCCACCGGAACCGCCTTTGGCCCGGGCCGCCGAGCTTTCAAGGCCTTCCCCGCCAAGCCGGAGATCGCGGCCAACGCCGATCATGGTGTTGCACGATCCGCAAAGCGCTCCCACGACTATCGCCGCCACAAGCATGAGTGATTTCATGAGATCCATGGATACCGAAATCCCGGCAGCCCGCAAGTGGATAGTAAGGATTTCTTAAATTTGTTGGTTGCGGTTCGAGGCTTGAAATCCCTTGCTTCCTAGGAAAACATAAATATGCTACTTATAAATGCGAACGACTCTGATCCTCAACGACGCGCTGGCGGCTGCGGCAAAGGAACTCGCCGCGAAACGGCGGACCACGTTTGGAGCGGTGGTCGATGAAGGTCTCCGCCGCGTGCTCTTTGACGCCTCACCCGCCCGTCCCGCCGTGCGGTTCACCATGCCAATATTCCAAGGACGGGGGGCCATGCCGATTGATACCTCCCCCGCGGAACTGGATGCCTTCCTGAACGACGAACTTCCCGGATGATTCTGTTCGACGTCAATATCCTGATCTACGCCCACCGCGCGGATCAGGCGCAGCACGACTTTTACCGGGAACGTCTTGAACAAACCTTGGCGGCGTCGGAGCCCTGCGCAATTTCCGCGGCCGTCGCGACTGGATTTGTCCGCATTGTCACGCAAGCGAAATTCCCTAATGGCCCGACACCGCTTTCCGAAGCTCTTGCGGTCATTGACAGTTTGGTGGCCCCCGGGATTTGCCAGTGGCTGCAGCCTGGAAACCTCCATTGGCCACTCGTCGCTGAACTTTGCCGGACTCGCCAAGCTGCCGGGAAGCTCGTTTCCGATGCCTCCCACGCCGCACTTGCCATTGAGCATGCCTGTACTTGGATCACACGTGACAGCGACTTCCAGCGTTTCACATCCAATGGTCTCCGTCTCGAAATTTGGGCACCACCTGGAGATTGAGGCCACCGACTTTCATTTGTGTCGACTGAAGATTTTTAAACAGGAGGTAGTGGAGTAAACGGAGGAAGACATATGAGTTAGGACTCGGGAAAGGATGCCTTGATTTTTTTCTCTGCTCCCTCCGTTTCCTCCTGTTCAAAATTTTGGATCGCTCTCAACTCTCAACCTCGTTTCTTCAACCCGCCGTGCTGGTGGACATGACCGGCTGGATATGCGACTCGGATACCAGGGCGATCATCAGGTTGTTCACCATCACCGATTTGTTCTTCTCGTCGAGATGCACCACGTTGTCGGCTTCCAATTTTTTGAGCGCCATTTCCACCATGCCAACCGCACCTTCGACGATCAACTTGCGCGCGCCGATCACCGCCGCGGCTTGCTGGCGGCGCAGCATCGCCTGGGCGATTTCAGGACTGTAGGCGAGGTGTGAAAGTTGGGCTTCGATGATTTCAATGCCTGCGATCTGCACCCGTGTCTGCAGCTCGGCTTGCAGGGTTTCGCCGACTTTTTCCGGAGAGCCGCGCAATGAGACTTCACCGGGCTCATGCGGTTCGTAAGGGAAATGCGAAGCAAGATGCCGCAGCGCGGTTTCGCATTGGATGTGGACGAAGACGTTGTAGTCCTGCACGTCGAACATCGCCTTCGCCGTGTCCACCACGCGCCAGACGACAATGCAGGCAATCTCGATCGGGTTGCCTTGGGCGTCGTTGACCTTGAGCTGAGGGCTTTGGAAATTGCTGACCTTGAGAGAAATCCTGTCCTTGCTCGCAAAGGGGTTCGCAAACCAAAAGCCGGCTTCTCTAACAGTTCCGGTGTAGCGTCCGAAAAATGTCAGCACCTTTCCTTCATTGGGCGAAACGATGAACAGGCCTTTCAACCACAGGATCACCGCCGGCACGATCAACACCAACAGGTAAGGCGCGTTTTCCAAAATGTCCCTCAAGCGGCCGGTAAAAACCGCCGCTCCACCGACCAGGATCAAAATGAGAAAGGGAAGCGGGCCCTGCACACACAATGCGCGTTTTTCTTTCATGATGAAAAGATGCTAGGGAGAATGGACGCCTACGTCCATTCAATCTGGCAGGACGTAGGCGTCCTGCCTCCTTAAGTCCGTTGCAGCAAAAAACATCTCTGGCTGACGTCCACGGGCTAATGTCCGATTTCCCTCCGGGACAAAGACAACCGGCGTTCATGCCTCCGGCGCATGCACCAGCAACACGATCTCACCTTTCGGCGCGTGGCTTTGGAAATGACCTAACAGCTCTGCCGCCGTGCCGCGGTGATAGGTCTCGAATTTCTTCGTGAGCTCACGGGCCACACAAGCGCGCGCGGAAGGAGCGATTTCTGTTAGAATTTCCAGCGTCGAAACAATGCGATGGGGCGATTCGAAGAAGATTCCGGTTTCGCCACTGGCAAGCACCGCCGCAAGCGCGCTGCGGCGCTTGCCGGATTTCACCGAGAGGAAGCCGCCGAAGTGAAAGGCATGGCAGGGAAAGCCGGAACCGATAAGTGCGGTGATCACGGCCGAGGGACCGGGCAGAACTTCGAGCGGCGTGCCGGATTCGATGCACAATTGCACAAGACGATAACCGGGATCGGAAATGCCAGGCATGCCCGCGTCGCTGATGACCGCAACGGTTTCACCCGCGCGCGCGGCGGCGATGAGTTCGGGCGCGCGCCGCGCTTCGTTGTGGTCGTGCAGCGAAACCAACGGCTTGTGCGGGATGCCGTGATGGGCCAGCAGTTGGCCCGAGTGGCGGGTGTCTTCGCAGGCGATGCGATCGGCGCCGCGAAGTACCTCAAGGGCCCGCAAGGTGATATCTGTTAGATTTCCGATCGGTGTCGGAACAAGCACGATGCGGCCGGAGATTTCAGGAGCGTCAGCCATATCAAGCGCCCTCCAACCGCGCGCGTTCGTCGTCGCTGATCGCCACCGGGCGGCCCTGGCCATCCACGCGGACGTTGGTCATGGTTCCCGATGCGGCGACTTCACCCAGCGCGTTGACGATTTCAAAATTCCATGTGATCGACGAAGCGCCGAGGCGTGAAATACCGAGCAGCACCTCGATGCGGTCGCCAACCAACAGCGGCCGCTTGAAATCGCAGCTCACGCTGACCCGCGGCCAGCCACCTCGCGTGCGATCGAAAACGAGAACGCCCCGTGCGCGGAGAAACGCATGCTCGGCGGCTTCGGCGAAATGGAAGAAGTTCGGGAAATGCATCCAGCCGCTTGCATCGGTATCGCCGAACGCCACTTCGGCGTTGTGCCGGTGCACGGGGGATTGCATGGGACTCACGAATAGCGGCTCACAAGGACGGAGGCGTTGTGACCACCGAAGCCAAAGCTGTTGCTCAACGCCACATCCACCGGCAATTCGCGGGCCACATTCGGAACCACGTCGAGATCACAGGCAGGGTCCTGATTGTCGACGTTGATCGTCGGAGGAATAACACCGTCCTTGATCGCCATGACGCTCGCGATGAGTTCAATGCCGCCTGCCGCTCCGAGCATGTGGCCGGTCATCGACTTCGTTGAGCTGACCATCAAACCGTTGTCGGCATAGTCCCCGAAGGCCAGGCGGATGGCCTTGGTTTCGGCCACGTCGCCCAAGCCGGTGGAAGTGGCGTGGGCATTCAAATAGGTGACGTCCGAAGGATTCTTTTTGCCATGATGCAACGCCATTTCGATGGCATAGGCCGGACCGCTGCCATCGGGTGATGGCGCGCTCAGATGATAGGCATCCGCGCTCACGCCATAGCCGATGAGTTCCGCATAGATGTGTGCGCCGCGTTTTTTCGCATGCTCAAGTTCTTCGATGACGACAACGCCCGCGCCTTCGCCCATGACGAAGCCATCGCGATCGCGATCGAACGGACGGGATGCGCGTTCGGGTTCATCGTTGCGCGTGCTGAGCGCTTTCATATTTGAAAATCCGGACAAGCCCATTGGCAATACCGCCGCCTCCGCGCCACCGCAGAGCATGACATCGGCATCGCCGAATTTGATGATGCGCCAAGCCTCGCCGATGTTGTGGTTGGACGTCGCGCAGGCAGTGACGATGACCATGTTGGGTCCGAGCAGGCCGAACTCCATCGAGATGATGCCGCTGGCGATGTTGGAAATCATCATCGGGATCGTGAAGGGCGAGACGCGCTTCGGACCTTTTTGGACGTAGGCCAGGTGCTCGCGCTCAAGAGTGGAAAGTCCACCGATGCCGCTGCCGACCATGACGCCCATGCGGCGCGGGTTCATGGTGGAAATATCGATGCCGCAATCCGCCATCGCCATTTTCGAAGCGGCGACCGCGAACTGGACGTAACGGTCCGAGCGCCGGGCGTCCTTGGGCACGTTGAAATATCCGTCAGCTTCGAAATTTTTAACCTCGCCTGCGATTCTGCAGTCAAAGGGAGTTGGATCGAGGTTGGTGATGGTGGAGATGCCGCTGCGACCTTCCTTGAGGCCCTCCCACGTGCTTTTCAAATCGTTGCCGAGGGGGGAAATACATCCGATGCCAGTGATGACGACGCGTCGTTCGCTCATTTCAGTAACGAAGATTGACGCGTGACGGCGGGGCGTGCAAGTCCCATCGTGTCAAGGCTTGGAGCGTCCACTGGAGCCCTCGGGCAGACCCGAAACATGAAAATCACCCGCACCTTGGCGAGCTGCACGACCCCGGACGGAGCCAATCTGACCTTGCACGAGCACGACGGGCACTATTTTTTGAAAGTCGCTGGTCTCCAGTTAATGAGCACCACTGCCTCGGCATCCGAACAAGAGATGGCGGAGATCGCCTGTGCCCAACTGCCGGCTGGCGCACGGGTTCTCATCGGCGGGCTGGGCTTCGGCTTCACGCTCCGGCGGGTTCTCGAATTGGCCGGGCCGGCAACCCACGTCGAAGTCGCCGAACTGCTGCCGGAAGTAGTGCAATGGAATCGTGAATTTATGAACGAGGTGAACGGCCACCTGCTAGACGACCCGCGGGTGAAGATTTATGGCGGCGATGTCTATGATCTGATCGGGAAATCGACAGGCTGCTATGACGCGATCCTCCTCGACGTGGACAACGGGCCGGATCCCTTCGTCCAAAACTCCAACCAGCGGCTCTATCTCAAGGCCGGCATCGAACGGGTGAAGTCCGCGCTCCGACCTGGCGGGCGCGTGGTTTTTTGGTCCGCGCACCCCGACAAATCCTTCGCGGGCCTGTTGGGAAAATCCTTCGGACACGTCGAGTGCATTGGCGCGAAAGCCTATCCCAAGGCCAAACGCTTCACGCACACGTTGTTCGTCGCCGACCGCGGGCGCTGAAAGTCGGACCGCGGATCTTCAGTCCGCCTCTTGGAAATCACTTATCGGTTTTGATCAGGCGGTATCTTTCGTGATAAGCGCCTTGGTTGAATTTCCGGCAGCACGCATAGCAGGCGACGGCTTTTCTCAGGGGCTGGACACGATGGAGAACTTCGAAACAGTTCGAACAAACGTAGGCATGCTTCCGCATCATCCGGCGGCGCTTGAAGGGGAGATTGTGAAACGGCGCTTCGCCGGCGATCCCGAGCTCCGCGCAGGCATGCTGCCATTCCGGGCCATGCGGATCGATCCGGCGGCGGCTGTAGCGTTCGTAGGCGACCAGGTGCGCCAGCTCGTGCTTCAAGGTGCGCCACACCTGGTCGGGCTCGCATTCCTTGAGCTTGGGATTCAGCTCAATCTTCCGGTCAGGCCACCACGCGCGGCCTGCGGTGGTTTGCATCCGCGGGTTCCAAAAGACCACAACTTTGCGGCCGAGTTCGTGCAAGCCCAGCGATTTCGAAGCCTCCGCGCACCATGCTGTTAGACCGGCATCGTCGCTCCCGGCGCTCTTCGCTGGAGGGGGCGGCGCCTTGAAAACCCGCAGCCAGGACGACCAGCGGAATTCAAGTTGCGGCATACTGCGACCCATTGAAAAAACTGCTACCAGCTTCCTCGTACTTTGGCAACAGGCGTGTGAAAAATGAACATCCGAAAACGAAAATAATTTCGCGCGCGAGTCATCTCATCAGCATGGCGATGCAGGTTCATGCCCCGATGATCATTTGCGGCTTTGGCGAATCCGATTTGCACCCAGGCGATTTCCCGCGATCATTGGCGGATGAGCGAGTCCTTCACCAATAGAATCCGGGCGAACTGGGAATGGACGACCAAGCTGCCGGAGGGCGTCGATCCCGCCACCGCGGGCCCCTTGTTCTGCGGCGGCATCACGGTCTTCGGGCCGATCCATGATTTCGGCGTCAAGCCAACGCAGCGGGTCGGTGTAATTGGCATCGGCGGACTGACCATCTCGCGCTCCAGTTCCTGAACAAGTGGCACCCCTTCCCGCTGATCGGCGGAAGAAAATCGATCTCCGGCTCGCCACTGGGATCGCCGGCAACCGTTAGAGCGATGCTCGGCTTCTGCGCCCGGCATCAGATCGCGCCGGTCACCGAGACCTTTGCGATGACCGACGTCAACGCCGCCCTCGACCATCTCCGCGCCGGCAAGGCGAGGCTGCGAGTCGTGTTGAAAAACTAAGGAGTGACGACACTCTTGTCGTCATCTTGATTAACGTCGACTCTTGTCCACCCCAGAGACGACAAGAGTGTCGTCGCTCCATAAAAAGCCGCACCCGCTTGAACGGATGCGGCTTTGAATGACTCGTTCGCTTACTTGCGGTGCGTCCACTCAGGCAGGCGGATCAACTCGCCGCCTTTCATGGCGGACTCGTGGGCAAGGATGCCGGTGCAGGTGATGTTCGCGCTTTCGATGGCGTTTGGATACGCGTCCTTGCCGCTCTGCAGCATCTTCACGAATTGATAGACCAGGTGCGGATGCGATCCCCCGTGGCCGGCGCCTTGCACGAACGAAAGGTGCGACTCGCCGGTGTCGCCGCCATACACACCGCCCATGGTGAAGAGTTGGATTTCCTCCGGCAGATACTTGGCGAAGTCCGGGGTCTTGATTGGCGACGGGATTTCCGGCTCCGGCAGCTTCGCGGTGTGAAGCACTAGCGGATCGTGTTCGATCAGCGGCCACTCGACCGACTTTTTCGTGCCATAGACTTCAATCGATTCGCGGTATTGGCGCGCCACGTCGAACAACGAGCGGTAAATGTGCGCAGAGACATCGCTGTCCTTGAATTTGACGTGTGTGGTTTCAACAGCGAAAGGTGAACCATAGCACGAATGCATTTCCTCGCGGATCGTGCCGGAGCCGAAGCAGGAAACATATTCCGCTTCCGAACGCATCAATCCGAGGGCCGGCCCCACGCAGTGCGTTGCGTAGTACATCGGCGGCAAGCCCGGCCAGTAACCCGGCCAGCCATCCATGTCCTGTTGGTGAGTCGCTTTGATGAACTGGATTTTACCAAGCTCGCCATTGTCATAGAGCTCCTTCATGAACAGGAACTCACGCGCATAGAGCACCGTTTCCATCATCATGTATTTGAGGCCGGTTTGCTTCACGAGATCGACGATCTTTTTGCAATCCTCGACGCTGGTCGCCATCGGCACGGTGCAAGCCACGTGCTTGCCGGCTTTGAGCGCCTTGATCGATTGCTCGGCGTGATCGGGGATCGGTGAGTTGATGTGCACGGCATGCACGTCGGGATCGGCGAGCAGCTCGTCGTAAGACGTGTAGCGTTTGGAGATGTTGAACTTGTCGCCGACCTCATCGAGCTTGGATTGCGTGCGCTGGCAGATCGCGTTCAGGTTGACGCCTTTGAGACGTTGGTAAATGGGGATGAACTCGGCTCCGAAGCCGAGACCGACGATGGCGACATTGATATCTGACATGGTGGTGTGGGTTTGGGTTCGATGAGGAGGATTTTGCGCGCGAGCAATGGGGCCGCGGAACCCTTACACTAGCCATCCGGCGGAAACCTGATAGGAATTTCACGCCGGGCTTTTGTAGGATTCCGACGAACGGTCCCCAAATGCGCGCTTCCCCTCGCGGGTCCGCTGGGTGTTCGGCTTAAGCGATTCCCTTCCGGAAATCCCGGACACTCCAAAGCACGCCGGCGGCAGGGGAGGCAACACCCCGCAGTTTTCTCGCGCCGGTCTCACGCCTCGGTCCGAAGCGAACCTTCGAAGCCGCGAAAGCCTCATTCACAAATATCCGGCTGCCGATGATTGCACCATCTGTGAAATAACGCACTCGGTGGCGCAGCATTTTGCCGAAGGGAATTTCCCCGCCGCCTTCATTGGCCGCCCGCGCTTCGTCTTTTGAAATCCCTTTGCGCGTCGTCATAACAACCGTTTCTCCATCACGGCCCACGCTTTCCACCGATTTCCCGACAGCCCCCGACATCAGCAACTGCCTGTATCCCCGCGCTACCTCTTTCCACAGCGCCGCATCCTCGCCTCTCTCAGCGTCTTCGGTTAGAATTTCATGGTTAGGATTTAGTGCTTTCGCCCCCAGCGCCCGTATCAATCCAGCGCGGGCCGTTTTCCCATTTCCCCTGGCGCTTCCCCCAATCGCTTCGCCATAGCTGCTCCAGCGGTAGTCGGCGGGATCTTTCACAATGCCCGCGCGCACCGGATTGAGATCGATGTAGGCGGCGATCGTCTTCGCGGCCACACCATCTTCGACGATGACACTCTTGAAGCGATCTTCCCACAAGCGGCCGGTTCGCGAATGGGTTCGGTTGAACCATTGGGTGAAACGTTGCAGCAGGCCCTTCATAAACTCGCCGAGATCGTGCATCCGGTAGTTGAAACGCGCGTGGACAGAGGCAACAGCGCCTTCAGGTCCCGAACCCCGCGCCTCCGCCAACTCCGTCGCCACCACCGCCACAAAAGCCTCGCGGTAGAGAGCCCGAAGTCGTCTCAGCAGCAGCTCGTCAGTCAAACCGGCCGCTGCAACCGGCGGAACCTCCAGCATCAAGTGAAAGTGGTTGGCCATCAGGCAATATGAAAGCACCCGGCAACCCGTGAATTTCTCCTGCATGCGCATCAATGTCCGGAACTTTTCCTTTTCCATCAGCCCAAACACAAACCGCCGATCCACCACTCGCGAAATGCAGTGATAAAACACCGGCTTACCCCCGGAACTCCGCCACGAAGCCAACCATCGCCCTTTTCTCATGCACCAACCTAACCCCCTCCCAACTCCCCCACAAGGATTTCCACATAAAAGGCCTGTCCCTTTATCAGATCCGGGATCGGTGTGGAAAACTACGCTGAAGAATCCCGACTGCCGTGCTTTACCCGGCGGCGGCACCTGCCCTTGATGAGTCCGCTTGGCTCAGGGCGCATCGAAATCAAAATCCCGACGCGAGGCCGGAATATCGCCCGCCAAGGC
>JANMJQ010000086.1:0-10732 GCA_031371445.1 Akkermansiaceae bacterium
AGCGCCACGATCTGCTTCACCTTGTCCAGCGAACCGATTTCGCCCTGCACCACCGCAAGGCGGTTGAGGACGATCATGCGCGCCGCACCCTGGGCTTCTTCGATGGAAACCGCCGAGGGAACTTTGCCGATGATCTTAATATCGCCTTGGATCGGCAGGCCGCCGGAAAGGAAAAGCAGATTGCCGCTGCGCACGCAGTTGACATAACTGGCGACGGGGGCGGGGACGGCTGGCAGTTCGAGGCCGAGCGCTGCGAGTTTAGCGGAGATGGTCATGGGAAAGCGGGGGAGTCGGCGGAGCGACCGGGAAATCATCGGTCAGCAAGGCGATCAGGTTTTTCCCGGAAGCGGTGAGAGCGGCCTGATTGCCTTCACCCGTCACCAAGCCGCGGGTGAGATAGCGATGGGAAATCGTCGAGGGCCGGATGGATGTCACGGTCGGCGCGGTGACCTGGCGTTGGCTCGGATTGAAAGCCACAGGCAGGCCGGTGCCGGTGAAGCTGATTTCCCACGACGTCGCGGCATCCGCGGTGCCGTGGCTGAGCCAGGGATAGCGCTTCACAAAATCGGGGACGCCATGCGATGGCACCGTGACTTTGAAATAGACCGGCGTGCTTGCCATGAAATCGCTGAACTGGAGGTTAGGATTGGCTTTGTGCTCGATGAAGAAGCGCGAGACTTCGATGCCGGTGATGTTCATGCCGTTGTAAAGGCCGTGGAGATTGGTGCCGCCGCCGAATTTTTTGTGCCAGTCTTCGTAGCGGGTGCTCATCACCATGCCGAGTTCGAGATGGCAATGCGCGCGGGTGCGGTCGATGCCTTCACCCGTGAAGCCCATTTTTCCCAACACACCACCAGCTTCCACGGTGTCGCCGACATGGCAGGTGATTTCCGAAAGGTGCGCATACACCGAAACCACGGCCGAACCTTCCCAGGGATGTTCGACGACGACGTATTTCCCGTAATTGCTTTGCCCGGCGATCGGGCTCACATGGACCACGCGACCGGCCGCGATGCTTGAAACCATATCCAGCGGGTTGCCCACGGCATCTCGTTGGGTCGGTGCGATGTCGATGCCTTCATGAAATTTCGTGAGCACCATCTCGCTTCCCACTCGGATCGGTGAGCGAACAAAACCGAATGAGCCACCTTCCCAGGGACAGGTGTGCTGGCCTTCGAAATCCCGATCCACATACATGTAGAACTTGTCGGGTTCGCCGGTGAGGAGATGTTGGTTGGGGGTTGGCAACCGGAGGTCGATCGGACCCGCCTGGAGAAGTCCGGCCGTGGCTACTAACAAAGAGAGAATTCGCGCCATTATCGTGCTATTTTTTCTTCTTTTTCTTTTTCTCACCCTCGTGACCGATCCGCGGCAGCTCTTCGTCGAGCATGTTGATGTCGGCCAGCGAGATGCCCTTCCAAATGACGATCAGGCCATCGTCCACCTCCTTGTCGATCAGGAAGCCGTCCACGACCTTGCCGTTGACCTGCGAGATCATCCACTTCTGCTGATACGCGTTGGTGAGGGCGGTGAAACGGCTCGCAGCGTTGCCCTTCAATTTGACCACCATCCCGTAATCGCCGAAATCCGAGGGAAAGGGGTTGAAGGACTGCACATCCTTGGTGCCGATCTCGGGCAAGCGATGGAAAAACAGGCGTTTGCCATTGGTCAACTGGTCGAAAATCATCTTCGGGTTGTCCGTGTCCTCCGCCTGGAGGTGGAAGGTGATCGAAACCTTGGTTTCCTTTTTCCCGCCCGCGAAAACCGCGGGGGCGAAAGCAAGGATGAGGGCCGTGAAACCGACCGCGAGCCGCAACTGCATGGCCAAATTTAGCCGATTTGTAAGGCCAACGGAAGGAAAAAGGAGCGGGCCCTAAGGAGCATCGACGCCTACGTCGATGCAGCGGCCTGGTAATCCGCCAACCGCTGAGGAAGAAGTTGATGGTTGAGAGTTGATGGTTGATGGGAAGAAGGAAGACTCCTGCCCGGCGGGTTATCAGCTTGCAAAGAGGCCCCCGAGCACAAGCAAAATGGTGAGTGCTGCGAAAACACCTCCGATTCCATAGCAAACACAGCGCACCCACGGCCTTCTATATCGCCGCATGAGCAAAAGCGGAATAAATGCAGCTATCGTAAACAGAAGCTGAAACAGGATGTCCTCTGAAACATCCCAAGAAACCAAGCTGCCGTTTCGAGACAGCGTAATCAATCCCCACCCACGAATGGTAAGGACATCGCCGGCAGCAGCCGCCTCGTAAAGACCATGTCGGTAGGAAGAATCAAGAGATGAGCCTCCTGAGGTTTCCTCGGCGAAAATCCGAAATTGATCTCCTGATTCGGAAACGTATTTTTTTGCAACGGTGTATGCATCAGTGCTGAAGCGAACTGAAAGTGAGAGGAGTAATATCCCAAAGATAACACCGACCATTGCCGAAGCTTTCGCTAACAGGCGCAGCCAAGGCGGCGGGCTATCCGGGATCGCCTTCATTAGCTTCTTTACTGCCGCACATTGGATTTAGTTCAGCTACTGGTTAGCGAAGAAATGCCGAGTCTGGCGAGACGAAACCGTTTTAAGGAAGGGCGTCTTCTCTCTTGCTATCAACAATCAACTCTCAACCATCAACTTCTACTCAGCGGCTGGCGGAATGGCAGACCGCACCGCCGGCAGAATGATGGTGCTCCTTAGGGGACTGCGGCCGACGGAATATCGGACCGCTGCATCGACGTAGGCGTCGAGGCTCCTTAGGTCTTGCCATCTACATCGGCGGGAACCGCAACTTTATCGCCTAAAATTGGCGTTTTAAACGAAATAGTGGCGCGAATATAGCGACAAAATAGCAAGATAAGAGGGCGAGTCGGCAATCTTTCGTTTAAAGCCATCGTTTGTTTGATGCTCTAGTTTACGCATCGGGACACGTCGCACTCGGAAACAAGGAGCGGCGATCTCCCGGTCGCCGTGGTCCATGGATCGCCGATGAATAGCGATTTGCCTCAGACCATCGTCACCTCATGGGCTGCGGCGAACTGGAGATCGCCCCGCTCCTTGATTCCTTTTCGGCGACAACCTCGCCACGATTCCGTTGACAGCAAAGGTTTGTTGGCGACTCTCTCGCGCCATGTTCATCGATCACATCCGCATTTTCGCGAAAGCCGGCGACGGGGGGGACGGCGTCGTTTCCTGGCGGCGGGAAAAATACGTGCCCCAGGGCGGGCCTGACGGCGGCGACGGCGGGGGCGGAGGCGATATCGTCTTGGTCGTTGATCCATCGACCGACAACCTCCGCGCCTACCACTACGATCCGAAACTCGTCGCTGAGGACGGCAAAAACGGGGCCGGCGGCCGCAAGACCGGCAAAAGCGGTAAAAGCGTGATCGGCAAAGTGCCACCGGGGACGGTCGTTTTCCGCAGCACTGCGGTGACCATCCAGGAAGCCGTCGATTATGAGCGGAGCGATGAAGGCATCGACCTTGAGCCCATCGCCGACCTTACCGAAATCGGGCAGGAGTTCGTGCTTTGCAAAGGCGGCGAACCGGGCAGGGGCAACTGGAATTTCAAAACAGCCACCAACCGGACGCCGGTCGAACACACGTTGGGCACCCCGGGCGACCAGTCGGTGTTTTATCTCGAACTGCGCCGGATCGCGGACGCGGGCCTGGTCGGTTTCCCGAATGCCGGAAAATCCACGCTGCTCGGCAAGTTGTCCGCGGCCAAGCCCAAGGTGGCGTCGTATCCTTTCACCACTTTGCAGCCGGTCGTCGGCGTGGTCGAGTTTCCGGGTTACCGGCGCTGCACGATCGCTGACATCCCGGGTCTCATCGAAGGCGCTCACGAAAACCGCGGGCTGGGCCATGAATTTCTCCGCCACATCACCCGCTGCCGGGTGCTGTTGTTCGTCCTCGACATCGCTGGCAGCGAAGGCCGCGATCCGATTTCCGACCTCGAAATCCTGCGCAAGGAAATCAAGGAATACGACGCCGAACTCGCCCGCTTCCCCTGGAAAATCGTCGCCAACAAGATGGATTTGGAAGCCTCCGCCGAAAACTTGGCCACGCTGCGCGACCGTTTTCCGAAAATCGACATCATCCCCATTTCCGCGGAAAGTGGCGAAGGGCTTGACGACCTGAGGCAGGCACTCGACAACGAAATCGGTTACGACAAGACCCGTTGAACAACCGCCATGGTTCCCCCCACGCAGCTCGTTTTCGTTTACGGAACACTTCGCCGCGACGGATCGAATCATTTCCGGATGGAGGGCGCGGAGTTTGTCACGGAAGCCACGGTCGCCGGGCGGATGTATCGGATCGATTGGTATCCGGGCCTCGTCCTCGACGACGCGGGCGATGAAATCCACGGCGAGGTTTTCGCGGTGGATGCGGAACAGCTTGCCGCGCTCGATATTTTCGAAGGCCTTGCCGCTGGTGAAACGGAAGGCATCCAATACCGCCGGCTGCCCGCTACGGTGATGCGGCAGGACAGCCGGACCGAAACCGCATGGGTCTGGGAATGGATCGGGCCCACCGATGAGAGCCAACGGCTTGCAGATGGCGATTGGTTGAAATACGAATAAGCCCCGTTACGATGATCGCCCAGATGACCCATCATTCTGCGATGCCCCCGATCGATTGGGCGAGACGCGTGAACCGGTCATGGCTGGTCCGCAGCAATCTCAACGACCACTCGGAAGCGTGGCTCGATTATTTGGCGGGCCTCAATGACGGCCGTCTCCAGCGTTCCTGCGAAATGGCGCGTTCGCTCTGCAATCTCCGGAGAACTTACGACGATCCCAAACCCTGGTTTTACGCGGGCTTGTTCTGTCTCGCCACCGCCGCCGAAGCCAAGCGTTTCCTCGACATCCACCGCGTCACCAAGGCAGCGGTTCCAGCGATGGAAAATGACGAGGCCGTGCTCCTCTGGCATGACCGCATCCGCCCCGAAACCGCAGAACTGTTAGAGAAGCTGCGGAGGGGGATTGAAGAGTTGATGAGTCATGAGTCATGAGTCATGGGTGGGAGGCCTCTTCACCCATCAACCCGTGACTCATCAACCCATGACCAATGAACTACGTCCACGTCCTATCGATATACTCGACAATCGTGGGGATCGCCAGGTCAAGCATGTCGGCCACTTCCTGATACGCCTCGCGGCCCATTCCGATGGGGTCGGGGATATCGGTGCCGATTCCTTTGCCGGGGATTTCCACGAATTCGCAGACGAGGAAATATTTGTCAGAGTGTGCGGGAAATCTTTCTTCGAGAATTTCCAGGTGATCGCGGGTCATTGCGAACACATGGGTGGCAGCGGCCAGGATTGAATCGGAAATCGGGCGGCTGCCAAATCCTTCCAGCCGAACACCGCGGCGCTTCAGCAACGCGGCGGTTTCGACATTGCAGGAACCTTTGCGTGACGCGCTCAGGCCGGCGGAACTGGTTTGGAAATCGTCGCGGCCCTCGACGGCGTGGCGAAGGATGGCCTCAGCCATCGGACTGCGGCAGGTATTTCCCGTGCATACAAAAAGCACGTGCTTGGGGCGCGACATCGCGGCGGATTTAGAGGCTGGACGACGACTTCGTCAAATCGCAATGGGCATTCCTTGCAGTCTCCGCAAATTTGGTTTATAGCATGCGCAACAAGTGGAGCCACACTCGGATCAAATCGGTGATCAACTTCGCGACGCTCGCGAGCGGGCGGGCCTGACGGCGGCGGATGTGAACTTCAAAACACGCTTGCCAATTGCGGTCATCACCGCGCTCGAAGCCGGAGAATTTTCGGAGTTTGCCAGCCCCACTTACGCAAAGAGTTTTCTGGCGCAATACAGTTCGTTTCTCAACGTCGATGCCGGGCCATGGCTTGATGCGCTTGTGCCCGCGGAATTCGTTACCGCGGCACTCGGCCGGCCGGTATGGGAAGCTCCCAAGCCGCTCCGCGGGTTGCAGGTCCAGCCCCGCGCCTCATCGTCGGGATGGGCTTCCGCGCTTAGCGTGATGATCGCTTCCGCAGGCCTCTTGTATGGAGCGATGAAAGGTTACGAGTATCTCGAAAACCGCTTCGGTGTGGAGCCCAAGCCAACCTCGGAAGTGCTTGGTGACAAGGCCGGCGATGACCCCTTGAAGCACGTTGACCGCACGATGTCGGCGGCAGTCGAAAGCAAGGGAATCTCGGATACCCCCGTGTTGGAACCCTCTGAGCCGACACCGCGGGCGATCATCGTGCGCTAAGAATGGAAAGAACCGCCGCCGCGTCCGAGTATTTATTTCTATGATTAAAAACGTTCTCGCAATCCTGATAGGCCTCGCTGCGGCCGCCGGAATATCCCAAGCCGAATCCGGCCCGGGCTGGATCACCTATGCCGGAGGCGATGGTCCGGGAAAGGGGAAGCACATCGTCTTGCTCGCCGGGGATCAGGAATATCGATCCGAAGAAGCAATGCCGATGCTCGCGAAGATTCTGGCGAAACGCCATGGCTTCACTTGCACCGTGTTGTTCTCGATCGATCCCGACGGTACCATCAACCCGGATGCCGACCAGAGTCTTGGAAAACCCGAAGCACTGGAATCGGCGGATGCGATCATCACAGCCCTGCGTTTCCGCAAATGGCCCGATGCGACCATGGGCATTTTCGAAAAAGCGGTGGGCAAGGGTATTCCGATCATCGGTCTGAGGACGAGCACCCACATGTTCCAGCTTCCGGGGACAAGCGGCTACTCCAAGTTTAACAAATTCGGGAAAGACGTGCTTGGCGAGCAATGGGTGAATCATTGGGGCAAACATGGCAGCGAAGGCACCCGCGCCATCCCCGAAAGCGCAGCGGCAAATGATCCCTTGCTGCGCGGCGTCGGCGAAATTTTCTGCACCACCGATGTCTATGAAGCCTATCCGCCCAGTGACGCGACGATCCTTTTGCGCGGACAAGTGGTAAATGGAATGACCGCGAAAGATCCGGCGGCGGCTTATCAAAAGCAACGCGCCAGCGACAAGCAGATGCAGGACATCAATACGCCGATGATGCCCATCGCGTGGCATCGCGAAGTGAAAACCGGTGACAAAAGCCAGCGCGTCCTATGCACGACCATGGGTGCGGCGACGGATCTAACAGAGGAGAACCTGCGACGCCTGGTGGTGAACGGGGTTTTCTGGGGCTTGGGCATGGACGTCCCTGCCAAAGCGGATGTCACGATCGTCGGCGATTACCAACCCGAGAAGTTCGGCGTTGGAGGCGGTAAAAAGGGCCTGAAAGCCGCCGATTTCGAAATGAAATGAAACGTAGTCGTGGACCTCAGTCCGCTCTTGAAAGCTCCAAAGAACGGACTCAAGTCCGGGACTACTTTTCGCGCCGGCCCGTCAGAATCTTGTAGAACGAGCGCGACCGGATTTCGTCGATGCTCAGGCCCGTCTCCAACGCTTCGGCTTCGGTGATGGCTCCACAGGCGATGCCGCGCAGGAAGAAGTTCAACAGGCCTTGGCCGGTTGCGGCGTCGTCAAAGACATCGCCGAACAAGGAAGCGAGCGCGGCCTTTTCGACGAAGGCTTTGAGACGTCCTGACGCTGGCTCAAGGCCTTGCAGGAAAAAGCTGTAAACGGCGGCATAGCGCGCGACGAATTGGGCGGGATGCAAATCCCAGCCTTGGTAAATGCCATTCACCAGCGAATGCATGTTGTCACGGTATGCCATGCGCCATGCGCCGTGAACAGCATCGGAATTTTTCGCGATCTGATCGGCTGTTAAGTTTTCACCCCGATGCGGCGCAACCGGCAAAATGTTGGTCGCGCCGTCCGAGAGATGCACACCGGTGCTGGCGAGAGCGACGGTCATGTGCGAGCGCGCGAAGTCGCAAGAGGGGTGGCCCATCGACTGATACGCCGCGGTGATGCCGCTCGAGGCCGTGTAGTCGTAAACGCCAAAGTGTACGCTGTGGCAGCGACCGCGGGCGGCCAGCACGATTCCCAACAGCGGACAACTGCCATGGCGATCGATGATCGATTGCGGCGTCTCGATCATCGGCTCGATCGGGATACAGCCATCGGGCAGGCCCAGGCGCTTTTCCAACAGCGACAACAATGAAGCCGCCGCAGAGACGTGTGCCGCAAGCTGGACCTTGGGCAGGGTCACCACGAAATTTTGCGGAAGCTTGCCACCGGTTGCGCCGACGAGGGTGGTGATGAAAATATCGAGCGTGCGCATCGCGCGGTCACGCAGATCTTCGTTGAAAGGCTTGATGCGGATGCCTATGAACGGTGGCAGCGTTCCGGCTTTCATGCCTTCCGCAACCTGGAGGGCGCTGCTCGCGGCATGACCATCTTCCTCGCTGTCAACGCGGTTGCCGTAACCATCCTCGAAATCCAAACGGAAATCTTCGACAGGTTCGCGCCGCAATTTTTCTACTACGCGATCATACAATTTACCGGCGAAGGCAGGCTGCCACGATTCACCAAGGACGCGCGTGAGTTGGGCGGCATCGGCTGCGAATTCCTGCAACGAACGCAAGGCCACCTCGCCAAGCTTCGCGGTCGATCCCGCTTTGAAAAGATGCGCGCCACCGTAAACCGTGTGGACGGCCTGGCGCCGGTCGGATTCGCCGGGATACACTTCCATGAAGACCCGGTTTTCTTCCGCAAGCTGTGCGGTGATGGGTGAGAGGTCGGCTGGAGTCAGCGTGGTCATGCGTTTGAAAATGGTGAAAACAGCCCCCAAAGTCTAGGCGGCGTTCTCATCGTTGCCTCCTCGCCTTGTCGGCTATTTTTTGTAATGATAGCGGAGTTGGATTAACACGATTCCTGTGTCAGTCTGTCGATATACCATACGATGCTCTTCGGTGATGCGGCGTGACCAATAGCCGCTGAGTCCTTGCCGAAGTGGTTCTGGCTTGCCAATACCTTCCTGAGGCGATCTGAGAGTATCTTTGATCAGCTCGTTGATCCTCTTCAGGATTTTTTTATCCATTTGGAGCCAGAATTGGTAATCATCCCAAGACTGGGGAGTGAAGGATAGATTCACGCTTCGAGATCAATGTCTTTCCGGATCAAATTGCCCTTCTCGGCTTCTTCCATTGAGTCGAAAAGGCGTTTTGCATTCGCGGGGCTTCGAAGCAGGTAAGCGGTCTCCTGCAGGGACTCATAATCATCGAGCGAAATCATTACCACAGCCTGATCGCGGTTGCGGGTGATGATGACTGGATCCCGATCCATGCAGACCCGATCCATGGTCGATGCCAGATTCTCCCTCGCCGCAGTGTAAGTGATGGCAGTCATATGGACAGCATCCTGACCATGTTTGCATTCATGTCAAATTCTTTTGTCCAACGACATTCAATCCAGCGACCATGCCCGGAGTAAAAATCAGAACAGCCGGATGCAGCACGGATAACGATACCATTCACCCCTCTGCGCGGCGACGGCTGCCATGATTTCGGCGATGATCACCAGGACTGGCAGAATGAATAACAACGGCAGCAGGAAAAAGCCCACCAACAGGAACATCAGAACCACCGTGACCGCCGTCAGACTCAGCGAAACGATGAACACCGTGACCTGGAAATTCAGAGCCTCGCGTCCGTGATGATCCAGATACGGGCTGCTCTCCTTTTTAACCAGCCACAGCACCAGCGGCCCGAGGAAGCCCGTAAAGATGGCGAGCAAATGGCACAACATCGCCAGTGACCGGTCTTCCTCCGTAACACCCATCACCATCGGCCGATAGTAAACCGGCGGCGGCAACGGAGGAGGGGTTTGGTTCGGAAATGCGGGTGGCTCTTGCATGACGATCAGGGTTTGCCGCCTTGGATGAAATTCACCAGATCCGTCCGGCATTTTACGAGATCAGTGGGATTCAGGTAAAACATGTGGCCGCCGTCGAAATAGGTGGTGCTGATGTTTTTACGGACGCCAGCCGGCAATTCCAACATGTGGCTCACAGAATGCGCGACGCTAGCGGGTGGGGTGGCCAAGTCGGTGCGGCCGGCCATGACCAGCACCCGCAGATGCGGATTGTCGCGCATCGCAGCTTCCAGGCGGTCGGTGACATTGACGATCTCGTTGTTGCTGTCCCATCGCCAGGGCATGACCTTGCCGGTGAGGATTTCGTAGGGCTGGTCCTCTTTGTAGCCCAGTTCGCGTCCGAGGTAATCGAGCATCGCCGTCGAAAACGCGCCGAGTGCGAGGGAGTAGGAGGGGTCGTAGTCCGGTGCCTGCGCGGACCGGTCGGTGGCATCCCAAGCGACCCGTCCGTCAAAGCGGCCGATCACTTTGCCCTCGGCACGCAGCAATTCGGCCCGGAAGAAGGTCGAATCCAGGCGCAAATCATGGGCCAGGCAGGTCGCCGCGGGGATTCCGGTGAATCGCTCCATTTCCGCCGCAATTTTTTCGCGGGTGGCTTGGTCAAGATCGGTCCCTTTGAGCAGCGCCGCGGAATAGTCGCCAAAGGCAAATTTCGTGCTTTCGGCGACCAGGGTGTCGCGATCGCCTTGGATTTTCTTGTGGTAGTGGGCCACGCCGGTCAGCGATGGCAAATACACGGCATAGGCGAGATCGTTGCCGACGGAGGGCTGGAGGGTGGAAAAATCGAGCAGGGATGAGAGCAGGACCACACCATTGAGACTCATTCCGTAGCGCGATTGGAGGTGTTGCGATAGCCCGGCCACCCGGACGCCACCGTAGGATTCGCCCAAAAGGAATTTGGGTGAGGCCCAGCGATCGTGCTCGGTGACCCAGCGGCGGATGAAGTCTCCGACGGATTCG
>JANMJQ010000096.1:0-3068 GCA_031371445.1 Akkermansiaceae bacterium
CCCATGGCAGACCTTCGCGCGGCTTTATGGCTTAAACAAAATTTTCTCCAACGCGTCTCCCAAACGACCGGCGATCTCCGCAAGAGCATCTCACGCTGGGCCGATGAAAACATCGTCGTTACGAAGAAGACCGTCGCGATGCGTTTTCACGAATCGCTCGGGTATGCATGGGCAAAGGTCCAGCAGGCGTGGAATATCGAAGTTTCCCGCTACGAGGAAACAACCCCCACCGGCGGGAAAATCGAACGCAAGATCGTCCTCGGCACCGTCATCAAGGCGCTGCTGTTTTTTGCGATCGCCTATTACCTCGCATCACGCCTCAGCCGCCGCTTGCAAGGCGTGGTGGTGCGGCGCATTCACATGGGCGAGCCGCAGGCCAACACGCTGCGGACCTGGTTGATGATCCTCGTGGGTTTCGGGCTTGCCGTTGCGACGCTGAATGCCCTCAACATTCCGCTCACACTGTTTGCGTTCTTTGGCGGCGCGCTGGCAATCGGCCTGGGCTTTGGCACGCAGACGCTGATCAAGAATTTCATCAGTGGCATCATCGTTCTTTTCGAACATCGGATCCGCGTGGGCGACGTCGTGGACATCGGCGGCGGGATGGCGGGATCGATCACGGAAATCAACACGCGCTCTTCGGTGCTGCGCGGTGCGGATGGCCGTGAGTCGCTGGTGCCGAACTCGGTGTTTCTCGAAAACACCATTACCAATCTAACACTATCCAACCGTGCGTTGCGGCGCTTCATCCTTATCGGCGTTGACTATTTGTCGTCGCCGCAGGAAATCATCACGATCCTCGAGGAATGTGCCGACCGCCACGGCCTGGTGATGAAGGAGCCGCCGCCGCAGGTCCTGCTCCAGGACTTCGCGGAGAACGCGTTGCTGTTCAGATTATACTTTTGGGTGACTCTCGATGGAAAGGCCAACCCCGAACTCGTCGAGAGCGACTTGCGCCTGATGATTGGCAAACGTTTCGCCGAAGCTGGCATCCAGTTTCCCTTCCCGCAACGCGACGTGCATCTCAAGCTCGATCCCGACACGCGGCTCAACATTTCCAATCCACCCGCAACGGAGCGCCCATCATGAATGCCGAGGACGAAGCATGGATGAATGTCGCCTTGGCCGAAGCCGCGCAAGGCATCGGCAAAACCGCACCGAACCCGCCGGTGGGTGCGGTGATCGTGAAGGACGGACAATTGCTGGGAAAAGGCTGGCACCGCGCCGCGGGAAAACCACATGCCGAGCGCGAGGCGATTGCCGACGCCGTTCAAGTTCACGGTGCGGACGCGTTGTCGGGAGCGACGATTTACGTGACGCTTGAGCCCTGTTCGACCCAGGGCCGCACCCCGCCATGTACGACGGGCATCGTAGAAGCTGGAATCACGCGTGTGGTCTATGCCTGCGGGGATCGCAATCCGCTTCATCAAGGCCGGGCCAAGGATCTGTTGGAAAGGGCAGCCATCGAGGTTCGCTCGGGAGCTTGCCTGGAGGCGGCCGAGCTCCTGTTGCGGCCCTTTTTCAAGGTGCAGGCGACGGGACTTCCCTGGGTGATTTGGAAAATCGCCATGAGCCTCGATGGCCGCATCACCCGTCCTGCGGGCGAGGGCAAATGGCTCACCGGTGAGGCCGCACTCGCCGATGTCCAGCGCCTGCGTTCGACTGCCGATGCCATTCTAACAAGTGGCGAAACCGTCCGTTGCGACAACCCCGCGCTCACGATTCGCAGGCCGGAGTTGCTGGAGGGCCGCAGCCAGCCGTGGCGGGTTGTTTTTTCCGATCATCCGGAGACACTGCCGGTGAACGCGCATGTACTCACCGACGAGTTCCACAAACGCACTTTGATTCGTCCGCGGCATCGCATTGAAGATTCCCTGCGCAAGCTGGTGGCGGAGCAGGGCGTTCTAACAGCCATGGTCGAAGCGGGTGGCGTTTTTTCCGCGGCGATGTTTGAGGCCGGGTTGATCGATGAGGTTGTGATCTATTACGCGCCTCTTTTATGCGGAGGAACGTCACCGGGTCTCGCAGGGCCTGCTTTCGTAAATTCGATCCAACTTGCGGAAATCGATTTCCAGCAGTTCGAAAATGATGTCCGCGTGCGAGGGATTGTGAACCGGAGCGCGAAATTTATTTCGCGCGTTTGATGGAGGCGGGCGAAATAAATTTCGCGCTCCGTTAAGAAAGAGAGTCAAAGGAGCAGATCCTTGCGGTGCTTATGGAGATCCGGGTGAAACATCCGCACCAGCTTCTTCCAAGCCAATTATTCCGGCGCTTTCGAGACGCTTTCGACTGCTTCCTAATCGCGAAGGTATCATCGCTTACAATTTGCTGCGCGTCCTGATGAAGCAGGGCAAGGAAAGCAACGCCAGCAGCCCGAGTTTCAAGGGCACCTTGGACCGGCCCTACCGGCGAGAACCCAGAGCAATCAAAAGGAGACCCAAGCCCCACCAGCTCCTCAACCGCCCCCGCCACCAGATGACAGAAATTCCGCACCGCTCCCGTTACAAAAAACCAGACCAAGAAATTGTCCTGAAAACACCTTAAGTTAGTGCCATTCAGGACAGGCCCCGGCCAGCGAGTGGTGCGCCTCAGAAAAGCTGCTCCAGCGAACTCGCATCCTTGGATTTTTGCCAGTAAGTAGCAGCGCCGGGCGGACGCTTGAGCTGCAACGGATCTTTGCCCATCAACCGCAGCAACCAGCCGAGCGGCGTCATGACAAAAATAAAAAACACCAGCAGCACGCAGCGGCCCACGAACTGGCTGGAATAAAATCCCAGCCGCAACGACAGCCGATACCAGCCTCGAAACCAGCGCGGCTGGAGCACAGCGCAAACCGCCACGACGGCGAGCACGGCGAGCACCACGAGCCACACGTTCACCGGCAGATGTTTTCGCCAGCGCAGCAGCGAACTGATGAGCGCCAGCCCCAGCGCGGTCAGCAGCGCGGACTTGCGCCATTCTTTCGGGTCTTCTTGGTAGATCAGTTTCATCTCAATCGGCTTGCGGCAAAATGCGCCGCTGGATTTTTTGCTGCGGCTGCGCGATGCGTTCGATGACAAAGCTGCCCA
>JANMJQ010000099.1:0-18600 GCA_031371445.1 Akkermansiaceae bacterium
CCATGGTTCACCTGCACGGTGCCGTCGGCATAAACCAGCACCAGCGCGCCGGCCTGGTTATAATGTTTCAACGTGAAGCTGATGCCGAACTTCACCGGCGTGATGGCCATCCCGCGCTTCCGCCAGGGATGATCGGCATTCCACGCGGCGATCTCCTGCTTCCGCGTGTCAAACTCCGATGACTCTAGTAGTTCGCTCCAGATCCGTGGAAGCCGGTTGTCTTCGATTTCCTCGCCGTAGTGCGTGGTGTTGGTCTCGCCGCTGCCCTGATAAAAATTCACACGCCGCACTTGTTCCCCCGGCAAACCGAGACGCCGGGCGATCCGGCCCATGATTTCCTCGATGACCACCATTCCCTGGGGACCCCCGAAGCCGCGGAAAGCAGTGTGTGAGGTGACGTTGGTCTTCGCGACACGGCCGAGGAAATGGACGTGCGGAATGTAATAGGCGTTGTCGAGGTGGAAGAGCCCGCGGTCGTTGACGGGCAGCGAGAGATCGAGCGACCAACCGCCGTCGGAATACAGTTCGACATCGGCGGCGTGAATGCGGCCATCGGGATGATAGCCGACTTTGTAGCGGGCCAGGAAGGGATGGCGCTTGCCTGTCGACTCCATGTCGTGGTCGCGGTCGAGCTGAAGCCCCACGGTTTTGCCGGTGATGAGCGCTCCCAATGCGCAGACCGAAGCCCACGGATTTCCCTGCGTTTCCTTGCCGCCGAAACCACCACCCATGCGCGGCGATTCGACCACCACCTTGTTGCGGGTAAGCCCGAGGACCTCGGCAACGATGGTCTGGATCTCCGAGGGATGCTGCGTGGAACTGCAAACATGCACACCACCTTCGCCATCGGGCTCCGCCCAGGCGGCTTGCGATTCGAGATAAAAATGCTCCTGCCCGCCGATCTCGATCTCGCCTTCAAGCGTCAACGGACTTTCTAACAGACCCTTCGCCGCGTCGCCCCGGATCAGGTAGTGGGGATCGGTATGAAATGACCCGACGGCAACCGCGTTGGCGATCCCAAGGAGAGGAGGCAGCGCCGAAAATTTGATTTCGATCAAGCCGGCGGCGAGGCGGCATTCCTCAAGCGAATCCCCGATGACAGCGGCGATCAACTGGCCGTGGTATTCAACCGTGTCGGTTGCGAACAGTGGCTCATCGTGACGCGCCGGACCGGTGTTGTTGAGACCGGGAATGTCAGCGGCTGTTAGAACCGCGCGCACGCCACTGGCAAGTCGGGCGCGGGAAGTGTCGAGATGCTTGATTTTCGCATGCGCGAGAGGCGATCTCACCGGCCAGACATAGAGCGCGCCGCGGCGCAGCGCGTTGTCGTGGGCATAGAGGGCCTTGCCCGTAACATGGCCGACCGCGCTCTCGTGCGGCATTTCCTTGGAGCTATGGCTGGGAAACGACGAGGTAAGGAATGGTGGCAGCGGGTCCTGCGTTTCGCCCGCGAGAAATTTCAAAAACAAGCCTCGGATCAATTCCTTGCGATAGTCCGCGCTGCCGCGAAGATCTGTTAGAGGAGTGAATTCCGAATCGAGCAGCGTGAGAATCTCCGCAGTGGCCTGCAGCGGCTTGCCAATCAATGCGGCCTCGGTCGCAAGCGCCCGCGCGGGAGTTGCGGCAACTCCGCCGAATGCTAGACGGGCTTCCTTCACGAGCCCCTTGTCATCCATCACGATCCGGAACGCCGCCGCCACCGTTGAGATATCCATTTCGCGGCGCTTCGAGACTTTCAAAAACGCTTCCTTTCCCCGCAACCCCCGCGGCAGCAGGATCGACACCATGATTTCGTCCGGACGCATCACGGTTTTTCGGTAGCCGGTGAAAAACTCCGACAGCGGCACGGTCCGCGTTTCTGTTAGAGAGGCGAGGACCACCGATGCGTCGAGAGCCAGCAGCACCGGTGGCGTGTCCCCGATTGGCGATGCCGTCACCAAATTCCCGCCCAGTGTCGCGCGGTGGCGGATTTGGCGCGATGCGAAATGGCGCAGCAGGCGGTCGAGCATCGGGTATTCACCCTCAAGCGTGTCCTCGATATCGGTCAGCGGCGCGGCGGCTCCGATTTCCCACTGCTTTTCACTCTTCGTGATTGCCCGCAATGCCGGAACCCCTTCGAGCGAAATCAAACGCGGATAGCGATGATGCAACTTGTGGATCAACACCGCGAGTTCGGTGGCACCGGCGATGAACACGGCATCCGGATATTCCGCTTTGAGGGTGAGAGCTTCCTTGATCGTCGCAGGCCGATGCCAAACCGCGGCTTCGTCTGAAGACGTCGCAGGCGCTGGCGGCGGGGGCTGCAAGGGCTTTGGCAATGGAACTTGCGGATCATCCAGCGAGCGCAACATCGCCTCGCGGATCGGGCGGTAACCGGTGCAGCGGCACAAATTTCCGCAAAGCTGGTCGGCGATCGCGCCATGGTTGCCGGAGATCCCGCGCTGGTGCGCTTCCGCCATCGAGCAGATGAATCCCGGCGTGCAATAACCACACTGCGAGCCGTTGAGTTCGACCATCGCCTGTTGGACCGGATGCAGTTTCGTTCCCTGCGCGAGTCCCTCGGCGGTGACGATTTCCCGGCCAACCAATGATGCGACCAATGCAAGGCAGCCGTTGATCGAACGAGGCGTGCGGTCTTTTTCTAACAGCAAAATCGAACAGGCACCGCAATCGCCTTCGTTGCATCCTTCCTTGGACCCCGTGCGCCCGCTGGCGCGCAGGAAATCGAGGATGCTCTCGTGAACGGGCACCTTCGAAACGTCAACGGGACTGCCGTTGATGACGATGATGCTAGGGCAGGCGGTGGACATTTTTGTAATAGAGATAGCTCGCGGGCTCGTCTCCCATCGCAACGAACCACTGTGGACAATACGGTGCCATCCAAATCGCATCACCGGCGGTCACCGGATAATAACTGTCTTCCAAGCGATAGACGCCTTGTCCCGACAACATCAGCAAGCCGTGTTCCATGATGTGCGTTTCGACAAAAGGCAGCGTCGCGCCGGGCTGATAGGTGAAAATATTCATCGCCAGGTCGTAGCGCGGATCGATGGGCAGCAGCGTTTTCAACAGCGCCTTCGGATTTCCCAGAAACGGCTCACCCTTCACATCATGCGCCGAGCCGAACAGCATGGTCGGTTCCTCGACGCCTTCGCAGGGCTCGTAGATTTTCCGGAAGATCGTGATCCGCGTCTGGGCGGTGCCTTCCAGGATGAAGTCGGCGTAAGCGGGAATGAAGATGTAGCCGGCCGCGCCCAAAGTGATCGGTTTGTTGTCGAGGCCGCGGACCTTGCATTTTCCCGTCTCGACGTAGATCGCCTGTTCGTGGTCGCCCGCCGGAAACACCGCCCTGCCGCCGGTCGCGTCGAAGGTGACCAGCATCTGCGTCAAATCCGCGCCCATGGCGGGGGACAGTATTACGTAGGCGGTCGCATTGATCCATCCCGGAAAGGTCGACGGCACATGACCATCGGGCGCAATCAACGCGTGGCGGTGGGAAACAACAGTGCGGGTGTGGCCGAATGGGGACATGGGAAATCTGTTCAACACCTGTATCAGGCCAGCCAGCGGTTGCAAATGCTAAGAGGCCGTCTGAATTGGAGCGCGGATCTTCAGTCCGCCTCTTGGGAAGACAGAGATCGTGGATCGAGGATTGTGGATAAGGAGCCACGACACTCCTGTCGTGTCTTTTGGGAGATCGAGATCGGCGTTTGTTAAGCGACTTCTTCAATGCGCTGACGCCAATATCCCGGCTACAGTGCATGACTGCAATGATGAGCACATAATCGGACTCGATGGAATAGAGCACTCCGTATGGAAAAACATGAACGAGACAGCTCCGCACATCCTGCTCGAATGCTCATGGGTGGAGAATACCGCGTGCTCTCGAAAAGCTCAACTCAAAGGACCGGCAAATTTTACGGGAAAATGGGGACGTAGCCGTCCTCCCTGTTCGGAATGTGATTGGTTTTGATTCGCCTCGATTCCATCCGGTCAGGGCTGACTTTTCAAGTCGCTGTTTTGGACAGATTGTTGAAATGCAACACCTGACCCGAATGGCTTACAACACCTGACCCGAATGGCTTACGCCGATCTCCTGGGGGTGGACTGAGCACGCTCCGCAGTTGGGAACAACGGAAACGCGAACCCTCCGGCGCTGCCCGCATGCTGATCGCCATCGCACTTAAACATCACGAGGTTTTGCAGGAAGTGGCGGGCTGAAGATCATCAGGGACGCAGCAAGCTCGCGCCACAAATTACCTGCTCTTGCATCATCCGCTCGTTTACGCTGAGAATTACCTCTGAAACGCTCACAGGAATTGCCACACTCGACATCCACCGCAGGCTAAAAAACAAGCATCCATGATCCTGAGGCATGCGCTTAACACTCTCCTCGCGTTCTGGATTCTTCCGGCCTGCTTAGTCTCCGCTGAGACGGGTCTGCTCTTTAGGGCCGAGGAAAAGGGGAAGTGGGGATTTATCAACAAGGAGGGAAAGTTCGTCATCAAACCTCAATTTGATGACAGCTACTATTCATTCAGCGAGGGCTTGGCTGCCGTCAAAACGGGAAGGAAGTGGGGCTATATTGATGACACAGGAAAAACGGTGATCCCATTTTCGTTCGAAGGGGCGCAAAAATTCAAGGACGGGATCGCTGCGGTACATGTCGGAGACTTCACTGAAAGCGGAGGTAAGTGGGGCTACATCGACAGGGCTGCAGGCTACATTTTCGAATCTAAGGAGCATCTCACATACACGGGTTTCCAAGACGGATTGATGCCGGTGAAGAAGGAAGAAAAATGGGGCTATATTAACACAAAAGGAGAATGGGCAATTACCCCAAAATTTGAAGATGCGGAGGACTTCTCAGACGGCCTAGCAGGAGTCCGTCTTGACGACGAAACGACTGGATACATCGATACCACAGGAGAATTGGTAATTCGTTTGAAAGGTGCCCATCCTCACTATGAGGGATTCTCGGAAGGGCTTGCTCCGGTGTTCGTTGATGGCGAAAAGAAGTATGGATTCATAAACAGGAGGGGGGAATTTGTCATTCCGCCTCAATACGCTGAGGCACGTAGTTTCAGTGAAGGTCGGGCCGAAGTCTGTATCTTAGGCAAGGACGAATCCGGCTGGCCAGAGCGCAGGTGGGGCGCGATCGACCGTGAAGGGAAACTCATAGTTCCCGCGATTTATAAAGCAATATCGTCTTATCACGAAGGAATGGCGAGAGTGACCAACAAGGAGGGACATGGCTTCGTAAACCTTTCCGGCGAAGTTTCAATTCCTTGTAAATTCAGAAACGCTGACTCGTTTGAGAACGGCTTGGCCTATGTCACTGTCGGAGACTGGAAAACCGAGTGGAGCGGCTATATCGACAAAAGTGGCAAATTTGTTTGGCGGCCAAGTGATTTTTCGGAAAAGGACAAGGCGAGGCAAAAGGTGGCCCTTCAAGAGAAGAATCGAGTGCCATCAATCAAGCTCCTTACCGATAGTAAATCTAAGGAAAAGGGCCTTCTTCTCACATACCCAAAACAGATTCCTTTTCAGGGACCGGGTGCGGGCGAGGTTCCGATTTCAGTGGTAAACCTTCTCGACGAGGAAGTATTCATCGAGGTGACTGGCAATGAGTCTCTGGGATGTTCGCTCGAGTTCTGGAATGGAGGATTTTCCGGAGGAGGGGGCGGGGGCACCTTCTTTCCAGATAACACAAATTTGCTTAAGCGACTTCATGCGACTCACTACGGGGATGTTCAGACCCTCGGGCCGCTTCGGAGTCAACGGAAGGACCGGGAGGATGCCAACCAGTGTTTTCACCGTTTCGGAGGTTCCCTCGGATCGAAGCTCAAAAAAATCCCAAAATGGAACACACGTCCCAAGTTGCCGCCCGCTAGCGGATCAAAGCCGCGCCCGGATACCGTTCTGGCGACACACGTTCCCGCTCCCTACTTCTCGCCATTGGTCGAGCCCGCGGCCATCGTCATGAACCGCAGCAAGGATTCCCTCCGCGCTAAGAGCGAACGTCTGAGGCTCATATGGGAGGCAGCGGCCACCCGCAACGCTACGAAGCAGGGGGCCGGTTGCTCTATGGCCCAGCGAGAGGCAAGCGAAGCCCCCAAAGGCGTAGCGTGAAGCCTCGGTTGCTCATGCCGCCGTTGAGGGTGCCACGATGTTCGCGGCAGCGTGAAAAGGGGGAAAGCGTTGCAAATACGGTTGCTCTTCAATTACCCCCCATCAGCTTGGGCGGGCAGTGTTGGGCATATCAATATGAGATTGCTCAACGTGGCCGCCGGAATAAAAATCGCCTTCGGTATGCAATTCCTTCAACTGCTGGGTCTACTCATCATGATCAACGCCCTGACCATCGCTTGGTGGTTTCAAGCGAATGCAAAATTGGGAGTGATAGGGCTCACTTTAGCAGTCGTGGCTTTACTTGTAGGGCTGGCGTTGACCGTGCATGAACGCGCTTGGGAGGTGACTTTTGGAAAATATGGGGGCATTAAAGCCGCGGCAGCTCAAGCAAATGCGGATGCTGGGGAGATTGCCAAGATTCGCGAGCGGGTTGAGTCACAGGCCGCAACCATGGATTTGGTGGCTCAGCAGTCCAACCAAGCGAAAAAGTTGCTAGCAGACATGCAGGCTGCCAACCAACTTGCCGATGAAAAGAGCAAAGAACTTGAAAAGCAGATCGCAGAAGCGAAGGACTTGGCATCCCCGCCTTTCCTCACATTTTTTGGGGCGGACTTAAACCCGGAAAAACAGGAGCTGTGTGGTCGAATATTTTTCAAATCCTCGAAGAACGTTGCATTGGGTCGCTTACGTTTCACGGTGGAGCTTTTAGAACCCGCGACCGCAAAAATAATAAGCATCGCACCTTCACTTGCGACTGGGCCGTACAATGGTTCCCGCGATAACCCCATCGCGTTGGATGGTAAGTCCGGCACAGTAGAATACAGCCCGATCGGAGGAGGGGAGCATGCCTCCATCGAAATTACGGTTTCAGAGGAGGCAGTCGTTCGGATTTCAGGCAATCTTCTTAAGGAATCGAAAAACGTAAGGATTGTCAGGGCTAAGGATTAGCCGGTCGGTACTAACCCCCATTTAAGTTCACACTACTGCCGTAACTGTCCGCGGGAACCTCGTATCGCCGGTTGCGCGAATCTGGTTCCCAATTCTGGTCTGCTCTGCAAGCCGACTCATCCGAGCAAAAAGAAACCCAAGCCGCCGAAACGCCTTGGGTGCTTAGATGGAGGGGGCCATCAGACCTCATGCACGGGAGCCGCGCTAGATGACTTAAGCAGATCAATTGCGTGTAATGCCGAAGCTTTGGTCGTGTAACCTTCGCTTTGGGCGATTTTTTCGTGATTGGCGGATTTGAGGTTCCAATACCAGTTGCTGTTAACGGTGCTTTTCCAAACGGAGTAGTACATTGCTTTGTTTTGTTGGACGGGGGAATCAGTCCCTCGTTTGGAAAGAAATTGCTGGAATATTCCGGTGGGGTCAATTATTAATTTGTTCATGCGAACAAGTTCGGAAGAACAATCGGGGGCTCCGAATCGCAAATTAGCGTTTCGTGGGATCCCTGCCCGGCGTGAAAGGAGGGCTTCGTTGTTCATTTGAGCAGAAGTTGCTTGACCTATTCAAGACCCTGTTACAGGGTGCTTCCAATGGCCCGATCCTGTACATCTTATCCACGAAAATGGTCTGAGAAAACCACAGTGATCAGGGTTCCTGAGAGTCTTTCTGAAAAGCTTTTACAGCTTGCGGAACTGGCAGACCAAGATTCGAAGGTGCGGGACGAACTCACGGCAATGTTGTTTCCGGTAAAGGCCGTTAAGTATTCGAAAAAAAAGGAGGTGAATGTTTCTTCGGTTCCCCAAAGGAGCCCTTTTCGATATCCCGGAGGCAAAACTTGGCTCGTGCCACACATCCGGGATTGGCTAAAAAGTCGGAAACCAAAGCCTGCTCGGTTAATCGAACCGTTTGCCGGAGGGGGGGCTGTTAGTCTAACAGCTGCCTTTGAGGGCCTCGCTCAGCACGTGGTATTTGCAGAATTGGATCCCCGAGTCGCAGCTGTTTGGAGGGTAGTAACGAATGGGCAGGCAGAATGGCTAGCGAAGCAGATTTTAGCTTTCGATCTGACCGAGAAAAATGTCAGAGCCGAACTGGCCAGAGAGCCGGCGCAACTCCGCGAAACTGCCTTCCAGACTATCCTGCGTAACAGGGTTCAGCGCGGCGGCATTATGGCTCCCGGTGCAGGGCTTATAAAGACAGGGGAGGCGAATCGCGGACTGAGAGCTCGATGGTACCCGGAAACTCTCGCTCGGCGTATCAGGGAAATTAACGCCCAAAAGTCGAAACTGACCTTTATCGAAGGGGATGCGTTTGCCCTTATCAAGGAAAACGAGTCAGACGAAGAGGCGGTTTTTTACGTTGACCCACCTTACACGGTGGCAGCGAAGCGACTCTATTCAAATTGGGAGATCGACCATGACGCGCTCTTCACAGCCCTTGGCAAGTGTAAGGGGGATTTCCTGATGAGTTATGACAACACGCCGGACGTGTTAGCGATGATCAAGAAACATGGCTTTAAATCCAAGCCAGTTGCCATGAAATCAACCCACCATGCGAAGATGACGGAGTTACTCATTGGCCGAGATCTGAAATGGTTAAAGTGAGGCTAGCGGATGATCTGGTATTCCCTTCGCTAGCTTTGATCGCAGTTGATTTTCAAAGGCTACTTTTGAGAGTGGCGTTCCTCCAGTTAGAGCTTTCACCGAGGTTTCCAACGTCGTGAGAACCACCTCACCAGGTATCATCTTCCAACCTCTGTCGCAGGCTTCATAGTCCATAACAAACCAGATGATTTGGGAGTTTGAAATGTGGGCAACTTTATCCAAGCCGGTGAGCTGAGTAAAAAACGGGCGGTCAATCACAACTGCCATTTTTTTGCCCCACATGCTGATCGTAGGCACTTTGGTTTGCAATTGAGGCAGCAACCTTTTGGGGCCCGAACTGCGCCAATCAGGACGGCGCTGCGCGGCGGGGTATTCAAGCTCGGCAGATGTGCTTTTTGAAATTGCTTTGAATTCCTGCATCATGCTTTTCCCTGAAAAATACACGGCCTGAATTTCCAACGCGCACCAATCCAAAGGAGTTCGTGTTGGATGAATAAGGACACTGTCGATACGACCGATGAAGTCCCTCGCGCCGGGTTCTGGTTCGCCCTCGATATCCGGGCGGAAACGGTTGAGGAATCCGATCTCTGCAAGGTCAATCGGTTCCTTGGTGCCGAGTATTGTTTCGGCCACCCATGGAAACACGGTATGAGCTTCGGCAAAACGATTCGGGCAGACACAGACGGGAGGAGGTCGCAGGGTTACCGGTCCCGGCCCGGTAACTTCATATGCTTGGATGGAGCAAACGCCGCCTTTTTTGTTGCACACGCCCAATGTGAAGGGGCATTGGACGCCGGTTAGCTCCTCTGCATCCACCTCACGCTGCGCCATTGCTACTCGCTCTGCCGCGGGAATGTTCTGAATCGCTCGCCCATACCATTCCGCAATTGAGTACCGCGCCTTTGTTTTGGGCAGTTTTGGGAGTGTCGGGATCCTGACTCTGACGGCTTTAGTCGCTTTCTTTGCTGCCATTGCTAATAAGTTTGGGTAGGAGGGTGCACACCGTGAAGTCCAAATCGATCGGCTAAGGAGTTGTTAATGTTCAAATTGACAAAAGGGAAACTTTAAGGTTGACGTTTCGTCTATTTGTTGGTTTTGCTCAGGAAATGAGCGATTTCAAATTGATCGAGATTCCTCCTGAGGCTCTCCCTGTTATTGGCGAGCTTCAACCGGGAACGAGAGTCTATCGGCGGACGGGTGAACAGTCTGAGTGCGGCGAATGGTTTCAGGCACTCGATGCCTTCACGGGGCCGCTGGTGTCGCCCGGGGGAGTCGGCATGTTTGCGCCTGCTTCGCGGGCAGCAGTCCACAAGCGGCTCAAGGAAGGCCGGATGACTGCGTTTTGCTTTCACCCGGTGAAGACTCGCAAGGGGTTGTTTGGGAAAGTGAAGACGGTCCGTGCGTTGCCGGTGGTCTATATTCCTGTTTCAGAATGCAAAGCGTGGGCGGAAGAAATCAAGGAACGCATGGTGCGCTTGGGACAGATCACGCGGGAGGAATTGGAAGGAGAGAAACCCGATTGGTCGGAGGACTTTTGGGTGTGGCAGGATTCAAAAATGGAAACACTGAAATGAAGAAAAAAATTCAAGATTTTGACGAGTTATTGCGGCTAGTGAGCAAGCGCGAAGCGGCGGCAATATTGGGCGTTTCGGTCCGCACGATTGAGCGCGAAGTGAGCGCGGGCCGATTGACGAAGCACAAGGTGCGAGGAAGTGTCCGATTCGTCCTTGGCGACGTGATGCGCTTGGGTGGCCTGCTCAATTCCAACCTCGTAGCGTCATGATTTTTTCAGTCGAGAAGCGGAAACGGCGCGTGAAGGGGAAGGTGAAAAAATCCGAGTCGTATTACCTGCGATATCGCTTCGGTGACATGCCACGCGACAAATGGCACTGCCTTAACGCGACCGAAAAATCGGTGGCAGAAGAGAAGGCGAAAGAGTTCCGTTCGGAGTGGGAGCATGCACAGATCGGGATGATCACCCCCAAAAAGCGGGCGGCAGCTTGGAACCTTCCTTTCGCTGAATTGGTGGCGGAATACAGAGCGGAACTTACCACTCGCGGCCGTGATGCGAGATACATCGACATTACATGCAAGCGGATTGCCTCGGTGGGCACGAAATCCCAATGGAAGAAGCTTGGGGACGCTACGGGCGACTCGTTCATGATTTGGAGAAGAGGTCAGAATCTCAAGGGCAAGACCTTGAACGATTATCTCTCCAGCGTGGGTAGCTTTTTCCAATGGCTGGTCGACCTGGAGCGTCTTGAAAGAAATCCGATGACGAAGGTTCCTCCCGTTTCCACCGATGGCGAAGAACCGGAAGAGCGTCGAGCGTTCACCACCGTGGAGTTTGACCGGCTGTGCGCGGTGAGCGGCAAGCGGACAATCGTCTATCAGCTCACACTATTCTGCGGCCTGCGTCGCGATGAAGCCGCGCAATTGATCTGGGGCGATGTTCTCACCGCTCGCGACGGTGCCATGTTTTTGAAGCTGCGTAAGAGCACGGTCAAAAATGGCAAGACCGTGAATCAACCGGTGCCGGGGTGGCTGGCCGAGCTTATTCGCACTCACAAGGCGGAATCGGCCAAGTTGTCTGACTGTGTTTTCGAGTCCATTCCGAGCATGCCGCGGTTTTACAAGGATCTCGATGCCGCGAAAATTCCGCGGATCGATGAGCGCGGGCATCATTCCAAGTTCCATTCGCTGCGTCACACGTTCGGTACGTGGCTGTGGGTCACAGGAGCCGACCCGCGTGTGATCATGAAGTTGATGCGGCACAGCGATTTGAACCTCACCACGCGCCGATATACGGACGAAGCGGGCTTGGCCTGCGATGATGCCGTGTCACGGCTCCCGGTATTTGCCTCAATCAGGGAGTGGACACAAATAGGGACACAGATTTCCGACATTTCGGGTCAAAACGTGTCGCAGGCTGGCGAAAGCGACACGACGGGCAAAGCGCTCAAAAGCCTTGAAAACAAGGGGTTTGGACGGCCTCTGACGGGGGCTGTCGCAAGTGATCAACTGGTGCACGCTGTAGGGTTCGAACCTACGACCCCATCCGTGTGAAGGATGTGCTCTACCACTGAGCTAAGCATGCGTTCCGGTGAGGGCCATGGGAGTGGCCGGGCGGGAAGATTTAGCGGTGGGAGGAATTTTGGCAAGCAATTCGGGGGGGCAATTCGCAAGGCTACCTCAATCTGAGAAATCAAACCGCGAATCGACGCGAATTGACGCGAATTTTGGAGAACAACATCACGCTCCCAAGTGGATTGGCTGAAAATAAAACTACCTGCCTGAGGGATTTGATCTTATTCGCGTCCCTTGGCGTCCATTCGCGGTTAAAAATCCAAAATGAGGTAGCCTTGGGGCAATTTGGTGAGTTCGGGGGATTTTCGAAAATCCGGCTTCGCGGGGGGATGGGGGTGGAGCTAGTTTCGTCGCAGAACTTGCCGTGGCCCAGATTCCGAAAGAGAGCGTGGAGAAAGTCCTCGATGCGACCGACATCGTGGACTTGATCGGCTCGTACATTTCGGTGAAGCGGGCGGGCTCGTCGTTCAAGGCGAATTGCCCGTTCCACCACGAGAAGACGCCTTCGTTTCACATCACGCCTTCGAAACAACGCTTTCATTGCTTCGGCTGCGGCAAGGGTGGGGATGCGATTTCGTTTGTCCGCGACTACGAGAACCTGACCTTCACGGATGCTGTTAGAAAATTGGCGGCGCGGGCGGGGATCCACATTGTCGAAGAGGAAGGGGATCCGCAGGCCGAGCAATCGCGGCGTGCGCGGGGGCGATTGCTGGACCTGCATCGCGAGGCGACGGAGTTCATGCACCAGCTGCTGATGAAGGACCCGGCGGCGGCGCATGCGCGGGAGTATTTGAAATCGCGTGGCTTTGGATCTGCGATGGCGAAGAGCTGGGCGCTCGGTTGGATGCCCGACAGGCCCCAGGTTTTTCTCGATTGGGCTCGCTCGAAAAAATTCACGGGGCGCGAGTTGGTGGATAGCGGCATGGTGAAATTGCGCGTCGATGACAATCCGAACTCAGGCCTGTTCGTGCGTTTCCAGGACCGGCTGATGTTTCCTGTTAGAAATGAGCTGGGCGACGTCATCGCCTACAGCGCCCGGCAACTTGTTGAAAACAAGAACAGCGGCAAATACATCAACTCGTCGGAAACCGTGTTGTTCCGCAAGTCGAAGGTGTTGTTCGCGCTGGACCGAGCCAAGAAGGCGATCCTTGCGGAAAAGGCTGCGCTGTTATGCGAGGGCCAGATCGATGCGATTTGCTGCCATGAGGTCGGCATCGCCCATGCGATCGCCACCTGCGGCACCGCCTGCACGCGCGAGCATGCGCGATTGTTGAAGCGCTACACCGGCCAGGTGTTGATTTGCTATGACGCCGACAGCGCGGGGCTTGCGGCGACGGAGAAGGCTTTTCGCGAACTGGCTCCCGAGGGGCTGGCGGTCAAAGTGGTGTCGATGCCGGCGGGCGACGATCCCGATAGCTTCCTCAAAACGCATGGCGAGGCCGCCTTCCGAAAACTGTTAGATGAGGCGCGGGAGTTTTTCGATTTCAAACTGGAACATGCCAAGGCGAGCGGCCTGTTGAACGCACCCAGCGAGCGCGCGGCGGCGCTGACGTCCTGCGCGGAGATGTTGTCGCTGATGACGGACTTCGGATCGCGGGAAAACCAAATCAACGTGGTCGCCAGCCACCTTCAAATTTCCGCCAACGCGTTGCGTGATGCGATCGCGAAAGCCAAGTCGAAGCCGGTGAGGAAGTATGCCGAAGACAACAGCGGGGCTTCCGAAGCCGCAGCGCCGGCCGAGCCAACGCAGTTGCATCGGATCGTGGCCTTCCTCTGTCACCTCGCCTTGTCATCGATTGAGGCCCAGCATTTTTTGGCGGAGCAATTCGAGACCTTGCACGACGCGAACCGATGGGTGGCGGGGATTCCGCTTTTGGAAACCATTCTCGCGGCTTCACCGGATCCAAGATCCGCTGCGGCGGTGAATATGTTTTTGGCTGGTCTGCCCGAGAGCGATCGCCTGGCAATCGCGCATGACAACCCGGGCTTGGAAGGCATCAGCGGGGATGGCGTGCATTCGGCCGAGCAGGCGCTGGCCTTGCTTTCCGGGACCGTTCTGCAAAAGCGGGACGCGGCGGTGAAGGCCGAGCTCAAGCAAGCAGGCTTGGCACCGGCCCGGATGCTTGAATTGCTCCAGGAAGCGAAGGAGATCAGTGCCTTGCTGCGCGGGATCGGCCAGCGATCGGAGTTCGACGACGAATTGCCGGCATCGACCTTCAAGCCGAAGGACCCGCCGTGGAAAAGCCGGGGGCAATTTCATAAATCTTCGTAAAAGCCGATAGGCCGGTTGAGTCAGAGAAGATTTTGAACAGGAGGTAGCGGAGGGAGCAGAGAACAAGACTCTATCCCTCCGTTGCCTCTGTTACCTCCTGTTCAATCGCTTGGATTCCAATGTTAGGCAGAGACTTTTTGGAAAAGGGTCGGAATTTGCGCTGAAAAGACCGGATATCGGACCACATGGCCGGATTTGGGATCGAAAATGCCTTCCAAATCCTAAAATTTTAGGGCAATTTATATCCAACGAAAGGCGACAGTGTGCTTCGGGCTACTGCCAACCTTTCCAACATATCCTGTTTCGGGCAACCTGAAATGGCCGATCAAACTCCGGGGGGAAGTTGATCAACCAGTCAAGCAAGGCCAACCGAGATCTTTGGGGGGAATGTCTATCTCGGGCGCGGATCTTCGGATTCGCGCCCGATTTATTTAAGAGTCGAAAGTCGAAGGTCGAAGGTCGAAGGTCGAAGGTCGAAGGTCGGCGAAAGTCGAAGGTCTGAAGGTCTGAAGGTCTGAGAGAGGCGGGGGACGCGCATTCGCATGCGGACTGAATTTCCGCGGTCCGTGAGAAGCGGGAGATCCGCTCATTTCTCCATTCTGCCGACTTTAGACTTTCGACTTTCAGACCTTTGACTCTTTAGGAGCGTCGAAAGTCTGAAGGTCGAAAGTCTCAAAGTCTGACCTTCGACTTTTGACTTTTAGACCTTTGACTCTTTCAGGCACAAAAAAATCCCGCCCGCGGACGAGCCACGGGCGGGATGAAGATTTTTTATCAAGCGTGCCGCTTAGTATTTCTGCGTGCGGCTGTGTTGATAGCCGCCGTCGAAGCCGAGTTCGGGTGGGAATTCGGAGAGTCCGTCATGGGGATTCATTTGAATCCGGTTGTCCTCGCCGCAGCGCTCGTAAGGTGGCTTGAAGGTGCCGCGATAGGTGGGGCAGGTGAAGGTGAACACTTCGTAGAAACCATAGCCCAGACGGCGAAGTGCGCGGCCGGTGCCGTCGACAACACCATAAGGTAGGGCTTTGCGTCCGTATTGCTCGTCCTTGCGGACGATCTGTTCCGGGATTTCGATGAAACCGTAGAGAATGTTGCTGATGCCGCGGCCAAGCTTGCGGGCAGAGGTGTAGGTGGACCCAGGAGAGGCCTGGATGTCTGCGACGGCAACGCTGCACAGAGCGGCGAACGAGCTAGCGATGACGAGGAGTTTTTTCATGCTGCGGAGAAGTTAAGTAATCTTGCTGAGGGTTGGCAACGGGATTTTTCCCGAAACGGGCCTTTTTTAGAGTTCGAAGCTGAGGACGCGGATGATGCCCGGGGTGGACCGCAGTTTTTCCAGCAATTCGGCCGGGGGTTCGGTGTCGACCTCGATCACCGTGACCGCGCGTTTTTGGTCGCGGTTGCGGCTCAGCGCCATGTTCGCGATGTTCACCGAGGCGTTGCCAAGCAGGGTGCCGATGGTTCCCACCACGCCGGGGCGGTCGTCGTTTTCCACAAACAGGAAGCGGCCGGTCGGGTTCACTTCGACGTAATGGCCGGCGATGTGGACGATGCGCGCGGACTTGCCGAAGAAGGCGCCCGCAACCGTGCAAACCTCGTCGCCCTTGATGGCGGAAACTTCGATGAGCTCGGTGGTATTGGTCGCCAGCGCGGCGGTCGATTCGGTGATGCGAAGGCCATGCGCTTTTGCGATCGCCGGCGCGTTGACGAGGTTCACCTGGGCCTCGTGATGGGCGGCGGCGAGATAACCTGTTAGAACTTTGCGCGTGATCAGTTCGGTGTCCAACTCGGAGACTGGCCCGAGATAAGAGACACGGATCGAGTCGCATTGGGAGGGCGCGATTTTCGAAAGCAACTTGCCGAGCGAGTTGGCGAGGTCGAGATAAGGACCGACGCTTTCAAGAGTGCGGCTGTCGAGGTTGGGCATGTTGACCGCGTTGACGATTTCACCGGTGGTCAGGAAATTTTTCACCTGATGTGCGACCTCGATGCCGACGTTCTCCTGGGCTTCCGCAGTTGAGGCTCCGAGGTGCGGTGTGAATACGACCTTCTTCGCACTGAAGAGCGGGAAATCGGCGGGCGGTGGTTCCACTTCGTAAACATCGAGCGCGATGCCACCGAGATGGCCTGCGTCCATCGAGGCCTTGGCAGCCGCTTCATCGACGAGACCGCCGCGGGCGCAGTTCACGATGAGTGCGCCGGGATTCATCAGGGCGATCCGCGCGGCGTTCATGATGTGCTTGGATTCCGGAGTCATCGGAATGTGCAGGGTCACGACATCGGCGCCTTTGAGCGCGATGTCAGCGCTTTCGGCGAGTTCGACCTTGAGCGATTGCGCGCGCGCGGCTGTTAGAAATGGATCATAGGCGACAACGATCATGCCGAATGCCTGGGCGCGCTTGGCGAACTCAGTGCCGATGCGTCCCATGCCGAGGATGGCGAGGCGCTTGCCGAACATTTCAACACCTTCCAATTTCTTGCGCTCCCATTTTCCGGCAAGCATCGAGGTGTGTGCAGCTCCGATGTTGCGGGCCAATGCGAGCATCAGCGCGAAGGCATGTTCGGCGGTTGAAATCGTATTGCCGCTGGGTGTGTTCATCACCACGACGCCGTGATCGGTCGCAGCCTCGCGGTCGATGTTGTCAACGCCAACACCGGCTCGGCCCACCGCTTTCAGATTCTTCGCGGCTTCAAAAACCTCGCGGGTAACCTTGGTATTGGATCGAATGACAAGCCCGTGATAGTCGCCGATGATTTTCATCAACTCATCCTCTTCCAAGCCGGTCCCTTTCGCACCGATTTTGAAATCCACGGAAATATCCGGAGACGAGCGGAGGGCATCCACACCTTTTTCCGAAATGGGCTCAGAAACCAATACACGAAAGCTTGCCATAGGGCGGGGGAGTTAACCCACACCCGGGATGCTGGCAAGAGTTAGCCGGATAAAATCCGCTGATTTTCCGCAAATGGGTTAGCCCCGGCTTACTTGATTTCCATGCCGCTGCGGGGCCAGATCCAGCGCTGGACTTTGCCGGCTTTGATGAAGGCCTTTGCTTCGATCGTCTTGGTGCCGAGGAAGGTCTCCGCTTTGTAGAGAATCGTGCCCGTCTGATAGGTTTCGCCATCGGCGGTTTCATCGGCGGCACCCTTCCATTGGAGGACTTGGTCGATTTTGAATTCCTTGATCTGTCCCGATTGGATGCTGTCTTTCATCGCCTTCACGATGTCCGCCTCGCTGGTGGCGGCGCCGGCGGGAGGGGTGCCGCCAGCGGTGGCTGGTGGCGTGACAGGAGCGGGTTCGGGAATCGGAGCAGGCGCGGGCACTGGCGGTGGCTCGGCAACCACGGGCGGGTCGGCGGATTCACCGGCCGGAGTTGTGGGCGCGGGAACTGGCACCACGGGTGGAGTATCAGCCGGAGGAGTAATGACGGCCACCGGCGGAACCGGTTCAGGTTTGGCAGGTGGCTTCGTTGCGCTCGGAGGATTGGCGGAAAGGTATTTCACCAGGTTCGTGCTCAACACCGGCACGCGGCCTTCACCCATGCCTTCGCCGGGACTGACCACCGCGTTCGCGTTCTCAATGCGGACCAGCTTCAACTGGCTGCCGGCCTCGATTGTCATCGTGATCCCGGATGCCAGGTTGGTGATCTTCACGGGGACATTCACCACGACTTTTTCGGGAAGCTGTTCCTTGGTCAGATCTTCGAGCGAGACCTGCGTGCCGTCGGCCAATGGAAGCATGATCTTGCCGGTTGCGGCGACCTCGATGGGCGTCGGGGCCTTGCCGGTCAACTGTTGGCGCAAGTTTGGCTCGAGGCTGTAGCCGAGAAATCCAGCGAGCGCCATCCCAAGCAGATTCATGAGAACTTTCATGGTTGTGTGAGGGATACGTATCGGTTTGGGCAATTATTGAAAAGAATTTTCAAATTCCCGATTTGGCGGCGATTTGGCCCTCCACGTAGTCCAGCGCCTTTTGGAAGCTCGCGTTCGCCAGGAAATGCCGGAGTTGTCCGTCGATACCGGCCTTGTGCTCATTTGCCCACCTGGAGATTTCCTCTGAAATATGCCCGAGCGCCGCCAGATGGCCCGTTGCATCGCGGTCCCGCCACTCGATGTCGCCAATGATTTCCACCCGGCGGCGGAGGAGGGAGGCCAGTTCGTCGAAAGCGGTCATGCCGGGAAGGTAAAGCACTGTGGCAGCGGTTTGCAACCGCCCCGCCAATTCTCTTTGGCACGTAGGGGCGATCACCGGTCGCCCCGAATTCATTCCTTTGGAAAAGAGTCCACTTCTTGACGATATTCTACGCGCAGCTGCGCTGGCTGGATCACCACGCAACCGAAGTCGAAGTGTGAAATGCTTTTTTTCGTAAGTAGTTCCTCCTTCAGGACAATGCCTTTAAGGATTCGGATTTCCCCAGCACCAACGGTGCGGACCACACCACCCCAGGGCAACGCCCTGATCCTTATACCCCCCGCCGTAGGCGTCAGTCATGCTAACGGAGCGCTGGCTTCAGCCGGCGAGTGATTCCCGCGTTTTGGCGCCCCAACGAGCCATGAAGCGAC
>JANMJQ010000107.1:0-3319 GCA_031371445.1 Akkermansiaceae bacterium
CGACATGGAGGAGCGCTTGCAGTCCTTGATTGCCGAGTCCAAAAAGAACCCGGATCTAATTCTATTCATCGACGAGATTCATTTGCTTGCTGGAGCAGGCCAGGGATCGGGCTCCGCGATGGATGCCGCCAACATTCTCAAACCCGCCCTGGCTCGCGGAGAGGTGCGCGTCATCGGTGCCACCACGACTCAGGAATTTCGTAGGTATATAGAAGTGGATGCGGCTCTCACACGTAGATTCGAGGTGATCGAGGTGGCGGAGCCGGACAGAGCTGAGACGTTACAAATTCTTGAGGGATTGAGGTCTCGGATCGAGGAACACCATGGCGTTAAGATTCACGACGAGGCGTTGACCGGAGCAGTCGATTTCACGGTCCGCTACCTTCCATCCCAAAGACTTCCCGATAAAGCCATCGATGTGCTGGATCAGGCCTGCGCACAGGCAAGAATGCGATCTCTCTCAGGGGATTTCAAAGCACAGGTGAAGGCGGGCATATCAATCATGAGGAAGGACGTTGCTGCTGCTGTGGCACATCGATGCAAGGTGCCCGTGGGGGACTTGGAACAGGACGACTCCGAACGTATGTTCAACCTTGAATCAGAACTCGCAAAGCGGATTAAAGGCCAGGCAAACGCCATCAATGCGGTGGGCGAGGCAATCCGTCTGGCTCGTTCCGGCTTGAAGAAACCTGGAGGCCCCATCGCCGCCTTACTGTTTGCCGGGCCGAGTGGCACGGGAAAAACGGAATTGTCCAAGGCTCTCGCGGAATGCCTGTTCGGAGACGAGAGCCAACTGATTCGGATCGACATGTCAGAATACATGGAAGCGCACAGCGTTTCCAAATTGATCGGCGCACCTCCCGGATTCATCGGCCACGAGGAAAGAGGACAACTAACGGAAAGGGTGAGAAGCCAGCCGTACAGCGTAGTTTTACTGGACGAAGTGGAAAAGGCGCATCCGAAAATCCTGGATCTGTTCCTTCAGGTTTTCGACAGCGGCACCCTGACCGACGCGCATGGAACGAAGTGCGACTTCCGGGAAACGATCGTCATTATGACCTCCAACCTTGGTGCCGGTGCGACGACTCGGCCCATAGGATTCGGCGGTGAAAAACAGCAGATCGATACCGCTTGCGAACTTGAAAAGTCCGTGCAATCCGCGGCGAAGCGTTTCTTCCGGCCTGAATTCCTAAACCGCCTGACCGGAGTGGTGGTATTCCAGCCACTTGAGGAGGCTCACGTTCGGCAAATTCTCGATGTGCTTGTTGTGCGGCTGAACGGACGATTGAGGGAGAAAGGCGTAAGTGTCGAACTGACTCCTGCTGCGATGGAATTCCTCATCAGTAAGGGGTTCAACGCAGACTCTGGAGCGCGGGGGTTGGAGCGGGCAGTGGACAAGGAAATATCAACGCCGCTTTCAAAGCTTCTCCTTGCAGGTAATATTGGCGAAGTTGAAATATTCCGAGTTGATCACAAGGGTAAAATGGAAAGTTTGACTATCGGGTAACTGGGGTAAAAAAATGACGAACGACCCTAAAAAGAACTCCCTGCAGGGCAAGTCGCTGGGAAGCGGCGAGTCGGATGATTTTGTTCTTCCGATAGCTCCCCCCGCTGCTCCCCCGCCTTCAAGAGCTACATCTGCGACAGCAAGTGCATCTGTAAGGTCGCCGGAGCCGCCCCCACTAGAAAAGCGCCCTCCCTCCCTTCCGATCAATAGTGGGTTCGCTGCAAGCGATTCTTTTCCAGTTCATGGTACCACTCAAAGCGAAACGGTTGACGATTCTGGAGGCTCTTCTGACGCGTCAGTTGCGAGCAACACAAAACAGGCTGCATCCAGGTCTCTCGTGGCGGGGTTGATCTGTGCAGTGGTCGTCCTGTTATTGGTGGTTATTATCCAGTTCAATCGTGCACCAGAGCAGGCGGTAACACCCGCTGCATCATCTTCGGAAAACGAGGACGAATTGCGCAAAGCACGAGCAGAGACGAAAGCCTCCCGCAGCGGAATAGCACAAATGGAGGGAAAGATTAGAGACCAAGAAGAGCTGCTTGTTGCATCACGAAGCGAGGCAGAGCGACAGTTGGCGAATTTGCTTGAAGAGAACACGAAGCTCAAAAGCCAGAGTGTGGAACTGATCTCCGAAACCTCTCTGCTTAAATTGCAACTTCAAATAGCCACCAGACCCATTACAGTTTCCGAACCGCCGCCTCCTGTTCAAAAGACGCCCGCGGTTCAGCAAGATGGGCAAGCCTACATGGTTGCAGGATTACGCCCCGGAGACACCCTTAACGTTCGCACTGGACCGGGAGTGAGCTACTCCATTGTCGCAGCTCTCCATAATGGCGCAAAAGTCACAGCAACTGGTATCGCTATAATGAACGGCCCGGACGAGTGGCTGCCGTGTATTATTACCTTAAATGGTGTTGATCCTGCCACCGGCTACAATCGATCTTGGAATCAAAAATGTTGGATTAACTCTTTCTTTATCGAACCAATCTCAAACTAGCGGAAGGGGGCGGCTGAGGCACCATTCATTTGAGAAGTCGATTCATGAACTCTGTCACGGGCATAGCTTCAAGCGCCGCGCGATCGGCGAAGAGTTCTAACAGTTTTGTGGCGCGGTCGTCGCCGTAATGCGCGGCGAAGGCGGCGTGTGCTTTTTGTTGGAGAATCGGGATGCCTTGCAAACGCCGACGGCGGTGGCCGATGGGATATTCGACCGCGATTTTTTCGGTGGCCGTGCCATCATTGAAAAAGATCTGCATGGCATTGGCGATGGAGCGCATTTCAGGATCGAGATAATCCTTCGAATACGATGTATCCTCGCGCACCGTCATCTTCGCGCGGAGGGCATCGATGCGTGGGTCGGCTGCGACCTTGTCCTCGTAGTGCTCCGCGGTGAGGTCACCGAAGATGAGGCCGATGGCGGTCATGTATTGCAGGCAATGGTCGCGATCAGCCGGATTGTGAAGCGGACCACTCTTGTCGATGATGCGGATCGCCGATTCATGGGTCGTGAGTTCGATGCGTTCGATTTCATCAAGGCGATCCCTCAACAAGGGATGAAGCGTCACCGCGCACTCGACGGCAGTCTGGGCGTGGAACTCGGCGGGGAAGGAAATCTTAAATAGGATCTGCTCCATCACATAGCTGCCGAGCGGACGGGCAAGTGTGAGGTCACGGCCTTTGAACGAGACATCCTGGAAGCCCCATGTTTTTGCGGTTAAAACGGACGGATAGCCCATCTCACCCGTCATGGCGATGAGCGCGAGGCGTACTGCGCGGCTGGTCGCATCGCCCGCGGCCCATGACTTGCGCGAG
>JANMJQ010000109.1:0-1653 GCA_031371445.1 Akkermansiaceae bacterium
CGTGGCCGCGAAGAACATCGTCTATTTCGATTTGGAAACCCAGCGCAGCTTCGGCGATGTCGGTGGCTTTTCCAACAAGGCGAAAATGGGCATCTCGGTCGCGGTCACCTACAGCACGGCGCGCGGCACGTATGAGATCTATCCCGAGAAGGACATGGACCGGCTCGGCGAAGAGCTTGTTAGAGCGGACCTTGTCGTGGGTTGGAATCATCTGCAGTTCGATTACCCGGTCCTGCAGCCCTACATTTTCCACACGCTTGCCGACCAGACCCGCAACCTTGATATGATGCTCGAGTTGGAGACGGTGCTTGGCTTCCGGCTCAAGCTCGACTCGGTGGCCTCGGCATCGCTGGGAAAAAGCAAGACCGGCGATGGCATCGATGCCCTGCGCTGGTGGCAGGAGCACAAAAAATCAGGACAGTTCGCACCGCTGCGGAAGATCGCCGAATACTGCGCCTTCGACGTGAAGGTTACCAAATGCGTCCACGAATACGCGCTCGCTGAAGGCTTGTTGAAATACGACGACAAGAGCGGCCGCGTCGCCGAGGTGAGCGTGCCGTGGAAGTGAGAGTCGCCGTTAAGGAGATGGGACGCCTACGTCCCATCAAATCTGGATGGACGTAGGCGTCCATCCTCCTTACCAATACCCCATCTGCGCCAGCACTTTCGTCACCGACCAGAGGAAAACGCAGGACAAGGCCACGATGTAAATCTTGGTGGCTCGCTCGATGGACTGGCGTGTCATGGCTTTTACCTACGCTGGCCGGTCACCAACGCCAAGTGGAAAGTCATGGGTCATGGGGGAAGATCCCCATCAACCCATGCGTGACTTGAACGCCGTTGCCAGGGACGAAAGGTCAGCAGGGGCGGCTTTGTCGGCAGTGAGTATCGCGGCTTTTTGCAGCGAGATGATTTCCGAAATACCCTGGCGCGAAAGTTCCAGCATCGCGGTCATTTGTTCGCCGGTAAACACAGCTTCCTCACCACTGCCCTGGACTTCGACAAATTCGAGGGTCTCGGTCATCACAACGTTGAAATCCACCGACGCATCGCGGTCTTCAGGATAGTTCAAATCCAACACCGCCTCGCCTTCATAGACCCCGGCGGACACCGCGGCCACCAGCTTCTTGACGGGAAAATCGCGGAGCTTGCCCTGCGCCATCAGCTTGTTGAGAGCGATCGCCATCGCCACGCAGCCGCCGGTGATCGAGGCTGTGCGGGTGCCGCCATCGGCCTGGAGGACATCGCAGTCGATCCAGATGGTGCGCTGGCCGACTTTTTTCAAATCGACGCAAGCGCGCAGGGCCCGGCCGATGAGCCGCTGGATTTCCGACGAGCGGCCATCGAGTTTGCCGCGCGAAATGTCCCTCGGTTTGCGCTCAAGCGTCGAATAGGGCAGCATCGAGTATTCCGCGGTCAACCAGCCGCCATCGACGCGCTGGGCGCGCATCCATCGCGGCACGTCGTCTTCGATCGTTGCAGAGCAGATGACCCGGGTGTCGCCGAACGAAACAAGCACCGAGCCGGTGGCATTTGGCGCGACGTTGGGCGTGAAAACGATCGGGCGGAGTTGATCATGGCGGCGGCCATCGGGGCGAGTCATGGCGGAGTCAAGGCATACCCGGGCAGCGCAGCAAGCGCGGAGAGAATGTG
>JANMJQ010000112.1:0-13082 GCA_031371445.1 Akkermansiaceae bacterium
CTTGCGCTTGCTGTTCTTGCCTTGCAACAAGTGGCGGGCCCCTTGTTTCCGACGTAGAATTTTCCCCGTACCTGTGACTTTGAAACGCTTTGCAACGGCTTTCCGTGTTTTTGCTTTTCCTCCGACTCTTGGCATGGGACGGGCAAACTAGGGGGCCAAGCCTTCTTGGCAAGGCAAAAATGGCGAATTCCGCGGCTCTTTCTTAGGGTTTGAACTGCGGATTCGCGGCATGAGAGAAAGAGGAAACCCGACTCCAGAGACCAGAATCCAGACTCCAGAGAAAATCAGGCTTGGTTTCGCACTCTGATATTGGCCCTGGGTCCCGACTGCGCCACTCTTAGTCTGGATTCTGGTGTCTGGTCTCTCCGGACTTCACCGGACCCCGCATGGACAAGCCGGAAATTGAGGCTAGCCTCCCCCGCGTTTCCCTTCATGACGAAATTTTTCATCATCATCCCGGGGATCCCCATTCTCACCTACTGCTGGCTGAAATGGTCGGACCGGCGTTTGCGGGAAATGAATGCCCCGCGCGCCTGGCGGTGGTTTTCCCAAGGTTCGTTGCTGTTTTTCATGGTCGGCTACCTGTGGGTGCTTGTCGAACGCAAGGGTTTGCTGGGGGTGGCGATCCCCGGCTGGTACTACGCCTTTGTGCTGCTCTGGGGCGTGATTTTCCTGCCAACGCTCGCCGTGCCGCTCATGGCGCTCAGTTGGATCCGGCGCTTTGTCCGGTTCCTCCTGGCCAAAATGTTTCCCGGGCGCCGTGAAATCCCGAAACCAGAGCCAGGGACCGGCAAAATGTCGCGCCGCCACTGGCTCGGGGTGTTTGCAACTGCCCTGCCGGCTCTGGCGACCATAGGGACCACACTTTACAGCCTGCCCCGGCTCAGGCGGTTCCGGCTGCGGGAAATGACGATTTTCCTGCCTGATCTACCCGACGCATTGGATGGAGTCCGCATCGCCCACGTGACCGACACGCATGTCGGCAAGTTCACCCGGGGCTCCGTCCTGGATGATCTCGTCGCAGAAACCAACCGTCTCGATGCCGATCTGATCCTGTTCACCGGCGACCTCATCGACAACCGCTTGCTGGATTTGCCCGCTTCGATCGCGATGCTAAAACAAATGCGCTCGAAGGCGGGCCTATACATCATCGAGGGTAATCACGATCTTTTCGACAACCCCGAAAACTTCCGCAATGGAGTTCGCGAAGCAGGATTGAATTTCCTGCGCGACGAAGCAGCCACGGTTTCGGTGCGCGGGGTGCCGGTGCAAATTCTGGGAATTGCGTGGAGCCACAATGACGACGAACTCGCGCGCTCCGTCGACACCGTGCATGCCCTGCGCGATCCCGCGGCGTATCCCCTGTTGCTCACGCATCATCCGCATGCCTTTGACCGCGCGGTGGCACTCGGCTATCCGCTGACTTTGGCTGGCCATACGCATGGCGGGCAATTGATGATCACCGGCGATCTCGGTGCGGGAGCCATTCTTTTCCGTTACTGGACGGGGCTGTATCGGAAAAAACAATCGCAACTGGTCGTCAGCAACGGCGCGGGCAATTGGTTCCCGCTGCGGGTCAATGCGCCTGCGGAGATCATTCATCTCACGCTGCGCAAGGCGTGAGGAAAGAAAAACCACGAAAGTGCGCGTTCTGTGATGAGAGTTAACGGCGGTTGGTCCATTCCGCACATCCATACCGGCCTGAAATCATTGGCCCGATTTTTTCCATGTCGATCAGCGGAACAAAATTCTCCCATTCCTTCGCGATGGCCGAAGCGAGATTTTCAGAGCGTTTTTGAAAATCGATGTCGCCGCTGCATTGCGCGGCGACCGAGCCTTGATGCAGCAGGCCATCCCGGGTCCGGCGTTGTCCGGCCCCTGCGATCTTCAGGTCATTGGCACCGACGAGATCATGTTGCACCGGATTTTCGAAACACAGGCCTGAGCCGGTTTCCTCAACTTCGTCACTGGCCCTTACGCTAATGCCTTCAACGCGCAGTGTCTCAGCCAATGCATTGTGGATCTCCCTGTAACTTTCCCCGCCGCGGAGATTGGCCAGCGATTCCGAGCGGGGAATGACCAGCGTGTAGGTCCAGTCCGCGCGGTGATCCACCGTCCCGCCGCCGGTCCAGCGACGGACAATTTCAAGCTCCGGAAAATGCGCCTGGGCTTCGGGCAGCATTCCGAAATAGCCGATACTCACCCAATCACCCAGCCAACGATAGGTCCTGAGCACCGGCAACGTGGCATTTTCTAATAGCCATTCGTCCACCGCCATCGCCTCGGGCCCGCTTCTCGGGGTCGGGTCGATCCAAAGCAGCAATTTTCCCATCACCGGCACGACCCAGTCTAATGGTAAAAGCTGAGAAACTGAAAATCTGAAATCTGAAATTTTTACTCTTCGCTCTTCGCTCTCCGCTCTTCAACTTCGGCGCATGTCCTTCACGCCGAAACCCAACAGCGCTTTGCTGATCGTGGGCCATGGCTCGACTGAAAATCCGGATTCCTCCACGCCCTACTTCGTCCATGCCGATGAAATCCGCCGCCGCGGGCTGTTCGGGGAAGTGCATTGCTGCTTTTGGAAGGAAGAGCCGTCGATGCGCGAGGCGGTTTACATGATCGATGCGGATGAGGTCTATGTGGTTCCGGATTTCATCAGTGAAGGCTATTTCACGCTGGAAATCATTCCCCGCGAACTTCATCTAACAGGTCCGACCACCGTGCTTGGAGGCAAGACCTTCCATTACTGCCTGCCGGTGGGAGTGCATCGTTCGATGACCGGACTCATCTTGAAACGCGCCGCTGAAATCGCGCCCGGCGTCGATCCCTCGGCGACCACCCTCATCATCACCGGCCATGGCACCGGCTTGAACGAGAATTCCACCAAGTCGATCCGCGACCAGGCGGATTTGATCAAAGCCTCAGGCGCGGGTTACGCGGCCGTGCTCGACGCGTTTATGGAAGAGCCGCCGTTCATCGCGAAGTGGGATGAAATGTCGGACACGCCGAACGTGGTGGTGGTCCCGTTCTTCATCGCCGACGGCCTGCATTCCTATCAGGACATTCCCGTGCTGCTTGGTATCGAAAACGAGCCCGGTGCCGCCGCGAGCCAACGCGATATTTTCCGGCAAAATCCCCACCAGCTCCGCGGCAAAACTTTGTACTACGGTTCAGCCATCGGCACTGACCGAATGTTGGCGGATGTCATCCTCGATCAGGTGACGGACTTCGATCTCGCGCACAAGTCATGAAGCTCGCCGACCAACTTCAAACTCTGCTTGGCGATGGCGTGCACCGAATCGGCGAGATTGAAATTCTAACAGAAATCCACGGACATCTCCACGCGCTTTGTCATGCCGACGACCACGAGCTCGCTTCGCAACCTGCGTATGGTGGCTTGGAAATGCATCGCGGCCCGTCCGCGGCGCGTGATTTGTCGACGTATTCCAGCGATGGCGCTTATCGTTTTGTGAAAGCCGAGATCAACCTGCGCCGCGGTTGGTTGATGCTGTTGGATAGTGCCTCCGATCTGTTGTTGGCGCTCGACCATTTTTATCCCGCCGCGGTGGGCTTACATCTTGCGGAGCGGAACGGCGTGATCGAAGTGCAGAACCTCCGTGACAAGCTTGAACGCCAAACCGGCATGTACCAGGGAGCCCGCCGGATCAACGACGAGGGTGCGCAAGCCTTGGTCCGGCAGATCTGCGGGCCCGCCCATCGTTGCGCGAAAAAGATCCTGTGGCAGATCGATGACGCGATGCCGCTCGAAGACAGCGAAGCGAGCCGCTTCAATGGCATCCCGGGCCAGGTGCCCGAAGCCGAGGCCATTCCCCTGCTCTGCCGTGAAGCGTGCAACCACTTCGTCGCAGAATGCCGGAAGGCGGTCAAAAAGCGCTGAGAGATTTCCGCTTTCCTCCGAGCGGCAAATTCGGAATGATGCGGCAGCCATGGAAACTCCAGCCCCACCGATGTCAGCGCCGCAGATCCCAGCCCCTCCGAAACCCGGATGGTGGAGCCGGAACTGGAAATGGTTCGTACCGATGAGCTTGGTGACCTTGTTGCTCTTGTGCGGCGGCGGAATTTTCGCGGCCGTTTCGATGGTGTTTGGTTTGCTGAAATCGAGCGAGCCTTACAAGGAAGCCGTGGTGCGTGCGAATGCCAGTGAACAGGTCCAAACTGCCCTGGGAACGCCTGTGGAGCCCGGATTTATCGTAGGCGGCAGCATCAACCTCAACAACGACTCGGGAACCGCGACCATCGACATTCCTGTCACCGGTCCGAAGGGCAAAGGCAGCATCCACGTGGATGGCACCAAAGCGGCGGGCACCTGGTCCTACTCGGCCATGGACGTTACGGTCGAAGGCAAAGCAGAGAAAATTTCCCTGCTCGGCGCGCCACCAATGGGCCCCTGACCGCTTCTCCCTTGCCCATCCGCGGCCGGGCGTTTAGCGTCCGCGCCCCGGCCGATGGACGCGAAACCTGTATTCCTTTACGACACGACCCTGCGCGATGGCACCCAGGGCGAGGGCTTCCAATTGTCCGGCCTCGATAAATTGCGCATCGCCCAACGCCTCGACGAGTTCGGGATCGACTACATCGAAGGCGGCTGGCCGGGGTCCAATCCCAAAGACATCGAGTTTTTCCGCGAAGCCAAAAAACTGGATCTGAAGCACGCCAAACTCGCGGCCTTCGGATCCACCCGCCGCGCGAACACCGCGGTTGAAGAGGATCCGCAGGTCCGGCTCTTGCTCGAAGCCGACACGCCGGTTGTCACCATTTTCGGAAAAAGCTGGGAGCTGCAAGTGACCGAAGTCCTGCGAACCACCGTCGAGGAAAACCAGGCGATGATCCGCGACACGGTCGCTTATCTCGCCAAGCACAAGCGCGAGGTGATCTACGACGCGGAGCACTTTTTCGACGGCTACAAGGACTCGCCCTCCCACGCGCTGGCCACTCTCAAGGCGGCTGCCGATGGCGGTGCCGCTTGTCTGGTACTTTGCGATACCAACGGCGGCACACTTCCCGCAGAGGTCGCTGAGATTTGCGCGGCCGTTCGCAAGCATTTGCCGAACACGCCTGTCGGTATTCACACGCACAACGACTGCGAACTCGCGGTTGCGAACGCGATCGCCGCAGTGAATGCGGGCGCGGTGCATGTCCAGGGCACGATCAATGGCTACGGCGAGCGGACGGGGAATTGCAACCTGACCTCGGTGATTCCGATCCTCCAGCTCAAGATGAACATGCCGGTCGTTGGGCAATTGGATCAACTACGGGATCTGTCGTACTTCGTGGACGACGTTTCCAACAATCCCCACTTCGCGCGCGCGCCATTCATCGGCCGCACCGCTTTCGCCCACAAGGGAGGCATGCATGTCAACGCGGTGCAGAAACTGGCCCGCAGCTATGAGCACATCGAGCCGGGCAGCGTCGGCAACAGCCAGAACATCCTTGTTTCCGAGCTCAGCGGGCAATCCAACATCCTCGTAAAAGCGGCGGAACTCGGCCTGCCGCTTGAAAAAGGTTCACCCGTCGCCGGTGCGATCCTGCAACGCGTCAAGGAATTGGAAAACGAGGGCTACTCGTATGAAGCCGCCGGTGGATCGTTGGAAATCCTCATCCGCCGCGAGTTGGGAACTTATGTGAAGCCTTTCGACCTGCAGGAATACCACACCGGTTTCCGCCAGTATCGCGATGGCCATCCGCCGGTTTGCGAAGCGACGGTCAAGCTCGCGGTGGATGGCAAGGCTGAACTCACGGTTGCCGAAGGCCGCGGTGTGGTGAACGCCCTCGACCTCGCGCTGCGCAAGGCGCTGATGGCCTTTTATCCGGAGATCGCCGGCGTTTCGCTCGTCGATTACAAAGTCCGCATCCTCGACGGCCACGATGCGACTGCCGCCAAGACGCGGGTGTTGATTGTATCGACCGATGGCAAGACGTCGTGGGGCACGGTGGGTGTTTCGGATAATATCATCGAGGCAAGTTGGCTCGCGCTCGTTGATGGCATCGACCTCTTCCTGCAGCGGCGGGCCTAAGGAGCAACGACACTCCTGTCGTTTCTGCCTGATTTTGGGCATTGCGAAATAGGCTGGCAGTGGTTGAATTCCAGTGTCCGCCTCCGATGAAAAAGCAACCGCCGCAAGACAACCTTGGTCTTGTCAAAACAATGCTCTTAGCGGCTTTCGCCGGAATCCTTCTTATCGGTGGCGGGGTCGGCATATCCAAAGCGAAAACTGCCTTTAAATCAGCATCCGAAAAGCGAGAGATAGAGACTCGCGACCGCAATATGGCGGAAGCAAGACGAGCAATGGAGTCCTCCGCTAAAGTTGAGGAAGAAATGCAAAGGCGGCGGTCAGCATATGAGAATACCAAAGCTCTTGAGCAGCTTCAGCACCAGTCGAGGCTAGTCATCAGGGATTTTTCGTGGAAAAAGGAATCGTTCAGTTCTATGTCTGCATCGTTTACCATCATCAACGGGGAGGATTTCGACGTTAAGGACGTGGAAATCACATGCAGGCACAAAGCCCCGTCCGGGACAATAATCGATAAGAAAGAGACCGGGCGCACCAAAACCTCTTTCGCCCGGGAGGCCATTATTGAGCACTTGGAAGATCTGGAGGACATCCATCTGGCAACGCAACGCCTTGAGTTGGCTGGAAAGACTCACAGTATCGAAGACGTGAAGCATGAGCTGGGTCTATAGATTCGACGACCGGGTGTTGGAATTTATTCCGCCCGGCTGAATATGAAGATTTCGAGCGGAATGAATTCCGCGCTCCAATTAAGGCCATCGTGGCGACCGGTGATCGCCACCACGTAAGGAGGCAGGACGCCTACGTCCTGCCAGATGGAATGGACGTAGGCGTCCATTCTCCTCAAGTGCCATCCGACACCGGATCTCCTTGCTATACGTGTATAGCAGAGCTATGATCAAAGCATGCTCGCTATCCGCTTGGATCCCGAAACCGAAAATCGCCTGGAGCAACTGGCGAAACGAACCGGACGCACTAAGACGTTTTATGCCCGCGAAGCGATTCTGGAACATCTCAACGACCTGGAGGACATCTATTTAGCCACACGACGCTTGGAGCGTCCGGGCAAGATCTACAGCGCCGAAGAAGTGAAGAATGAGCTGGGCTTATAGCTTCGAGGCACGCGCGTTGAAGGAACTGAGGAAGCTCGGCAAGCCTGCGCAGCGCGACATCGTCGCTTACCTTGATCAGCGGATCGCGGGTGATGGCGATCCCCGGCGTTTCGGCAAAGGGCTCAAGGCGTCGTTAGCGGGCCTCTGGCGTTACCGTGTCGGTGATTACCGCATCCTTTGCCAGATCAGGGACTCGGAGGTGCTTGTACTGGTCGTGGCCGTCGGTCATCGCAGGGACGTTTACGAGTGAACCTCGAACGCGGGGATGGTATACGGAGGTTTCGAGCGGAATGAATTCCGCGCTCCAATTAAAGGCTTCGTGGCGACCGGTGATCGCCACCACGTCCCTCAATCCTCCTCGAACTTCCGATTGATCAAATCCCCAATCGCCTCCAGGGCGGCGTCCGCGTCGGTGCCGTCGGCGCTGACGGAGATGACGGAGCCGTGGCCGGCGGCGAGCATCATGAGGCCCATGATGCTTTTGCCATCGACCTCTTCGCCATCCTTCTCAACGAAGATATCGGCCTGAAAGCGGTTCGCGGTCTTCACGAACTGGGCGGCCGGCCGGGCGTGGATGCCGAGCTTGTTGAGAATGGTGAAATCTTTTTTGGGCATGGAGTGCGGCCTGCGCGGCGGCAATGTAAGAAGGACGCAGGGAGCCTCCAAGGCAAAAGTGCGGAGAATCCGCCGCCGCGGGTCCGGGCCGGGCACGAAAAAGCCGGACCGTTAGAGGCGGACCGGCTTTTTGAAATTTCTGTTAGAAAAACTTACGGCAGCAGATTGATCGCGCGCGATTGTTTGATCGCGTTGGTGATCTTGCGGTGCAGCTTGGCGGAGACTCCGGTCACGCGGCGCGGCAGGATTTTGCCGGTTTCGGTGGTGAACTTGGTGAGCAGCTCGGGATTGGTGGCAATCACGAGATTGGCCGGGATATCATGCCGGCGACGCGGCATCATGCGGTTCGCCTTCCGGAAATTGATTCGGCGCTGGATTGTTTTTGGCTCGGACATGGGAAAAATGGGGTCGCGGATTAGCGGAGTTCGCGATGCAGGGTGCGGCGCTTGAGAAAATGGTTGAATTTCACTTTCTCAAGGCGGCCCGGAGTGCGGAGGCTCTTTTTGTTGCGGGTCGTGACGTAACGTGACGTCGGCACGCCCTCGGCTTTCGCTTCGGTGCATTCAAGGATGATAATCTCGCGTGGCATGATTTCTGAGGCGTGAAAAGGGGGGCGGATGTTGCTTCAATCGTCGTCTTCGTCAAGCGAAACCGCTTCGGAATCCTCGTCTTCGACGTAATTACCGCCGCTGAAGCCGACTTCGTTGGACGGACGGAAGCGGCGGTTGCCGTATTCCTTCTCCCATTGGGCCTGGCATTCGACGGTCAAACGGGCGAACGGAATGGCTTCCAGGCGCGCTTGCGGGATTTTCCGGGCGGACATTTCGCAAATGCCGTATGAGCCGGTCGATATCCGGCGGAGGGCCTGCTCGATCTCGTAAAGCGCGTCCTGTTCCTTCGCGAGGACCGACAGGGCGAAATCGCGGTCATAGGCGTCGCTGCCGGCATCGCCTTGATGCTGGCCGCTGCCGGAGGCTTCGGAGCCCTCAGGGGCGTTGCGGATGGTGTCGCGGGCCATGCCGGAGACGGCGTCCACGAGGTCGTCGCGGAGGTCGAGGAGGCGCTGGCGTTGTTTTTGGACAAAGCCCGGGCTGTGGCTGCCGTTGCTGCCTGGAGCGACGGGCTCGCCCGAAGGAGTTGGCGCGGCCTTTGGCGGCACGAAAGGAGGCTTCACCGGTGCTGGTGGAGCGGGAAAATCGACGACGGAGGACCGCGGCTTGGATGTCGGGGCCTTTTTGGGAAGCAGCGAAGTCTTGGGCGGTGCGACGACCACTACGGGGGCTGCGACAGGCTTGGCGGCCGGGGCAGCGGGCTTCGCAGCCACTACGGGTACGGGCTTGGCGGCCACTACAGCTGCGGGCTTGGCGGGTGCAGCGGCTTTTTTGAGCGGGGCGGCCGGGGCGCTCTTCGCGGAAGGCACCGGCTTTTTGGCGGGCGCGGGCTTCGGCGCGGCCTTCTTCACGGGCGCGGCGGGCTTTTTCTCAGGCTTCTTCGCGACCGCGGGCTTTTTCGCAACTGCGGGCTTTTTGGCGGGAGCTGGCTTTTTGGGCGCGGGCTTCTTCGCGGGAGCCGGCTTCTTCACGGGAGCCGCCTTCTTCACGGGAGCCGGCTTCTTCGCGGGAGCGGGCTTCTTGGCAGGAGCGGGCTTCTTCGCAGTGGCCGGTTTTTTTGCCACCACCGCTTTTTTCGCCGGAGCCGACTTGCCCTTCACCGGAGATTTCTTCGGAGCCGGAGCGGGCTTGGAAGCTTTGGCGGCGGGCTTGGCTTTGCCCTTGGGGGCAGCGCTTTTCGAGTTGGTTTTCTTCACGGCCATGGCGCGCAGATCGGATACAGAGGTTTGAAAATCACGTTACGCCGACCGAAAACAGATGACGGGGCCGCAACGAGCGCGGTGGGTTAGCCCCTGAGCCACGGTCCTTCAAGTGGAAACTTACAGGCATGCAAAATAAGTGATTCCGCAGGTTTCCCGCAGGAGGCTTGAATTGCCCCATCGGGTCCGTAAGGTGCGGCCTCGTCATGCAGTTGAGCGCCATCGTCGAAGCACTTCTTGTTGCCTCCCAGAACCCCCTTCCTCCCGAAGAAATCGCACGGCTGGTGCGGGCCCGCGTCGCCGAGGCGGAGGACGTGAAGTCCCGCGAAGCCGAGGAAGGCAAGGAATCACCCGCCCTCCCCGAATGGCTGACGCCGCTCGCCACCACAACGCCCGAACAGGTTGTCGATGCGATCGGCGAGTTGAATCGCTTCTACGGCGAATCCAACCGCGCCTTCACGATTTTGGAACGGCCCAAGGGTTGGAAGTTATACACCAAGCTCGAATACGGCGAATTCGTCCGACAATTGTTCCCAGGCCGCAAACCCGAACGCATGAGCGGCCCGGCGATGGAAACACTGGCCATCATCGCCTATCGCCAACCCATCACCAAAGCCGCCATCGAAGCGGTCCGCGGGGTGGCTTGCGATGGCATGATCCAAAAACTCCTCGACCGCGACCTCATCCGCATCGGTGGACGCGCGGAACTTCCGGGACGTCCCCTGCTCTATGAAACGACCGATCTGTTTTTCGAACATTTCGGCATCCGTTCCATCGATGATCTGCCCAACTCTTCGGAACTGCGGAAAGTGAAATTGCCATCACCCGAAGTACCCACCGAGCCCGCGCCCGAAGTCGAACAACAACTCGCGCTCGCCGGTATCCCTGCCGCAGCGGCCAGTGATGAAAGCGCGGAGGCTTAAATTCATTTCACGTGAACCTCGACGACATCCGCAACCAGATCGACGCGATCGACCGCGAGCTGTTAGACGCGCTGTCGAAGCGCGCGGACCTAGTGCATGAGGTTGGCGTGATCAAGAAGCGTGACGGCCTGCAAATCTACGCGCCGGAACGCGAGGAAGCCCTGCTGCGGCGCTTGATGGAGATGAATCGCGGACGTCTGCCTGAAAAATCCCTGCGGGCGATTTTCCGTGAAATCATGTCCGCGGCTCTGGCGCTCGAAGATGATTTAAAGATCGCTTACCTCGGACCCGAAGGCACCTGGACCCATCAGGCGGCGATCAAGAAATTCGGTCACTCGGTGCAGTATTCCCCGCAGCCGAATTTTTCCGATGTCTTCGATCAAGTCGCGCGGCGCCTCGCCCATTATGGGGTGGTGCCAATCGAAAACTCCACCGAAGGCGCGGTATCGCACACGCTGGATTTGTTCGTCGATTCACCGCTGCACATCTGCTCCCAGATTTTGTTGCGCATCGAAAACGGATTGATGGCGGCCATCCCGCGCTCGGAAATCAAAACGCTTTATTCGCATCCACAGGTCTTCGGCCAATGCCGGGCATGGATCCTGAAAAATTTTCCCGCCGCCGATCTGGTCGAAGTTTCATCGACGACCAAAGCCGCCCAAATCGCCCTCGACCAAGCCGGCCAGGGAGCCGCTGCATTGGGTGGACCGTTGGCCGCCGAAATGTACGGGCTGACGCTGCTTGAGGAATCGATCCAGGACCGCGCGACCAACACCACCCGCTTCCTTGTCATCGGCGAAAAACCCTGCCCGCCCACCGGCAAGGACCGGACCTCGATCCTGTTCGCGATCCATGACCGGCCCGGCTCGCTGGTGAAGGCGCTGCAGGCCTTCGACCAATTTCACATCAACATGTCGAAAATTGAGTCGCGTCCGTCCAAGCGGAAGGACTGGGAATACATTTTCTACGTCGACCTCGCGGGCCATTGCAGCGACGGTAAAGTCGCCGAGGCACTGACCGAACTCGGTCGCCATTGTTCGCTGGTCAAGCTGCTTGGCTCCTATCCCGACGCCGGCGAGTGATTGCCGCAAAATTCGGTGGCAAAACCGAATCCCCCCGCTCTAGGATCGCGGCGCATGAATGGAACCGCGGAACTGATCGTCAATGGCAAAACCCTCTCCCTGCCGACCCTTGTCGGGACTGAAAATGAGGTGGGAATTGACATCGCCACCCTGCGGGCAAAAACCGGCTGCATCACCCTCGATCCCGGTTATGGCAACACCGGCGCCTGCAAAAGCGCGATCACCTTCATCGATGGCGAACTAGGCATCCTCCGCTACCGCGGCTACGACATCGCCGACCTCGCGAAGAAGAGCAGCTTCATCGAGACCGCCTATCTGTTGATCTACGGCGAACTGCCAACAGCCGCCGAGCTTGCGAGCTTTTCGGATCTTCTAACAGAAAATCAGATGCTGCACGCGGACATGCGTTTCCATTTCGACGCCTTCCCGCCATCCGCGCATCCGATGTCGATCTTGTCGGCGATGATCCACGCGTCGTCATCATACCCCAGTCCCAAGACCGCGGGAATGAGCTTGCAGAAAGCATTCCCTTTTCACGCCGCGCGTTTGATTTCACAAGTGCGCACAATTGCCACGAGCTCCTATCGGAAGGCGCATGGACTGCCCGCAAGCTTTCCGAAGACCAAATTGAATTACACCGAAAATTTCCTTCACATGATGTTTTCGCATCCGGGGGAGGAATATGAAGTGAACCCTGAGATCGTGCGCGCGCTCGATTTGATTTTCCTGCTGCATGCGGATCACGAGCAAAACTGCTCGACCTCCACCGTGCGGATGGTCGCTTCGAGCCAGGCCAACGTGTTCGCGTCCGCCTCCGCCGGTGTTTGCGCGCTATGGGGACCGCTTCACGGCGGAGCCAATCAAGCGGTGCTCGAGATGCTGGAAGAAATCCACAAGGAGGGCGACGACGGCACCAAGTTCCTCAATCAGGTGAAAACCAAAAAGGGCAACAAGCGGCTGATGGGCTTCGGCCACCGCGTTTACAAAAATTTCGATCCCCGCGCCGTGATCATCAAGGAACAGTGCGACAAGGTGCTCGGCCAGCTTCACAAGTCGGACCCGCTGCTCGACATCGCGAAACGCCTGGAGGAAATTGCCTTGAGCGATGATTACTTCATCTCGCGGAAGCTCTATCCGAACGTGGACTTCTATAGCGGCATCATCATGCGCGCAATCGGCATCCCGATGGATATGTTCACCGTCATGTTCGCGATCGGCCGCATGCCGGGTTGGGTTGCGAACTACAAGGAAGTGATGGACGACACCGACAGCCGCATTTCACGCCCGCGGCAGATTTATACGGGTGCCACGCTGCGCAACTATACGCCGATGACGGAACGTGCGTGAACTTTGGACTGCGGTGGCAAAGCCTGCCCGTTACCCATAAATACGGTGGCTGAAGATTTTCCATGCCTCGGCATAGATCTTCAATTTTGCGAATCCCTTCCATAACACCTCCGATCCCGGGTCTCCATCGCTCTTGCGGGCCAGGAAGCCTCCTAGTTTGG
>JANMJQ010000180.1:0-3277 GCA_031371445.1 Akkermansiaceae bacterium
CGGGCTCCATTTCCCACACTTCCACTGCAATGCTTGCGCCGGCTGCGTCATCGCGGACCAAGGCCGGGCGCGGCGGAATCGAGCCGATGGCGGGCATCGCATACATCCGGTAAACGGGCGCTGTCCGCGTCCTTTCGCGCAGCACCGCGGCTCGGTCGGCGAGTTGCCAATGCAATGCCAACCCCTCCAAATGCGCGCCGCAAACCAGCAGCGGAATCCCCTGTAGCGTCGGTCTATGACCGTCGTTATTTTTCGGCCGACGGTCACAGACCGCCGCTACATCATCGCCGCAAAACCTACCCGCGAGTTCTAACAGAACTTTGTCCCATCCGGCGGGTGCCGCGATGGTCACACCCCAACGCGCGCGGCCGCCTCTTGCTTTGCCGGCGGGCATGGCCACCGCCGCCAGTTCCAGCAGGTTCATGAAATTCGTATAACGTCCGAGAATGGCATTGGTGACAAATGGATCGGCCAGGTTCTCAGCGACCGTGTAGAGCCGGGGCGTTGTTGGTAGGAGAAGCATATCGATTTTTCCCCAAACGCTCTCCGCTTCCCTCGCGAGTTTCCGCAGGCGATATTGCGCTTTGAAAGTCGATGCGGCGTCCCAGCCTTTCGAATCTTCGAGAATCTTCCGCGTCACCGGGAAAATAGCATCGGGATTCTTCTCCACGAAATCCCCAACCGCCGCCCAACGCTCGGCCACCCAAGGTCCTTCGTAGAGAAGTTTGGCCGCGTCGGTGAAAGCTGTTAGATTAATCGGCACCGGCTCTCCGCCCAATGCTTTCATTCGTTCCACCGCCCCGGCGAACAGAGCAGGTGTGTCGGGATCACCCGCGAAATCAAGGCTTGTCGGCACACCGAAACGGAAGCTTTCACCGATAGCTCCGGCGGACCTTATTCTGTTAGAGAATGCATCTGCGTCATCATACACGGATACCACTTCTGAAATCCTCAACGCATCCGCAGCGCTGTTCGCAAAAACCGCGATGCAATCAAGCGACCTGCAGGCGGGGACCATTCCGCGGTTGCTGAGCAAGCCACGCGTCGGCTTCCATCCGATCAACTCCTGAAACGCCGCCGGCACTCTTCCGGAACCCGCGGTGTCGCTGCCCAATGAAAACGCACATAGGCCCGCCGCCACGGCTGAGGCGCTGCCGGAACTGGAACCACCCGGCAGAAACTCCGCGTCGATGGCATTGCGGGGAACTCCATACGGCGACCGTGTGCCGACAAGGCCCGTGGCGAACTGATCGAGGTTTGCTTTCGCAATCGGAATCGCACCTGCCATCCGCAATAGCCTAACCACCTCGGCATCTTCAGCAGGGATGTAGGAAAACTCGGGACACGCGGCGGTCGTCGGCCAGTTTGCGACATCGATGTTATCCTTCACCACGAAGGGAATTCCCCACAGCGGCAGATCACGCGGCATCGCTTCAACGCCGCCGGCGATTTCTAACAGAATTTCCTCCACGGGTAAATGGATGAAAATCGCCGGATCATTCCATGCGATGAATTTTTGCAATATCTCTTCGATCAGCTCCGTGGGTGTGAAGCCTTTGGCATATCTTTCCGTAAGCTCGGTGATGGTCATATCAGCTTTGCAATGACGAGAGTTTGTCCGGCTCTTACGCTGGCTCCTTCCGCAACGAGAATTTCAACAATCTCCATATCTTCATCGGCCTCCAGCGGGACTTCCATTTTCATCGCCTCCAAAATCAATGCAGTGCCGCCGGCATCCAGCCGTGCATTCGCCGCCACTTCGATTTTCCACACGGTGCCAGTGACAGGACTGTCCATCGTAACGCAACCATCGGGAATGATCACCGCGTCATCCGGAGCGGCCACTTCGGCGGGAGCATCCATCGACAAGCCCGCTGCTTCCCAGCGCTTCCGTTCTGCTTCGAAGGCCGCGCGCTGCTTGTTTTGGAAGGCCTCGATCCCACTTGAATGGGTTTCGAGATAGGCTTCGTAATCCGAAAATCGGAAAACCTTTTCCTCGATCTCCAACTTGTGCCGTCCAAGCGGCACATCTTCACGCAGCCGCAGCAGTTCTTCCGCGGTGACAGGATAGAAGCGGAGTTGATCGAAGAACCGCAGCAACCACGGCTTCGAAAAATCTTCGGTAACCCGCCAGCGGTTCCACACGGGAATGGTTCGGCCCGTGAATTGATAGCCACCTGGTCCTTCCATGCCATAGATGCAAAGATACGCTCCGCCGATGCCAACCGCGTTCTCCGGCGTCCATGTCCGCGCGGGATTGTATTTCGTGGTCACCATGCGATGCCTTGGATCCAGCGGCGTTGCTACGGGCGCGCCGAGATAGACATCGCCCAGGCCCATTACGAGATAGGATGCGTCGAAAAATATCCGATAGACTTCGTCGATGGATTCCAAGCCATTGATCCGTCGGATGAATTCCAAATTGCTCGGACACCACGGCGCGTCGGGCCTGACGCTTTGCATGTAGCGGCGGATGGCTTCAAGCGTGCTCGGATCTTCCCAGCTCAGTGGAAGATGCACGATCCGCGTTGGCACTTCGATCTGTTCCAAGGGCGGCAAAGAACGGATGCCCGCGCGGATTTGCGACCACAACTCGTCGCGTGCAATCACAGTCGGATCGAAGTGGATCTGCAGCGAGCGGATGCCAGGTGTAAGATCGATGATGCCGCCAATGCCTTGCTCCTTCAGCCACTCATGAACGACATGAACCTTGAAGCGCAGTTTCAAATCCAAGTGATGCGGACCGAATTCGACGAGGAAATACCGGTCGCCCGCGCGCCTCACGACCACTTTGTCATCACCTTCGCCGAAAGAATCGAGGATGGGGGATTGAGGATTGTGGATCGAGGATTCGGGAGAAGGGAGCGCGGGCATCTTGCCCGCAATGAAATTGGAAAGCGCTTGGGATTGTGCGGCTGCCCACGCTTCATCCACCGGAATAAATTCGATAAAGTCGCCGGGACGAAGCTGGCCCAATTTCCATAACTCCGCGTCGACAACAACCACGGGGCAAACGAAGCCGCCGAGGCTGGGACCGTCAGGGCCGAGAATCACCGGCATGTCACCTGTGAAATCCACCGCTCCGATCGCATAGGCGTTGTCGTGAAGGTTCGATGGATGCAGCCCCGCTTCGCCACCATCGCTGCGCGCCCATTTCGGTTTCGGGCCGATCAGGCGGACACCGGTGCGTGCGGAGTTGTAGTGAACCTCCCATTTCGTTGCGAAGAAGGTTTCGATATCTTCATCGAGGAAAAAGTCCGGCGAGCCATGCGGGCCG
>JANMJQ010000181.1:0-3259 GCA_031371445.1 Akkermansiaceae bacterium
CGGGCTCCATTTCCCACACTTCCACTGCAATGCTTGCGCCGGCTGCGTCATCGCGGACCAAGGCCGGGCGCGGCGGAATCGAGCCGATGGCGGGCATCGCATACATCCGGTAAACGGGCGCTGTCCGCGTCCTTTCGCGCATCACCGCGGCACGGTCAGCGAGCTGCCAATGCAATGGTAGTCCTTCCAAATGCGCCCCGCACACGAGAAGCGGAATCCTCTGTAGCGGCGGTCTGTGACCGTCGTTATTTTTCGTCCGGCGGTCATCGCCACCGAAAATTCCAGCAAGCTCTAACAGAACTTTGTCCGATCCAGCGGGTGCCGCGATGGTCACACCCCAACGCGCGCGGCCAGCTCTGGCTTTCCCAGCGGGCATGGCCACGGCCGCGAGATCCAGCAGGTTCATGAAATTCGTATATCTTCCGAGGATGGCGTTGGTGACAAATGGATCGGCTAAATTTTCGGCGACCGTGTAGAGCCGTGGTGTCGTTGGCAGGAGCAGCACATCGATTTTTTCCCAAACGTCTTCCGCTTCCCTCGCCAATTCCCGCAGGCGGTATTGCGCCTTGAAAGTCGATGCCGCGTCCCAGCCTTTCGAATCTTCAAGAATCTTCCGCGTCACCGGGAAAATAGCGTCGGGATTCTTCTCCACGAAATCCCCAACCGCCGCCCAACGCTCGGCCACCCAAGGTCCTTCGTAGAGAAGCTTGGCCGCGTCCGTGAAAGCTGTTAGATCAATCGAAACCGGCTCTCCGCCCAATGCTATCATTCGTTCCACGGCTCCGGCGAACAGAGCGGGTGTGTCGGGATCGCCCGCAAAATCGAGGTTTGCGGGTACACCGAAGCGAAAGCTTTCTCCGATCACCCCCGCAGGTGTTATGTTGTACGAAAATGCGTCTGCAGTATCATACACGGATACTACCTCTGAAATCGTCAACGCGTCCGCAGCGCTGTTCGCAAAGACCGCGATGCAATCAAGCGACCTGCAGGCGGGGACCATTCCGCGGTTGCTGAGCAAGCCACGTGTCGGCTTCCAACCGATCAATTCCTGGAACGCTGCCGGCACTCGTCCTGAACCCGCGGTGTCGCTGCCCAACGAAAACGCACAAAGACCCGCCGCCACGGCTGAGGCGCTGCCGGAACTTGAACCACCCGGCAAGAACTCCGCGTCGATGGCATTGCGGGGAACTCCATACGGGGAACGTGTGCCAACTAGGCCCGTGGCGAACTGATCGAGGTTTGCTTTCGCAATCGGAATCGCGCCCGCCAAGCGCAACAGCCTGACCGCCTCGGCATCCTCAACGGGAATGTATGAAAACTCGGGGCAGGCTGCGGTCGTCGGCCAGTGCGCGACATCGATGTTGTCCTTCACCACGAACGGAATTCCCCATAGCGGCAGATCACGCGGCATTGCTTCAACCGCCGTAGCAATCTCTAACAGAATATCCATTGCAGGCAGATGGATAAAAATCGCGGGGTCATTCCATTCGATGATTTTTTGCCATATCTCCTCAATCAGCTCCGTTGGGGTGAGCCCTTTGGCATACCTTTCTTTAAGCTCGGTGATGGTCATATCAGCTTTGCAATGACGAGTGCTTGTCCGGCTCTTACGCTGGCTCCTTCCTCAACGAGGATTTCAATAATTTCCATATCTTCATCGGCCTCCAGCGGGATCTCCATTTTCATCGCTTCCAAAATCAGTGCTGTGCTGCCGGCATCCAGCCGTGCATTCGCCGTCGCCTCGATTTTCCACACGGTGCCAGTGACGGGACTGTCCATTGTGACGCAACCTTCCGGAATGATCACGGCGTCATCCGGAGCAGTCACTTCAGCGGGAGCATCCATCGACAAGCCCGCTTCTTCCCAGCGCTTGCGCTCAGCTTCGAAAGCCGCGCGCTGTTTGTTTTGGAAGGCCTCGATCCCACTTGAGTGTGTTTCGAGAAAGGCTTCGTAATCGGAAAACCGGAAAACTTTTTCATCGATCTCCAACTTGTGCCGCCCAAGCGGAAGATCCTCCCGCAACCGCAGCAGTTCTTCCGCAGTGACGGGATAGAAGCGGAGTTGATCGAAAAACCGCAGCAACCACGGTTTTGAAAAGTCTTCGGTGACACGCCAACGGTTCCACACGGGGATGGTCCGGCCCGTGAACTGATAGCCACCCGGTCCTTCCATGCCATAGATACAGAGATACGCTCCGCCGATGCCCACCGCGTTTTCCGGCGTCCATGTCCGCGCGGGATTGTATTTGGTGGTCACCATGCGATGCCTTGGATCCAGCGGCGTTGCCACCGGCGCGCCGAGATAGACATCGCCCAAGCCCATCACCAGATAGGAGGCGGCGAAAAATATCCGATAGACTTCGTCGATGGATTCCAAGCCATTGATCCGTCGGATGAATTTCAAATTGCTCGGACACCACGGCGCGTCGGGCCTGACGCTTTGCATGTAGCGGCGGATGGCTTCAAGCGTGCTCGGATCTTCCCAACTCAACGGGAGGTGCACGATCCGCGTTGGCACTTCGATTTGCTCCAAGGGCGGCAAGGAACGAATGCCCGCGCGGATTTTCGCCCACAAATCATCGCGTGCAATGATGGTGGGATCGAAGTGAATCTGCAGCGAGCGAATGCCAGGTGTTAGATCGATGATGCCGCCAATGCCTTGTTCCTTCAGCCACTCGTGAACGACATGAACCTTGAAGCGCAATTTCAGATCCAAATGATGCGGACCGAATTCGACGAGGAAATACCTGTCGCCTGCGCGCCTGACGACCACTTTGTCATCATCTTCGCCGTAGGAATCGAGGATGGGAGATCGAGGATTGTGGATCAAGGGTTCGGGAGAAGGGAGCGCGGGCATCTTGCCCGCAATGAAATTGGAAAGCGCTTGGGATTGTGCGGCTGCCCACGCTTCATCGACCGGAATGAATTGGATCGAATCGCCGGGGCGAAGCTGGCCCAATTTCCATAACTCCGCATCGACGACAACCACGGGGCAAACGAAGCCGCCGAGGCTGGGACCGTCAGGGCCGAGAATCACCGGCATGTCACCTGTGAAATCCACCGCTCCGATCGCATAGGCGTTGTCGTGGAGGTTCGATGGATGCAAGCCCGCCTCACCGCCATCGCTGCGCGCCCATTTCGGTTTCGGGCCGATCAGGCGGACACCGGTGCGTGCGGAGTTGTAGTGAACCTCCCATTTCGTTGCGAAGAAGGTTTCGATATCTTCATCGAGGAAAAAGTCCGGCGAGCCATGCGGGCCG
>JANMJQ010000200.1:0-9674 GCA_031371445.1 Akkermansiaceae bacterium
GAATGGCGCTAACTTAACGCGCTTTTGGGACGGTTTCTGTGGCCTGAAATTTTCATTTCGTGGCGTGGTTTCGTGAGTAGATGATAGTTCTTCGGTCTGCGTTTTCTCGCACGGGGTTCTTCTCGTCGGGGGCGGTGTGGAACCAGGTCCTTGGCGATGAGTTCAAACATGGCTTCTAACAGGGCTTTTTGTTTGCGTGGCATTCCCCTCATGGCATCCAAGCTCGCGCTCCAGTGGCGAAGTGTGTCGGCGGTGCCTTTGAAGCTGATACGCGTGAGATCGACATCATGTCGGATGGCGGCTTCCTGCATCAGTGCGCGGATCAGGTTATAGGAAACGGCGTGCATCATCACTTCCTTTTCCACCATCCCCGGAGTCTGGCAGCGCAGCACATCCATGCCGAGGGTGATCTTGATTTCACGGAAGTGAAGTTCAACGGTCCAGCGCTGAAAATATAGCTCGCCGAGTTGGTGCACGGGATACGCCACCGGATCTAACAGAGTAGTCACCAATACAATGGTCTGGGTGCGATGGCCTCGTGCCGACACGGTGAGTTTGATGTGGCGCAGTGTCATCGTCTCGGGGAGCGCGTCGTATTCCTCCCGAGTGCAGCCCCCGGGGCGTTGGGCGGGCTTTTTCCAGGTGATCAGCCGGTCGTTGGGACCAAGTTTGACGCCTTTGCGGAAGTCCACCTTGCGCACGCCATTGAGGCGCATGAGAGCGTCAATGCCTGCCTTTGATAGTTTCCAAAAGGCGTGAAACGAACAGAAGCCCCGGTCTGCCAGGGTCACATCGCCTTTTTTCAGGGTGGAAAGGAGTTGCCCGAACAGGATGCTTTCGTGGACATGGATGCTGCTTCTGGCAAAATCCAGCAGAGCACCGCTGGCCAGCGAGAAGAGGGCGACGACGCGCATTTGGGGAAATCCACAACCGGCCTTTTGCGAGGATGGCTGCGGATACTTTTCCTGATTTTCGGCAGTGTCGGGCATGGAGACGGTGGTTCCATCAACCATCCGCACCCGCCGACCCAGCCATAACTCCGACGAATGCACGCGTCCTTCCAGGCGCCCGATGAGGTGCTGGCCGACATCGCGGATGGTTTCGGGATCGAGACGTTGGCGGGCCTTGGCATAGGCGGCAGTGGAGGACGATCCTGGGGAAGACTCCGGTGCCCGCAGCAGCCACCATGCCTGCACCTTGCGCACGATGTCGCGGCAGGATGTTTCCGGGGCGAGGGTCTGGGCGAGGAAAGCCCAGAAGGTCACATGCAGGGTGAAGCGCCGCTGGCGGCTGTTGATGCCTGCACACCGGCGGCGCAGAAGTGCGTCAGGGACAAGGAAGCCGAAGGTTTCGAAAAAATCCGAGAGGGTGTTGAGGGAGGCTACTTCACGGAGTTTGCGCTGAAGCCCGGAGAGGGCGGGACGACCGAAGAGAATTGAAGAAAATCCTTGGAAAAAAGGTGTGGCGTGATGCATGTGTGTAGGTATCGCTACCTACGCCAGGAAGCGAGTAAAACCTGTTCAAAAGTGAAGAACTCCGAGACCCTTGCGCGTCATGAAATCGCGACTCACCCGCCGCTATGTCACGTTGCAAAAACAGCTGGCCGCCATCGGCCCCGTGAGCCAAGGCAGCGTCGCCTTCCAACCGCCCGGGTCATGGCGCTGGACGTTCAAGGTCCAAGGCAAAACCGCGTGTGTCGCGCTGTCCGCAGAGCAGGCGACCGAAATGCTTCAAGCCATCGAGAACCACAAGCGTGTTGAGGAGATCGTCAGGGAAATGAGGGAAATCACCCAGACATGGATCTTGGAAACAGTTCCCGGAATCAGGCGACGCAAGCCGCTCTCAGACATCCCAAAAGCGCGTTAAGTTAGCGCCATTCACGCCTGACCCCTTTTATGCGTTTCCTTGGAAACTTCGGAATAATCAACTCTCACCCACCACTGCACGGCGTGATTCCAACTGCTTTCGAATGTCATCCATCGCTTCTTCCGTCATGCGAAACCGCAGCGCGAGCATCAGTCCCGCGAACGTGAAAAAGCCCGTCGGAATGATGGCCATCCATAGCATTTTGGTCATCACGGCGTCCGGTTGCGTGGTTAGCTTCGGATTGAAACCCGATAAATCGACCAGATAGCCGACCACGAGAACGGTAAGGGAAATCTCCAACTTGCTAACGAAGGCGACCACCGCGGTGTAAAGACCCTCGCGGCGTTGGCCATTTTCCAGTTCGTCGAGGTCGCAGATGTCGGGAAGAATGGCGTTGGTCATCGTGTTCGCGATGATGGAAAGCGTCATCAGCAGCAGGATCGGCAGCAGAAGGAGATAGGGGACGGCGGGTTTTAGAATCACCGGCATGGACAACGCCATGGCGAACGCGATGCCAGCGGGTAGCGTTAGGCCGGCCCGTTTGCCGAGCTTTCGGCTCAGTAGCGGAATCAGCGGCAAAACCACGAATCCGAGGAAGCTGCCGATGGTTCCTCCGAGTCCGGTAATGCTGGTCGAGAGATTCTTGTCGCCCTTGCAGACATAATACATGCCTAGATAAAACAGCAGACCGTTGAACACGCGCTCGCCGAGGATCTGGCAAAATTTATACAGCAGAAGAATGACGAAGGGGCGATTCTTCAGCGTCGTTTTCAGTGCAGCACCGATTGGAGTATGTTCCTTGTTTGCGGTTGCAAAACGTTCCTTGCAGTTGCAGGCCGCATAAAACGCAGCACCGACGGCCAGCACCGCGACACCGCTCGAAATCCAGCGAATCCCATAAACCTCACCGCCGAAAAATGGGCGCAGGGCGAACCAATAGGTCCAGCCATTCAGCGCCAACACTCCCGAGGCGAACAAGCCACCTATAGCGGCAACACGAGAGCGTTGATTATAGTCGTCTGTTAGTTCGTAGCCCAGCGAGTTCCACGCCATCGAGTAGAGCCCCCAACTGCAATAGAACAGCGTTCCCAACACGGCGAGATACGCCAGCTGCGCTGTGTCGCTCCATGTGCGGTTCCCCCACCACAGGAGAGCGACGAACAGGCCGGCAAGCACCGAGCCCCCCACAAGAAACGGTTTCCGCCGTCCCCAACGTGTATGGAGGTTGTCGGAAAAGTGGCCCATCATCGGATCGATCAACGCATCGAACACCCGCGGCAACATCATTGCCCAGCCGACCACTGCCGCTTTCAGGCCGAAGCCGACGGTGAAGATATTCATCGCCTGGCCATACATGCAGATCAACGCATGGGTCGCGATCCCGCCGACCGCCCAGCCGTAGATTTCCCGGTTGGGCGCGAGGTAGGGGGTTTTGGAAGATTCCGGAGTGAGGGTCATGGATTTTGACTTAGTTCGAAATAATCGAAATCGGCGGCTTTGCGATTTCCGCTGAGATCCTGCGCACAAATTCCTATCATAGCGCCGGTGAAGTGCAGCGTGCTGCCGTAGTCATCGGAGATCTTCGTCGCATCGAGCACGGGACCGATCTCCCGCCAGTCACGACCATCCGGCGAAGCGTGAAATTGCAAGGCCGTTTCGTCGATCACCGCGCGCAGGAAAAACTCCGGCCAGTCGTTCACCTCGATGTCCATCAACACCAAAATCCTTCATAGCTTGAGCGACGAAGGACAACCATCAACTTCTTCAATTGCGAGGGCTGTTTACCACCGCCTGCAAGCCTTCCGCCGACAACAATCCCTCATGCGCCCAACGTTGCGCGAGCGTCACCTCGCGTTGCGTGATCTTCGCGGATTTCTCCAGGTTCTCACGGGCAGGGATTGCTTCGAGATTATAAAAGCGTGCTGCGAGTTCCGGGACGACTGCACGGGGCAAAACGTGATCGAGCGCAATTGAGTCGCCGGCGTGCGCGCCTTTGGTGATGGTAGGTGAACCACCCTTTTTGAGTTTTTCCAAGCCCTCGGGGGTGAAGCAGCCGAAGTCCTCAAGCTTCTTCCGGCTCCACATGATCGCCGCCTTGTCGGCAAGGCCACCTTTGGTGCCGCTGTAACCCCGGGCTGACTGTGCGATATCGATGACCGTCGAAACGTCGCCACCCTCCAGGCGCGCCGTTTCAAGCCATCCGAGCACCTTGTATAACCGGGCGTTGGCGGGGCGGTCGCCTTTGAGCGTTGCCACCTTTGCGGGATCGAGCAAGGGCGCCAGGATTTCCGTGGCGATCGCCTCCGGCGCTTGCGCGTGGATTCGAATCGGAAAAAACAGGAGCGCGATGATTGCGATGAAAAACCGGAGAACTCTTTGATATGTTCAATAGAACGCTCGTATATGTTCTCCCGAACAACTTTCTCTTTTGAGGATCCGTCATGTTTCACTCGATGACTCATCGACGTGATTCCAGGAAGCGGCACTAAACCTTCGCTCGATCCAATTTGATCGCGAGCAGCCAGAAGCCAAGAGCCCATGCTGACCCAAGCGTCCAACCGCCGATGACATCGGTAGGCCAGTGGACTCCCAGATAGACGCGGCTCACCCCAACGAGGACTGTCAGCAGCACCGAAAAGCCGATCAGAGAAATCCGGATGGATCTCTTCGATTGCGTTCTGGCCAGCAACAGGCCGAGTGTCAGATAAACCACTGCGGCCATGGTCGCGTGACCACTGGGGAAGCTCGCGTTGCTGACGTGTACAATCGCAAAATGGCGCAGGCCATTGGCCCCGTCAAATGTTGCTGGATTCCATGGCGGCCCCGATCCCATTCTTGGGGCAGAGCCCATGTTCGTCATTTCCATCGCCGCGCTGAGACGGAACACCGCGATCCTGCGGGAGGTAAAGGAAGCCGCAGGCTGCAACCTGGTTCTGGCTTTGAAAGGCTTCTCGTGTTGGAAGGCCTTTCCTTATTTGCGCGACGACCTGGATGGCTGCTGTGCCTCGGGCTTGTGGGAAGCACGTTTGGCTCACGAACATTTTCAAAAGCACGTCATCACCTACTCACCGGCCTATGATGACGCGGATGTGGCGGAGTTGTGCGAATTCACCGATCACCTCGATTTCAATTCCCTGACACAGTGGTTTCGATTCCGGGAAATGATCATGGCCCATCCGCGCTTCAAGAGCGGTGACTTGCTTTGCGGTCTTCGTGTGAACCCGGAATGTTCCACCGGCGCCACGCCCATCTACGACCCCTGCACCGCGGGATCCCGACTGGGCATCACCGCCGAACAACTCAAGGGCGTGGATCTAACAGGAATTTCGGGACTGCATTTCCATACGCTCTGCGAACAAAACTCGGACGATCTCGAAAAGACCCTCGCGGCCGTCGATGAAAAGTTCGGTGCTTTGTTACGATCGCCTGAGATCACCTATCTGAACATGGGCGGCGGGCATTGGATCACCAAGCCCTTCTACGACCGCAAGCGCCTGGTGGAATCGGTGCGCAAGGCGAAGCAAATGTATGGTGTCGATGTCTGGCTCGAACCCGGCGAAGCCGTCGCGATTCATACCGGTGTGCTCCGCGCAACGGTGATGGATGTTTTCGAGTCCGCCGGTTTTCGCCAGGCCATCCTCAGCATTTCAGCAACAGCCCACATGCCCGATGTGATGGAGATGCCCTATCGGCCCGATGTGTATCTGGTTGAGAAACCAGAATCCAGAAACCAGAGACCAGAAGCAGAGCCAGCGGTCACGTTCGCGGGTGAATCCTACCACCTCGCCGGCGACCCATCTTCCAATCCACGATCCACATTCCACGATCCACGATCCCTCTTCCCCCATCGTCTCGGCGGCCCGACTTGCCTGGCGGGTGATGTCGTGGGAGATTTCGCTTTTCATCGCGAGCTTGTCGTCGGCGACACGTTGGTGTTCGATGACATGGCGCATTACACGATGGTCAAAACCACTACCTTCAACGGCGTGAAACATCCTGCCATCGCCTTGCAACATGAGGACGGCACGCTGGAAATCATTCGTGAATTCAGCTATGCCGATTTCCGGGACCGCTTGTCTTAAAACTTTAAAACCATGATTGAACGCATACTCGCAAAACGCATCGTCCCGGTGGTGGTGCTGGACTATGTTGAATCCGCCGAACCGCTGGCGGAAGCGTTGCTGGAAGGTGGCCTCGACATTATGGAAATCACTTTCCGAACACCGGCGGCGGAGGAATCGATCCGTCGCATCGCGGCGCGCTTTCCCGAAATTCTGTTAGGTGCGGGCACGCTGTTGGACAAGGACCAGGTCCGCCGTGCAAAAGATGCGGGGGCCTTGTTCGGTCTCGCCCCGGGCCTCAATCCTGAAATCGTTCGCACGGCACGGGAGCTTGGGTTGCAGTTTTCACCAGGCGTGATGACTCCCGGTGAAGTTGAGCAAGCGCTTGAACTCGGTTGCAAGCTGCTCAAATTTTTCCCCGCGGAGGTCGCCGGTGGAGTCGCGATGCTCAAGGCACTCGCAGGGCCTTACGGGCATACCGGTGTGAAATTCATCCCAACGGGCGGCGTTACCAGCGGAAATCTAATAGAATATTTGAAGCTGCCGGTGGTTGCCGCCATCGGTGGTTCATGGATGGTGGACAAGGAGTTGGTCAACAACGGGAAATGGGCTGAAATTACCAAGCTCACACGCGAAGCCCTGAAAGTAGCCGCCGGAGCATGATCGCGGGCATCGAACTGGGTGGAACGAAGACCGTTGTCGCCATCGGCGAAACGGATGGAACGTTGCTGCACGAGCATCGCTTCCCCACCACCGATCCGGCCGCAACGCTGGACAATGCGTGCCTCTGGATTGCCTCACATGGGATTCCTGCGGCGATCGGCGTCGCTGCCTTTGGACCGGTGGGCGTGAACCCGGATCGGCCTGAGTATGGCAGTATCCTTGCCACCCCCAAGGCCGGTTGGAGCGATTTCTCACTGCTTGGCGCATTGGCAACCGCGTTTCCCGACTCCCGGCTGACGCTCGATACCGACGTCAATGCCGCCGCCCTTGCCGAAGCAACTTGTGGAGCGGCCGCGGGCATGAATGACATCGCTTATATCACGGTCGGCACCGGCATCGGCGCGGGAATTCTAACAGGTGGGCGCTTGGTGCATGGCGCGCTGCATCCCGAGTTCGGGCATCTCAAAGTGCCGCGCATGGCGGGCGACGATTTCGCGGGCGTCTGTCCATTTCACAATGACTGCCTTGAAGGTCTCGCCAGTGGAACGGCGATGGCTGCGCGTTGGAAGACTCCGCCACACGAACTGCCACCCGGTCATCCGGTATGGGATATGGAGGCATGGTATCTCGCGCATGGCATTCTTTCGCTGGTTGCGATCGTTTGTCCGTCGAAAGTGCTCGTAGGCGGCGGCGTGTCGCAAAGCCCCGGCCTGCATGGAAAAATCCATAACGCGCTGGTTGCCGCCGCAGCGGGATATTTTCCGGTGGTGAAAGAGCCCGGCTACATCGCGCCCCCTGATCTCGGCCAGCAAGCGGGCATCCGGGGAGCGCTGCTTCTAACAGCTACTTGACGAATGGGATCGCAGTCGCATCTTGGCGGTCATGCCGCCGGTTGATATTTCCCAGAAGCCGAACGAAGGCCCTCCCGAAATGGATGGCGACGATTGGGTGCCGGTCGGTCACTTCGACAGTTTGCACGAAGCGAACGAACATGGCCTGGTGATCCTTGCGATGGGCGAGGCCTGCCGCGTCGAACCGGCACCGGCCGCGGGCCAGTTCGACCTACAGGCCGAACGCGGGCCGGCGGTGAACATCGCTGGCGAGCTTGATGAATATGCGAAGGAACAAGCCGAGGAAAAGGCCCGCCCTCCCGCGCGGCATTTTCCCACGAGACCTGCCGGCGCGTGGCTTTGCTGCTTATGGGCGCTCATTCTAACAGCCGTGTTCGTGCGGCAGGCTGCGGATGACACGCTGGTTGAACGCGGCGCTTCGTCGAGCATCGGCTTGTTTGCACGGGGCGAATGGTGGCGGCCATTCACCGCTTTGTTCCTGCATGCGGATATCCCCCATCTCGTTGGAAATCTGCTGGCGGGCTGCCTCTTTGCGACCTTCGTGGCACGCTCGGCGGGCGCGGTCCGTGGCTGGCTGCTCATCTTCGCAAGCGGCATTGCCGGAAATGTCCTCACGGCCTGGGTGATGTATCCGCAACCCTTCATTTCGCTGGGAGCATCAACCGCGGTCTTCGGCGCGCTGGGGATCTTGTCGGGCATGGGCTTGATTGAAATGCTCCACGAGCGGACCAGGCGACAATTTGCCAGGATCACCGCGCCGGTGCTGGCCGGGCTGGTGCTGCTGGGCTGGCTCGGCAGCGGAACCCATGGCCATACCGATGTGCTTGCCCACGTCTTCGGATTCGGTTCAGGCCTTGCAGCAGGCGCGGCAAACGGCGCTTTCGACGCACGGAGATTACCTGAAGAAATCTAACAGAAGGGCGGATGAAATTGCTTTTCATCATCGTCGCGCTCGCCGGATCCCTCCGCGCGGCTCCGCTTCCACCCGGGGTTGTGGTTTTCCACAGCGATGCCACGAGCGGGGCCTACATCGGATCTCCGTCGCTTTGCATTCTACCCAATGCCGAATACCTGGCTTCGAATGACCTCTTCGGCCCTTCCAGCCATGAGCATCAAAACGGGATGGGCCGCATCTATCATTCCACCGATCGCGGGGCGACATGGACCCATCTAACAGACTGCGGCTGAGTGGATACATCGCCCCAAATCTCACTACACCCGCACAATGATGATGATCCACCCGATCCGCCGCAGCTTGATGAACATCGCGGGATTATCATTTCTAACAACAAGCTTGTCAGGCGGGGAGCCCGGCACGACCTACCGGAAATTCACAACCGAAGAACGCGACGGCCGCATCGTGTCCATGTCGGTGCTCGCTGATCCCACTCCGCCGCGATGGGCGCGGGATGTTGCGAAAAAGCGTTTCAAATGGCCGGTGCTGGACCCCGCGGAACCGCATTTCGAAGGCCCGATTCCATTCGTCATTCCGCCGGTGGACAAGGGTGAGCCGTTTTATAATCACAATCACCAACCATCGGTCACCTGGCTTGATAACGGCGATCTGCTGGCGATTTGGTATAGTACGAAGAAAGAAAAAGACACCGGGCTTACGGTCCTTGCAAGCCGCCTGCGCGCCGGTCAAAAGGCATGGGATCCGGCCAGCGAGTTTTTCAAAGCAGCGAATCACAACATGCAGGGTTCGACTATTTTCCGGACCAAGGATGGCACGATCCATCACCTCAACGGAGTCGGGCCGGTGGGAGTGAAGGGATGGAAGCGTCTTGCATTTGTCATGCGATCGAGCAGCGATGAAGGGATCACCTGGACAGCGCCCCATGCCTGCGGCCCTGAGTTCAAAGCCCGCCACCAGGTCATTTCCGGAACCATCATCACCCGCAACGGAACCATCATCCAATGTTGCGACGCGGTTCCTGGACCCGAGGGAGGGACGGCCATTCAAATCAGTCGCGATGCCGGCAAGACGTGGTTCGATCCCGGTGAAAAATTGGAGGCTCCCGAATTCCGCGATGGCACGACCGGTCGCGGCACCATCGCTGGCATTCATGCCGGAATCGTTGAACTGTCCGACGGTCGGCTTATGGCACTCGGCCGCCGCAACAACATCAATGGTTTCATGCCACGCAGCATTTCCACGGATAACGGCAAAACATGGACTTACAGCGCGAGCAGGTTTCCACCGATCAGCGGAGGCCAGCGTCTGGTGTTAAAA
>JANMJQ010000202.1:0-39697 GCA_031371445.1 Akkermansiaceae bacterium
AGCTTCTAACAGAAGCCTGGAAACGCGGGAATAACCGGCCCGTGAGGCTGTTAGGAGTGGGCGTGCGGTTTGAAGATCCGAAGGAAGTCGAGCAGATGGAGTTCCTGTAGGGGCGATCACCGGTCGCCCCGAATTCATTCATTACCGCCTTTTGGGTTCGGCCCCTCCGACTTCGTCATTTCATCAATTAACCAGTAGCACTTAAAACAAGGACTACCGGCGGCTTACCTCATCGATGTGCGAACCTACGAAACCATGGAAACACGGCTGCGACTTTTGGAAGGCATTGCAAAGGGCGAGGCAGCCATTCAAGAGGGCCTGGTTGCGAGCCACTCTGAAGCGAAGAGACGGGTGTCTCGATGGCTCTGAGCTCTTGAGTAATCCGGGGCGACCGGTGATCGCCCCTACGTTACCACTCCTTCCCGAGCCCGTAGCGTCCTGCGAGTTCTAGCAAATCCTCCTTCATCGGCCATTCGTCGCAGCGTTCGCTGGTTTCGTGGCGTTTGCTGGCGCCTTTGAGTTTCATGCAGCCGGTGTTGTCGCCGATCTGGCGGATCGACTCCACTTCGTCAGCCGTGAACCGAACATCCGGCAAAGCGGCGAATTCGCGAATGAGGTTTTCGATCGGAGCGGCATCCTCCCCGGCTTCCTGGATGAAGGTTGGCACCACGCATTCAACCGCAGGATGGCTGAGATTCCAGATCGCGGCGAATTGCAGCAGGGTGAGACTGTATTTGTCGGCCAGCGGGCGCATGCGTTCCACCTTCTCCATGCCATGCTTCACCCAACCCTCGGGCCGATAGGTGCGGTGGTCGCCCGGTTTGAAAACATGATCGGGTCCCGAGAGCGTGTCATGAAACACGCCGCCGTAATCCACCACGCGCGTCATCACTTTCACGCCATGCTTTTCGCAAATCGGCAGCACCGGGCCGACGGGCCAGGGCTCGAGGGGATTGAGGATGAGCATCGCCCAGTCGAGGCGCTCGCCGAATTTCTCAAGGCAATCTAACAGATCAAGCGTGAAGCCGTTCGCCGGGCCCGGTGCGATGCCCAGACGATCGGTGAGGCCCGCCTGTTTCGCGGCGGACATCGCATCCCATAGCACTTCACTGGTGTAGCCCGTTTCATCGGGGTTGTGCAGCATCAGCAGATCGAAGCGATCGGCACCACAGCGCTCGAGTTCTTTCGCAGCCGCCATTTTCACAAACTCCGCATAACCTTCGGGTCCGCGGAGTTCGGGATCGGTGAAACGCGGATAGCCCTGGCTGCCCTTGCGCTGGCCTTCATAAAAATCGTGGCCGATCATGCCGACGAGCGAGTAGCTCTTGCGATCGACACCCCGCAGCGCGACGCCAAGCAACTCGTCGGCCTTGCCATTTCCATAGACGTCGGAGGTGACGAAGCTGCGGATGCCGGATTCATACGCGGTTTCGATGCATGAGACGAAGCGATCCTCGGAGAGCGTTTCGCCGAAGTGCATGAAGCGTCCGCCGCTCCAGGTGCCGTAAGCTGTGGTAGTGATGTCCATGACTGAAATGCTTCCCTTCGCCTAATCCCGGGGCGCGGCTTGGTCAACAGTAAGGAGCATTCAAACCCACCAGCAGCGTGTGGCAGGGACCGATCCTCCGGGCGGTCCGAGCTAAAGAGCGGCGCACGACATGCCGCCGAGTTGCTTTCATGCGTTTGTCAGCCTGCCATTATCACCTCATGCGCCGGACCGCCCGGAGGATCGGTCCCTGCCTACAAGAAACGTTTCAGGATCGGCGCGAGATCAACGAGGCTTTGCTGGGGCCATAGCGCGCGGTCGGTCATGAAAGCGGTATCGAGCGAACGCTGGGCAGGCGCATCAGGGCTGGTGGGGATCTCCCCAACCACCGCGCGCAGGATGGCCTTCGCGTTGGCGCTGTTGGCCGCCATATTGGCGAAGACGGTGCCGACCTCGACATCCTGCCCGTCTTCTTTCCAGCAATCGTAGTCGGTCACCAGGGCCATTGCCGCCGCGGAGATTTCCGCTTCGCGGGCAAGGCGGGCTTCGGGGCCATTGGTCATGCCGATGATATTCGCGCCGATCAAGCGATGGAACTCCGCCTCCGCGCGCGTGGAAAACGCCGGGCCATTCATGCAGAGATAGGCACCGCCGTCATGCACCACGGGCGCCACCTTTCTTGCAACCGCCAGCAGCAAAGGGCGCAGCACCGTGCAGTAGGGATCGCCGAAACCAACATGCGCAGCGATGCCATTGCCAAAGAACGTATGCTTCGCGCCAGTCCCCGTGCGGTCGATCAATTGATCCGGCACCACAATGTGGCATGGCGCGATCTCCTCGCGCAGGCTGCCAACCGCGGTGACCGAAATGAGCCAGCGGACATTGAGCGAGCGCAGGGCCCAGATGTTCGCGCGGTGGTTGATTTCATGCGGCAAAATACGATGACCGACTCCGTGCCGTGGCAAAAAGCACACGCGGCGGCCGGCGATTTTTCCGGAGATGACCTGATCCGATGGCTCGCCGAAAGGTGTGAAAATCGACAGGCGCGAGATATCCTCAAAGCCCTCCATTTCATAAAGTCCGCTGCCGCCGATGATGCCAATGGCGGGTTCTAACGTGGAATCCATGGCTGAGAGCGTAGACACGACCGGCTATTGCACAAGTGTGGCCTGCGCTTTGAAGATGTAAGAACTTGGCCGGAGGATTCGTTGTGGGCGCCGTGATGAAACTAATCGTCGTGGCAATCGCAGCCCTGCTGGCAAGCGGCTGGGCATGCGGAGAGGTCACCGATGCGGCATTGCAGGCGTATCTGGACGCGAAATTTCCCGCCGCGGTCGCGAAGGTTTCAGTGAATGAAAAACTCGTGCGCATCGAAGGGACAATCCCCCGCGGTGCGAATGATGTTTTCCTTGCCGACATTCCCATGGATCTCGTGCTCGGCGATCCCGCTTGCTGGCAAAATCTCCAACAAATCCAAGCCGGCGCTGACGGCCGATTCATGGTCGATATTCCGCGCGTCCGGGATCGCAACGGCCATGCCTACGACCGCCTTACTTCGCGCTGGCAGATCGTCAGCAAGAACGGCGAGTTGATCGTGCCAGCGTCGCAAGCCCGCTATGCCGGGTGGGTGGCCAAGCATAACGTGATGGTTTCCGTCATCCTGCTCATCGGAAATCCTGCGAAGACGGCAGACCCGGTAGTAAAACTGTTAGGTCATCCCGATGCCACGAAGGAAGGTATTTTCTCGATGCCCAATGTGACCTCGGAAGAAGGCATTTCACTCTACGGAGCCGCCTTGAATTTCCTCGCCGAACGATGGTCGCGTCCTGATGGAAAATACGGACGCGTGCATCATTGGATCATGCACAACGAAGTCGATGCCGGCTGGGAGTGGACCAACGCGGGCGACAAGCCGGCCATCGTTTACATGGATCTTTACCAACGCTCGATGCGGCTGATGAATCTTATCGCCAGCCAATACGATCCCAACGCGCGGGCCTTCATCAGTCTGACCCATTTCTGGACGGATCGCGGCGGACCTCATTTTTATGGGTCGAAACAACTCATCGATCTGCTGGTCCGCTTCTCGCAAACCGAAGGCGATTTCCCCTGGGCGGTGGCCTTTCATCCGTATCCGCAGAATCTAACAGTTCCGCGGACATGGGAGGACGACCAGGCGACCTTCGATTTAAATACCAAGCAAATCACCCCCAAGAACCTCGAAGTGCTCGACGCTTACATGAAGCAATCATCCACCGCGAGCCGATCCGCTGATGGGATGTTGGTCCCGGAGGGACATCGGAAATCCGACATCATGAACAGCCCTTTGGGCCTTTGAAGATGGTCACGCTAATATTTAAAATGCGCGAAGGCCTGACTCAGCGACCCTTCGTCCGGTCGTCTTCCTGCTTCGTCCGGTCGTCTTCCTGTTGCCGGCGGGATTGTTCCTGTTGTTGCTGACGAGCTTGCTCTTGCTGTTGCTGACGGGCTTGTTCCTGTTGTTGTTGGCGAGCCTGTTCTTGCTGTTGCTGGCGAGCTTGCTCTTGTTGCTGCTGGCGAGCCTGTTCTTGCTGTTGCTGACGAGCCTGCTCTTGTTGCTGCTGGCGCGCTTGCTCCTGCTGTTGTTGGCGAGCCTGTTCCTGCTGTTGCTGGCGCGCTTGCTCCTGCTGTTGTTGGCGCGCTTGCTCCTGCTGCTGTTGCCGCGCCTGTTCTTGCCGGCGTTGATTTTCCTCCTGCTGCTGTTGCCGCGCTTCCGCTTGCCGGCGTTGGTTTTCCTCCTGCTGTTGTTGGCGCGCTTCCGCTTGCTGGCGTTTGATTTGCTCCTGTTGCTGTTGGCGGGCTTCGTCTTGCTGGCGTTTGATATCCGCCTGTTGCTGTTGGCGGGCTTGCTCCTGCTGTTGCAGACGCGCTTGTTCCTGATGGCGTTTGGTTTCCTCCTGCTGTTGCAGACGTGCCTGATCTTGCTGGCGCTGAATTTGCTCCTGCTGGTTTGCCGAACCCTTTTCCTGCTGACGCCGCTGCATCTCCGACTGTTGTTGGCGGGCTTGTTCCTGTTGTTGGCGCGCTAGTTCGCGGCCTTCCTCTTGTTTGCGTTTGGCATCATCCTGCAATTTCCGCTGGCCCTCATCTTGCGCCTGCTGCCGGGCATCCTGCTGCTTTTGACGAGTTTCATCCTGCGCCTTTTGAATGGCTTCGTTTCGGGAATTTTCCGCGATCTCTTTTTGCGGCCGTTGCGGGTTCGCATCAGGGCGTTCATCCTGATTCGCTTCGCGGGGATTCATCTCTGTCTCCGCAAGCGCGCGCTCATCGCTGCGACGCTGTTGTTCGACTTCCTTCTCTTTCTGGCGCGCAAGATTCTCCTCGCGTTGGCGTCTGATGATTTCCTCGCGGGCTTTCAGAGCCTCGGCGCGGGCGGTCGCTTCGTCATTGCCGCGATCCTTGTCAGGCCGGTTGGCCACCGCAGGCTTTTCCTGTTCGTCCTTGCGGGCATTTCCCAAGGCCACCTCTTTGCCGGATTTATCATTATTGGAATCACCGGCGGGATCACGGCGACGCGGATCAACCTCACGCGATGCAGGTCCGGCACCACCGTTGCCACCGCGTTCCGCAAGTTTCACGTCGGGTATTTCAACACGCCCCTTATCGTCGCGTCCACCACCCACCTTGCGGCGATTGTCCTGGAGTTGTTGGACCCGCGCTTCATCAAAGCGTTCGCGGCCTCCAAGCTTGGCGATTACCTCATCGGCCCGGTTGCGTTCTTCGTCGCGGGTCCGGCGGAAGCGATCGGAAATTTCACGGTCCACGTCCTTGTCCCGCGCGATGCGGTCACCGTCGAGGTGTCCTTTGACTTGGGCCGGGCGCAGGCCTTCGTTCCACTCCGCGTCCACATTGGGCGCCGAGATCCGCAAGCGGCCGTCCTTAAACGGAGAATGCGAATCGAAGCCACGGCCCGGAGCATGCCGGTCGATGTCCAGACGGCAGAATGGCAGGGGGCGTCCAATGCGATCGCAGAGCTGATCGTATCTAGGACCACCGCAAATCACCTGGTGATTTTCGAGGTGAATGAACGTGATGTTGGTCGTTTGCGAAATGATCGTCACATTGCTGGAATACGGCAGGCAGTAGCCATGGATGGGACGGTCGAAATTGCGGATCTCGACGAAGTTGAACCATCCGGCAGCGATCCCGAACTGGACATCCACCGACGAGTCCCAGGCATGTCCGCGATACGCGAGGGTTTCCGGTGGCAAGGGTGCCCAGCCGATGTGGCTGTCACTTTGCCGCCAAGATACCCAGCACGGTGCCCATTCGCCGCCGGGCACCCAGATCCATCCGCGGTCGCGCAAGCGCGCCCAGCGTCCATAGTGATAGGTCGCCCAGCCGAAGGGTTCATCCGAGAGCCAGGTCCAGCCCCGGTCACTGCAAATCCAGCGGCCCCGCGAGTACGGACGCCAGCTCACATCGTGCACAATCGCCGGTTGCCAGACATAGCCAAAGTCGGCGGTCTCAAACCATGAGCCGTAGGACGACAGCGAGTCATAAAAAGTTCCGTAATCCGCCACCGGCGCGGTCTCTTCAACCACGTTGACCGCGAGCGCTTCCCGGCCCGCCAGTTCGAGTTCCCGTTCGCTCAGCTTGGCGGCGTTTTTTTCGAGTTCGTCCTGCCGGTCGCCAAGGTCGGACTGCGTTCTTTCCAAAGTCGACTCGCGGGTCGCGATCGCCGCTTCCCGGTCGCGCAAGGCCTGGTCTTGGGCGGCGGCCTCCTCGCCTTGTTGCCGCTCAAGCTCCGCGCGGTCTTTTTCGATTTGCGCGCGCTCGCGCTCGATCGCATCCCGCTCGACGGCGATCCGCTGGTCCTCGAGTTCGCGTTCGAGATCGTGCTGCCGTTGTTCGGCCTCGATTCTCTTCTGTTCGAGCTCGGCTATTCTCTTCTCGACCCCGGGTTTGTCGCAAGCAACGAGGGCGAACAACGAGAAGGCGGTGACGATGGCAATACGCGGTCTTTTCATGACGTTTTGAATGACGGGAACTTCGACGCAAACAAGCGTCCCCGCATTCAGGAAAATTTACGCCGGACTTGAAGGAATCGCGAACAGCACCCGCGGCTGTCCGGTGCGTCCGCCCGGGATCTCGCTGCGAACCACCCGGACTCCCAGCAATTCCTCGATCATCCGCAGTTCCATCGCAGGCATCCGCGGATAGCGTTCGAACAAGGTTTGCAGTGGATTGTGAAATTCCTCCCAGCCCACCCCATGTTCCAGGGGCTGCGTGAAACACCCGTCGTGGCCACGCAGCGCGACGAGCTTCTGGAGTTTTTTCGCGAACGAAACTTCCTTTTCCAAAAGCGGCCGCCACTTGTCCTGTTGTTTTTGGAAATGTTGGAAAAGGAGTTTGTCCGGCGTGCTCTCTCCAAACAGCGCGCGCATCCCCTCCAACAGCTCGATGGTGAATTCGGTGCCCATCGGCGGGAAAAGGAGATCGGCCTTGCGCGAGAGGTTGTAGAAAATTTCCGGCCTTCCCACGGCCGTGCGGGGCAAGCGCGAACGTTCGAGATAACCGAGCTTCTTCAACTCCTCGCAATGCTGCTTCACCGCCATGTAACTCGCGCCGATGCGCCTCGACAGCTCGCTCACGGGCAAGCCTCCGGCCATCTTCAACTCTTCGATCACGGCACGCCACTGCGGCTTGATCAATTCCTGAAATGCCGGAAGCAGCATGGGCATTCCGATCATTTGCGGCAAAACCCGGCGGCCCGGCAACGCTCAAATTTCCGGGAGGTCACCGGGAGCTCCCGGAATGGCGTTCAATGACGCACGCTGAGGGGCTGCATCACCCCGCGCGGAGGCACCGCCAGGGCGGCTTCCCGGCCGACGCGCTTCAGCAGCGCAATCAACGAGGCTGTTAGGAAATACTCCTTCAGCAGCGCTTCCCGGCTCTCCCCTTCGCCATTTTTGCGGATGATTTTCATAGTCGATGTGTGTTGATGAAACGAAGGAACAACCTCGTCCCATATACCGCTACGCGCGCACTGCGGTGACCGCAAATGGAAATCCGAGAGACGCAAGACTCGAAGACCCAAGATACAAGACGAATTCAGGCAGGAATAATTGCTCTTGAGTCTTGAAGTCTTGCGACTTGCGTCTTTCCCTGAGTCCCCCATGCCCCCACGCACCGGTATCCTCCTCGTCGTTTCCGGCCCTTCCGGTTCCGGCAAAACCACGCTTTGCCGGCAACTCGCGATCGCCGGGGAAGCCCATTACTCGATCTCCTGCACCACCCGTCCGCCGCGGCCGGGCGAAGTCGATGGCCGCGACTATCATTTCATCACGCCCGCCGATTTCGAAGCCCGGCTTGCGGAGGGAAAATTCCTCGAAACCGCCACGGTGCACGGCAACCTTTATGGTTCGCTGAAATCCGAAGTGCTTTCCTATCTGCATGCGGGCACCGACGTCGTGATGGACATCGATGTCCAGGGCGCGGCCCAGATTCGTGCCTGTGACGATGAGGACATCCGCCGCGCTTTCGTCGATATGTTTGTGCTGCCACCGAGCGAGGCCGAGCTTCACGAGCGTCTATCGGGAAGAGGCACGGACAGCGATGAGGTGATTGCCCTGCGCATGGAGAACGCCCTTGAGGAAATGCAGCACTGGCAGCATTACGCGTATCGCCTGGTCTCGTCGTCGCGCGAGGAAGACTATGCGAAATTCATCGCGCTCGTGACGGCGGAGAGATTGCGGGTGACGCGCATCAATGTGGCTTGAAGTGCCGACACTGTTAGAAAAATATAAGAGCAGAGTGTTTCAACCGCAATGGGAGCGCAGCGGACATGGACGAGCACCTCATTTCAGATAACGAGTCAAATGGACGCAGATTTTTAGAGGTAAAAAGAAGATAACGCCGATCGAAGAGTCTGGATTTTCTTCGCTCTCAACACTCAACACTCAACCTCTTCACTCATCCTGCCCCCCATCCGATCCCAGCGGTTTGATGGCGGTCTTCAGCATGGCCTCGAGGCGTTCCTGCATTTGCTTGAGTCGATCGGGTTGCGCGGCGGCGAGGTTCTTGGATTCGGAAATATCGTTGGCGAGATCATAGAGCTCGTACCCCACGGCGCCGGGATTTTTCAGAAGCTTCCAATCCCCCATCCGCAGTGCGGCTCTGTTCGGATTGGTTCCGCCGAGGAACAAGGCGTCGCGTGTGGGGGGCGTGCCTTTCGTCAACAGCGGCCAGATGTCCACGCCATCCAGATGCGGCACGGACGGCGCTCCGGCCAAGCCTGACAATGTGGGATACCAATCGACGATGTGGGTTGGGAAATCGATGCTTTTGCCGGCGGGGATTTTCCCCGGAAAGACGGCGAAGGCCGAGACGCGCATGCCACCTTCATAGATGCTGCCCTTGCCCGAGCGCAATGGCGTGTTGTTGGTGCGGATCCCCGGCTGGACGCCGCCGTTGTCACTGGAGAAAATGATAAGGGTGTTGTCGCGAAGATGTTTTTCATCGAGCGCCTTGACGATCTTGCCAACGGCTTCATCGACCGCGGAGAGCATGCCCGCGACTGTCCGTCGTGCCGGTGGCAGACTGGCATAGGGTTCTTCATAGGAGGTCGGAACCTGGAAGGGGGAGTGCACGGCATTGAAGGCCACATAGAGAAACAAGGGCTTCTCCGCCGCTTGCCCTTTGATGAGCCGCGTGGCTTCGTCAGCGATGAGATGCGTTGAGTAGCCTGGCTCAATCAGGCGTTTGTCGTCGCGATACCAATCAACCCGTTGGCCGCGTCCGTGGGTGAAGTAATCGGTTTGTCCGTGCCAAAAGCCATATTGGTGCTCGAAGCCGCGCTTGGTGGGCAGATACGCCGGCAGGAAATCACCGAGGTGCCACTTGCCGGTGATCGCCGTGGTGTAGCCCGCGCCTTGCAGTGTTTGGGCCAGGGTTTTGATTTCCAGCGGCAGACCGATTTTCAAATTGGCCTTCAGCGCACCGTAAATCCCGTTGTGGATTGGAAAGCGTCCGGCCAGCAAGGCCGCGCGCGATGCCGAGCACAAGGGCTGGACGTAGTAGGATTTGAAAATGGAACCCTCGCGCGAGAGAGCGTCGATGTTGGGTGTGTGGATTTCCTTGCCGCCGTTGAAACCGCAGTCGGCGAAGCCCATGTCATCCACCAACAGATAGACGATGTTCGGCTTCTTTTCCGCCGCCTGGCCGCAGAAGCTGAAAGTGGCGGCGAACGCAACGCAGAGGGCAACGGATTTCATGATCTTTGTCGTCGACTAGAGCAACCATTCCAACGTTGGCCAGCGAAAAAAAGGGCTTCAAAAGATAAACACCTCCAATCATCCCGTATTCAACAAGTCCCATGAAACTCAAATTGATTGCCATCCTCATCGGCTGCGCGTGCCATCTAGGCGCCGCCGAACAAAAGCCCAACATCGTCATGCTGCTCATCGATGACATGGGTTGGGGCGACTTCTCCTGCTTTGGCAACACGGAGGCGAAGACACCGAACATCGACCGGATGGCGTCCGAGGGCATCCGCTTCTCGCAGTTTTATGTGAATGCCCCGATCTGCTCGCCCTCGCGTTGTGCGATCGTTACCGGCCAGTACCCGCACCGCTGGCGCATCACTTCCTTCCTGAACAACCGTGGCGAAAACAACCGCCGCGGCATGGCGCAGTGGCTGGATCCCAAGGCCCCGAGCCTCGCCCGCACGCTCAAGCAAAACGGCTACGCGACAGGCCATTTCGGCAAATGGCATCTCGGCGGCCAGCGCAACGTCGACAACGCGCCTGCCATCACCGAATATGGATACGACGAAACCCTCACCAACTTCGAAGGCATGGGCCCGAAGTTGCTGCCGCTCACGCTCAAACCCGGCGACACGAAACCCGGCAGAATCTGGGAGGATGCGGTGCTCCTGGGTGGCCCGGTCACCTGGATGCAGCGTTCCGAAATCACGAGCGGTTACATCAACAAGGCGCTGCCATTCATCGACAAAGCCGTTGAGGCCAGGAAGCCGTTTTACGTCGATCTCTGGCCCGATGATGTCCATTCCCCGTTCTGGCCTCCCGTGGACAAGTGGGCGAACGGCAAGCGCGGTATGTATCTGTCGGTGCTTCAGGAAATGGACAAGCAACTGGGTAAAATTTTCGACCACATCCGCGACAATCCAACCCTGCGCGACAACACGCTCATCATCATTTATTCCGACAACGGCCCCGAACCCGGTGCTGGCTCCGCGGGCCCCTTCAAGGGCAAAAAGGGCGGTCTCTATGAAGGCGGCACCCGTTCACCATTGATCATCTGGGGTCCAGGCTTGGTGGACAAAGCCAAGGCCGGCAGCCACAACGCAACCTCGGTCTTCGCCGCGATGGACCTTGCACCGTCGCTGTTGGACATTGCCCATATCGCGGCACCCGCGGACATCAAATACGATGGCATGAACCTATCGCCCGTGTTGCTTGGCAAGTCGGAGGATTCGCACAAGGGTCCGATTTGCTGGCGCCGTCCACCCGACCGGCCGCGCTGGTCGCCAACGCCAGGCAGCGACGAAAAACTCCCTGATCTTTCGATCCGCTCCGGTGATTGGAAACTCCTCTGCACCTACGAAGGAACCGAGCCGCAGCTCTACGACCTTGCCAACGATCGCGAAGAGAAAACCAATCTCGCCGCCATGCATGCGGATAAAGTCGAAGAGCTCACCAAGCTGGTCCTCGCCTGGCACAAATCCATGCCACCCGACAACGGCCCCTCGATCCTTCAGGAAAGCGCGGATCCAGCGGGGGGGAATTAGGATAGTGGATAGTGGATAGTGGATAGTGGATAGTGGATAGTGGATAGTGGATGACCCATGACCCGTAATACTATAACAAAAAAACAGCCGGACGTTTCCGCCCGGCTGGTTTGTTAGGATGGTTGGAGTTGATTCTGTTAGAGAGCCATGTCTTTCAGCTTCTTCAAAGCGCGCACCTTGACCACGGTGGTGGCGGGTTTGGCCTTGAACATCACTTCTTCCTTCGTGAACGGGTTGATGCCCTTGCGAGCCTTCACCGCTGGCTTCTTGATGGTGTTGATCTTCAACAAACCGGGCAGGACGAATTCGCCGACGGCCTTTTTGTTGACATGCGATTCGATCACGTCTGTGAGACTGTCGAGAACCGACGCCACTTGCTTGCGGCTAAGTTCCGTGCTCGAGGCGATTTGATCGATGATCTGGGTTTTGGAATACCGGTCTTTGATAGCTGCTGGTTTAGTTGCCATGGATGAATGTAGTTCGCGGGACCTGCGGCCTGATGTCAAGTCATGTCGTTGGGGAAAAACACCTTATTTTTCAGCCTCCCGGACCACACGTGGAGGCTGCGGACGGGTTTCGTGTTAGGGTTGGCCGGACGGTTTTTTAAAAATTTCCGCTTTAGCGATTTGAATGACCAATGACTTTGAAAAATTCCCGGCCGGTGAGTATGGGCTCGCATCCCGGCCTCGATGCTTCGGACTGGCTTTCGCCTTCAGCCGGACCCATTTTCCGTCCACAAGTCCGCCTTGGATTTCCTGAAACAAATGACTACGGCTTTTTATAACCCACCCGACCACGCCCGCCGGATCTTCGCCGCCTTGCCAGGCCCGAAGCGCCTGATCCTCGTCCCAAACGCCAAACACAACGAGTCCCTGCAAGGAACCATGTGGCAGGAAATCGAACGCTGGATCGACAGCGTCCTCCCCCCTTCGCACTGACTCACCGATGGCGCTTGCCGTCGCGCCCTCCGCTGCCATCATCCCCGCCCTTCACGGGCCTGTAGCTCAGCGGTTAGAGCAGGGGACTCATAATCCCTTGGTCCTCGGTTCAAATCCGAGTGGGCCCACCTTTTGAAATTGAACATGTTGTGTAGTTTTTTAACCTAACAGAAATTAGGCTTAGTGCCCTTACGTTTCCTGAACACGAAAAGCTCCGCCAGTCGCCCGGCCTTGTTGGTGTAGATACCAGCATCAATGAACGGGCAACACTAACGTCGGTTTATCGGGGTTTGTCGAAAACCGGTGGCGGCTGGTCCAGAATGGTCCTCACATCCGGCGCAAGGCCATCCGGCATTTTGTAGATCAAAAACACGCGCCTGAGGGTGGGCAAATATTGCAATTGTCTTTCGGACGCGACGACCCACTCCTCTCCTTGTTTGTAATAGAAATTTGTCTGGGCGCGGTTGTATTCGTCAAGTTTGGTCACTTTCGGCACTGCGGTGATCTTGCCGCCGGGGACCACCACTTTCTGATCCCCGATTTCCAAACCAAATTCCAAGGACGTCAGGTTCACCGCCTTGCTTTCGCCCCAAGGGAAGCTCTTCGGGCTGTCATCCAGGACAACCATACTGAAAGGTGGTTTCGGCTGGGAGCCCGGGAGGATGATCACGATCAGCGAACTCACACCTTGCGGAACCTTGGCTGTTGCAGCCAGGGCAGCCTGCGGGTTGGTTTTGTCCACATTGGCTGTTGAGAAGAGGTTGAGACTACCGTTTGCGATCGTCACCTTCTGCGGTTCCGAAAGGCCCTCTTCCACGAGTTTCAAGGGCCTCATGATTTCCCCGACGTTACCCACGAAAAACGGGGTCTCGGCTTTGCCTGGATCATGAAGAATGGCACGAATCTGAACCGGAAAATCCTGCGCGGAGACGAACCCGCCGGCGCTCAGAAGCGCGGCAACAGTTGTGGCCCAAAGACGGAGGATCATACAGAAGTTTAGATTTCGTTGGGTGAGAGCCATTTGAAGGAGGTCATAACGAATCTCCGGCCAAAAACAAGATTCGCTGCTGCCGCTACCAGCGGTGCGGGAGTGACCGCAGCGTTTGGATTTGGAACTCTCGCCGTGGGCGGATCGGAAGGGTTCACATATTCCGGAATCCGCTGCACGACGGCTTCGGCATAGGCCCTGGCCACCACGTTACCGTTGTTGTCGGTCGCCTCGCCGCAGGTGCGGATGACAAATGTGTCCGAGCGGACCGTCGCTGCCGGCTCGAGGATCTTGAGAATATCCGCCTGGCTCAGCCATCCCGGAGCACCCGCGGCAGGATTGCCCGTGGCTGCGGCTGGGGTTTTGAAACCGTAGAGGGCCGCATCCGACACATCGCCCGATGATACAGCAACCTGGGTGCCCACAGCGGTCTTGTTGAGTTCCGCGTCGTCGATCGCATTCTGGAGCGCTCCGGTACGGGTAAGATTGGAATCGCTGCCAAGGCGGCGGTTGACGAATTCAGACATCGACAGAAACGGCCCGCGGAGCCGTACTTGTTTTACGATTTCGGTGGCAAGCTTTTCAATATCGGCATCGGAGAGCTCCCGATAGCCGTTCCACTGGTTCCCTGCCTGGTCATCCATGTTATTGGCGATAAAAGTGCCGTTGGTTGCGGAGCCATTGTGAAGGGTCATCGCAGGAATGGGAACAGCGCTGCTGGCAACGGAAGCCAGCACTCCGCTTTTCGCCCACAGCACGCCTAAATCAGTGTGGTTCATGGATGACAACATGGCCTTCCATGCTTGCACCCGGGTGGAGTTGACGTTGAAGGCTCCTTTGACCATCTGATACTGGGCCGCGTTTTTGTATGCTGAAGCGGTCGGCTTGGCACCTGAGAAAAGCTCCGCCTTCGCACTGTTGAGGGTTTTCCCAACAGGCAGATAAGCCTGGAAAAGCTGGGAACGAAGCGGCTTGCCATCCTTCATGAAATCCGTGAATCCATCAACGGCGCTCTTCGAGCCGAGAGGAGCGAAGGTGGAGAAATAGAACCCGTCGTAGAGCGCGTGATTCGCCAGGAAGGAATGATCCATCAAATTGTAGGCGGCCATGTTGGATTGCAGCACCTTGCTGGTTTCGATGAGTGGCGATGCGTAGGAATTCCCGACCGGCTGAACGAAGGCCGGAAGATAGGGGGAGGCCAGCGCGTTGGACCTGCGGAAATCCGAGATCGCCTGAAGAGGCCCCGATGGAATTTCCAAGTAGCTTCCGGACTTGATGGAACGCCCGGCGACCTGCTTGTAGTTGGTGAGGTAGTTCGTTCTGAAATCGGATGAAAAACTAATCACGTTGTCCGCGCTTCCGTCGAGCTTCTGCAGATTGAGTTCGTGCGACTGGCTGGCTGGCTTTTCCTTGGAGGTCGGGGTTATGTCGTTGAACATCGCGACACGTGCGGGATTGTTATGAAGGAAAGGAGTGCCGGAAAGCCGGCCGTCCGGGAGGAGGGGTTTCCCGCCGCTTGTGCGTGTCCGGCTTCCCGTTTCGTCAACACCGCCGTTCGCTGTTCTGGCGTATGCGGAAAACAGGGCGAAGCTCTGCGCCTTCAATGAGCCGGCGGGATTCTCCGTGTTGCCGAGATGCATCGACTCCGCGACGATCCCATCCGTTTTGGGGAAACGCAAGAGGTCAGGAAGAATCTTATCAAGCCCGGCTTGGTTTCCGTACTTGAAACTCAGTCCGCCGTAGGACTTCGTGACCCCGTTGGAGGTAAGCGATGCAGTCACATTGAAATTGGTGGCCGTCGCCGTCGGGACGATGGTCTTGAATTCAACGGCAATTTTATCCTGTTTGTTAACATTGAGAATCGAGCCCATCAGCCAGTCGACGTCGTAACCATAGGTTCCTCCGGTAAATCCCCGCTTGGCTTTCAAGGGACTTGCTTCGCTACCCGTCTTGCTGTTGCTGTAGTCAAAGTAGGAGGCGTTGTCGTTCCCGAACGGTTCCGTCGCATTGATAAAGGGGCCGCAGATCAACGTCTGCCCGGGTTTCATGGTGGTGGGGCCGGTCGGACTGGTATCGGTGCTGTTGGCCCAATTGGCGACTTCTATCCAGAACTCCTTGCGTCCGCCTGCCCCTTGGAACAGATTGCCAAGCGGCGTCAGGGTGTTCCGCGGACTGCCGTTGACGAGAAACGTGAAAGCCACGGGAGGATCCACCATCCCGATTTTCAGCCGGTCAAACTTCAGGCTGACATTGTAGGGATTGTGCAGGGTGACCACGGGGGTGTAGAGGAAATGCAACTCGTAGTCCCCCGTCCTGCCCTTCCAGGGACCGTGTTTGTCACGCACCACCACACTGAACATCAACTCCACCTTGGCGATCACTGGCGTCGGCGTAAACTGGGCAGGCTGCACCAACGAACTGGTAAGTGGAAAATCCTCAGTAGGAGCCTTGTAAAGAACGGGTCCTGAATCCGGAGTGAGGAGATCCTTGTAGGAATTGTAGTATCCTGCCAGTGCCGACCAATAGGGATCCGAAACGTCAGTGACGGCAGTCTTGTTGGAATAGACACTGGTTTCATAGACTCTTTTGCTGATGTTGCCGCTCTTGATGAACTCGGGAGGAAAGCCCGTTGTTCCGGTGCTGCCGCTGCTTGTCATTTCAAACACGGAGGTCAGGTCCTGCTTCAGACCGCCTTCACGTACATTCGTCAGAAGCCCCATCGAGTACGGAGTCACATCGTTGCGAAAGGTTCCGATCGTCGGCGTATTGTCGAACAACTCCGCTTGCTTCAAGCTGAGAATTTTGCCGGTGGTCTGGATGGCCGCGCTATAGTTCAAGACATCGTTGGGAAGGAAATTCAGCTTAACCTTCTTGCTGTTTTCCATGGCAGTAACATCGGGACGATGACCCGCCGAAAAGGAGCGCTTTTGCGACAAGGTCTGGTTGCCGCTGATGTCGCGGTAGGTATTGATTCGAGCCTTCACCGATTCATCGGAAACGTGCCACGCGAAATTGCCGGTCCTCTTCCCGCCAAGGGTGACGCGCACCTTGCCCGCCTTCACTCGTTCAGCCGCGCTTGCCCCCTTTCCCAGCGATCCCTCGCCAACCAATTCCACACTTTCACCGGACAGTGCCGATGTAGCGTAGTTTCTGGCCTTGGGGTCGGCCGGATTGGTGTCGGAAACGAGCCAGCCCCGGAACCCGGGCGTGGTTCCCGATATCTGGTTTTTCGGACTATCATAGTCCAGAGAAGTTGATTTCACGTCGAAATCCCACGAATCCCACACTCCGGTCAGGTTCGGCTTTTGAGGGGTTGCGGAGATAATCTCCGAAGTCGCAGTGATCGCCTTGTCGGGTCCCGCCGCTTTTTGCAGTTCTCCGATCGCGATCATCAGGGCCATCCGCGCGTTGGCGCGAGCCCGGGCCATCGCATCTCCCTCCCCGGCGGATCGGATTGTGATCGCTGAGAGCAAAAGAAGCCCAACCGCAACGACCGTCAATAGGACCATCAACGATAAAGTGACGATGAGGGCGAAGCCTTTGTCGGAACGGAATGCTTTGGGTTTTATTCTCATGGTCATAGAAATAAGCAGCTACTCCCAAGCCCCGCGGGGACCAAACCATTAATCCCCCATTTTCCATGGAAACCAGGGGAGATCGGTCAGGATCGATCGAGGGGCAGAAAGTGAGTTGAATTTGTCCGGATTCCCGACGGGCGCGCCGCCCATCGCTCGTCCGATCAGTGCATAGCCTATTCGTTGTGATTACAATATCCACTACCCAAATGGGTAGCTCGACAATTCCTCCAGGGTGTTTGGGCCGGGATCGACCTCTGGATAAAAGAAAATGAAGCGGAGCCACTGAACCCAATCAGCGGCCCCGCTTTTCTGGAGATAAACCCTTAACTCCAAAAACAGTTTAGGAATAGGTAATGGAGCGCCGTAGACCCTTTGCTAAAATTCTTTACCGTAACGTTTGGATCATCCCAGAGATCGAACAGGAGGAAGCAGAGGCAACGGAGGAATAAAGTCTTGTTCTCTGCTCCCTCCGTTAACTCCTGTTCAAAATCTTCACGGACGCTGTTGTAAAGTTTCGGAAATTATTTTGGGCAACCGGTCTAACTATACTATCGGTCCGGTGATAAACTGGGCGAATGCCATCGTTATCGGGGTCACCCGTGCCGTTCTGCAAGGCAAGCTCGCCCGACGTTGCCGTGCCATCATTATTGCCAAAGTATGGTCCTCCCAGGCATCGCCCAGGTAGTCGTGGTCGGTATCAACTGCATTAACGGTCAGGCTGACACGGTCAATTTTCGGGAAGCCGCTGGTTGACTTGAAGCCCACGCCAATCGCTTTGCCGATCGCAGGGCTGCCGGCTGGGATCACATAGATCAGGTATTTGTTGTTTCCGGTGGCTGTAAGTGCAAGTTCCGCAGCGGTGAGCCGGCTGATCACAGGGGCTCCGATGGTGCCGCTATTATAGACAATACCTGCCCGAATGGCGGCACCGCCGCCCGAATGGTCGAAGCGTAAGGCAACGGCATCGCCCACTTTCGCCACATAGTTGGTTAGGTTATACACGGCGTTTCCATTTTGCAGAAACGCGGCCTTGCTGCCGTGGGTGGCACCGGTGGCTTCCGTACCACTGTCGTTTTCGGCGGTCGACTCTCCGGGCCAAACGGTCCAGTTGTCAACGTCGCCATCGGGGTCGGTGTCCCAATGGGTTGCTTTCGCCGCGTTAGGAAACCCATTCAACAACTCGAAGCTGCCGTTGCGAACGTCATTGCCGATGAGCGTGACCAACGGAGGGATGATCGAGGCGTCGTTGGGGTCGGTGTGATATCCGAGTTCCTCCTGAACCTCAATCCAAACGCCTCAGAAGGTACCATCTTCGACCCCGCTGGCTTGCCCACGGGTCTGCCGAAGGTGAGCCTCGTCAGCGAGCGCCTCCGCATTGAGTTCCCCCGCAATTCCGCCGCCGTAGCCGCGGGCTACCTTTGCGGCGGGCGTAACTTCCCAACTCGAAAAATTTGCCGCCCTGGAGGAGTCGCTTTTCTCCTGAAAAACGCCCGTTCGATGACGCCATGGCCACCCCGAAGCCGGTTTTTTAAACTCCCTCGCCGGCATCCGATATGATTGTCGGTGGAAAGGCAGCGCGAAGGGCGTTGAGAACCGCCAGCACATCGATGATCTCCTGGCAAATTGCCCCGGCGACCGGCGTGAGATAGCCTGCGCTTGCAAGAACCATCCCGGCTACACTCAGCACCATCCCCCCCACGGCGCTCTGCAGCGCGACAGTTCTCATGTGCCGGCTGATGTGCATGAATTCATCGATCTTGTTCAACGAATTCTCCATCGCCACGACATCCGCCGCTTCGGCCGTGACGTCGCTGTTCTGGCCAATCGCCATCGCGACGGTTGCGGCCATCATCGCCGGGGCATCGTTGATACCATCGCCCACATAGAGGGTCTTGGCCTTTAGCGTTTCGGCGCGAACGATCGCGAGCTTCTGCTCGGGGCTTTGCTCCGCATACACCTCATCGATGCCCACTTCATCGGCGAGATAACGCACTTCGGAATCCCGGTCGCCGGAAACGATCAGGAGCCGGTTGAAGGAATGTTTCGGACCAAGGTGTTTGATAAACGAATGGCCCTCCTTCCGCGGTGCATCACGCAGGCGATAGACGGCGGCAAAGCGATGGTCGATGATGACAACGCACTCCAAGCCGGCGCCAACGGGAGATATGTTCTCCGCGCCGCTGATTTTCCGCGCGAGGGCTTTGCTTCGGCTCGTAATTTCGACGCTGCGTCCCTTCACCACACCACGCAGCCCCTTTCCAGGAGGTTCGCTGACCTCAGTGGCTTCGCTCATCGAAACTTTCTCCTCCTTCGCGCGTTTGAGAATGGCCCGGGCCAGGGGGTGTTTGGAATACCGTTCAATGCTCGCGACCAAACCCAGAACTTCGGAGTGATCGAAACCGGGGACGAGCATTTGGTCCATCAATTCGGGCTCCCCATAGGTGCCTTCGACGACTGTCCCATCCACCGGACAAATATCGTGTGGATACACGACGAGCGTGTCGCCGACGGCAACTTCATCCAACGCGACGTCGCGAATCACAAAATCCGTCTTCCGGTGCGCAACCGATGGCATGCGTTTCGCCAATGCCTCCAGGACGGACGACGCGCGTTTCAGGGCATAAGCCTCCAACGCCTCGCCCCCCGAAAGCATCAACACCACGATCGCCCCCGCCAGATACTCGTGCAACATCGCGGCGGTCACGATGGATATCCCCGCCAAAAGATCCGAGCCGAACTCCTTTTTCCACAGCTTCACTGACAGCTCTGCGACCAGCGGCAGCCCGCCCGCAGCGAGGACCACGAACAAGGGCATATCGATCGAATCATTCGCCGACCTCACCCCATACCGCAGAATGAGGTGCCAAACGATGCCCGTGAGGGCGATCCACGCGATGATCAGATTGCGGTGGCGCAGGATCTTCCCAAGCCGGATTTCATTGGGATGACTCATGGGGAACATTCATGGCACCTGCATGTTTGATGTGTATCCCACCTGTGACTGTATTCAAGCTTTCACCTTCCCTCTTGTCTCAGCGGATCTTTCGGTTTCCGGCCGTCAGTTCGGAGAGCAAACCGCAAGAATGGCCAAGCATTGGGCAACTAATGCGGAGTCATCTTCGATTCCCTGTTGCATGGTTGAACTGCCAGAACGATGTTCGAAAACGCGATCTAGCCACGATGCTCACTTCATCTCATCACCAAAGAAATATTTCCATCATGAAACACGCCGCCATTCTCCTTGGCCTGCTGGGATCCTTGATTCCCTGCCAGGCAGAAACCGAAGTCCGCTCGGACGAAAGCATCACGCTGCCTACCGACATCCGTGGCGAGGAAACCGCTGTGCTGACCGATCCGCCGAATGTTCCGCCACCGATCACCCGCAAGCATCCAACCAAGGTGGTGGTGAAGATGGAGGTGATCGAGAAGACGATGCGAATGTCCGACGGTGTCGATTACACCTTCTGGACCTTTGGCGGCTGCGTGCCGGGGAAATTCATCCGCGTGCGTCAGGGAGACTTCGTCGAGTTCCACCTGATGAATCATCCGAGCAGCAAGATGCCGCATAGCATCGACCTCCACGCGGTGACCGGCCAAGGCGGGGGCGCTGCGGCGTCCTTCACAGCGCCCGGACACAGCTCAACCTTTTCATTCCGCGTGCTGAATCCCGGCCTGTATATCTATCATTGCGCGGTCGCACCGGTGGCCATGCACGTGGCGAACGGGATGTATGGCCTGATCTACGTCGAGCCGGAAGAAGGCCTGCCCAAAGTGGACCATGAGTATTACGTGGTGCAGGGCGATTTCTACACCAAGGGCCGCAATGGCGAACAGGGCTTGCAGCCCTTCGACATGGAGAAGGCCATCGATGAAAAGCCCGATTACGTCGTCTTCAATGGCTCGGTTGGCGCGATGACCGGCGACAAGGCATTGGCTGCCAAGAAAGGGGAAACCGTCCGCGTGTTCTTCGGCAACGGCGGGCCTAACCTATCCTCGTCGTTCCACGTGATCGGCGAGATCTTCGACAAGGTGTTTGTGGAGGGTGGCACCAAGGCGATCAACAACAACGTGCAGACCACGTTGGTTCCGCCCGGCGGTTCAACGATCGTCGAGTTCACGTGCCAAGTGCCCGGCACGCTGATCCTCGTCGATCATGCGCTGACCCGCGCATTCAACAAGGGCGCAATCGGCATGATCAAAGTGACCGGAGATCCCGAGCCACTGACTTACTCGGGCAAGCTCAGCGACATGGTCTATCTTCCGGAAGGCGGCACGCCGCAGACGATGCCGCAGGAAGGCAAGCCGCTGGCTGCCGCAACGAACAAGGCCGAGCGCATCGAGCGCGGGAAGAATGTTTTTGCCGCCAATTGCATCGCCTGCCACCAGGCCGAAGGGCAAGGCATTCCTTCCGCCTTTCCCCCGCTGGCCAAGTCGGACTACCTCAACGCCGACACGACGCGCGCCATCGGTGTCCTCACCCACGGCCTAACCGGCGAAGTCACGGTAAACGGCAACAAATTCAACAGCGTGATGCCCGTCCTGGCACTCAATGATGAGGACGTTGCCAATGTCCTGACCTTTGTTCTGAACACATGGGACAACAAGGGCGGTGAGGTAAAACCCGAGGATGTCGCCGCCGTCCGCGCCGCGAAGAAATGAAACATCGGCTGACACTCCTGTTAGGATGCCTGCTCGCGGTTGCCTCGGCCGAGGTGCCGATGGCACGCATCGAGGGCGGCACCTATGCGCGGCCATTGGAAAAAAACGGACAAGTGCGCCAAGTCGCGCCGTTCCTGCTCGATGTCCGGCAGGTGACGAATGCGGAGTTTCTCACGTTCGTCACCGCGCATCCCGAGTGGCGTCGCTCGCGGGTGAACCGGCTTTTTGCCGACGGCAGCTATCTGCTTCATTGGGCGGCTGACACCGAACTTGGTCCGCAGGCTCCGCCGGATGCACCGGTGACAAACGTTTCATGGTTTGCCGCCCGCGCTTTCCTCAAGGATCAAGGCAAGCGATTGCCATCGCTCGACGAGTGGGAATTCGTCGCCCGCGCCGACGAGCGCCAGACCGACGCGACCGGCGATCCGGAATTCCGCAAGCGCATCCTTGATTGGTACTCGAAGCCCACGCCGGCGCTGTTGCCCGCCGCCGACACCATGGCAGCAAACGTTTATGGAGTGCGCGGCCAGCATGGCCTGGTCTGGGAGTGGACCCGCGATTTCGTGGCTTCGATGAGTGGCGGCGAATCGCGCTCCGATGGTTCGCCGGAAGGCCAACTCTTTTGCGGCGGCGCAGCCACCGACCCCAAGCAGGCGATCGAGTATGCCAACTTCATGCGTGTCGCCTTCCGCTCATCCTTGCAAGGAAACTTCTGTCTCGCCGCCCTCGGCTTCCGCGGTGCCAGGGACGTAGCAGCCCCAACCGATCCGAAACCATGAAAACCTTGTTGCTCTTTTTTCTGTTAGGCGCGTCGACAATGGTCCGCTCCGAAGTTCCTCCCGCACCCGCCGCGTTGCCGCAAGGATCGCTCTACGCGCTCGACGCCACGTGGACCAATCAAGCAGGCAAGAAGGTGGTGTGGAAGGAGTCCACCGGCAGCATTCGTGTCGTTGCCGTCGGCTATGCAACCTGCAAGGGCCTTTGCCCGCGCATCATCGCTGACATGCAGCGGATCGAGAAAGAACTGACTGCCGGTGAACTCGCGCGCTGCCGCTTCACCTTTGTCACGCTGGATCCCAAGAACGACGGAGTGCCCGAGCTCAAGGCGCTGGGCGAGCGCCACAAACTCGACGATGCGCGCTGGGACCTACTCACCGGCGAAGAGGACGCCCTGCTGGATTTGGCAGTGGCACTCGGCATCCGCTACGACCGCCTGCCGAACGGCATCGATTTCGTGCACTCGTATCAAATCGCCGTGATTGGACCCGACGGCAGCCTGCGCCACAAGTGGACCGAGTCCGGCCAAGGCGCGCAGCCATCGATCGAAGCAATCCGCAAGGCGATGACGAAGTAAGTCCCGAACAGGTCGCTGTTCAGCAACTTTTCTAACAGCTCGGCATCACTCCCAGTGCACACGGGCATGAAACGACGAACACGGAAATCAACACCTGCAGCGCCGCCGTGGTGTCATGAAACTTCAACCACCACGCGAACGCTCCGCTTCCCACGCACAACACTGCGATGAGATAGAACTTCAACAAGCGCTCGAGCGCCGGGATCCGCACGGCCACCCGGTCATGGGCCACCAGCTTCGCCAGCATGGAATCCGACCAAGTCTCTGCGGCTGTTAGAGTGACCGGCATCGCCCCGAGATAGATCGCCCCCGCAGGCAACAGGCGGCCAGCGTGGAATGGAGAGTGGTTACTCGTCCTTCTTAAGCTTCGCATCTTCGATGGCTTTGCCGACTTCGATCGCGATTGCCTGGCTCCGGCCCAATCCTATGGTCCATCCTGCCCGGTGATTCTGATCGAGCAGGTCATCTCCGAGTTTGACCGGATCATCCTGTGGTTTGGCGGGGAGTGTTTTGCCATTCGAGTAAGTCGCCAGTGCCGCATAATATCCGGCCTTGCCAATTTCCCGCGACAACCCGGAATCGTGCAGCATGTCGGCCGCTATATTCTTTTCTGCAAGCAAACTGCCATCATGAATTCCATTCTTAATTCGCTGCTGCACCATGGCTGCCAGCTTCGTTGTGGATTCGTCAGCTGCCGGTTCCGGTTCGGGATTTAGGGTGATCCAATCGCGGCGTTCCAGTTGGACCAAAGGAACGGATCCTTTCGTCAGCTTGTTCGCTACGGCATCCCATACGAACTGGCATTCCAACGTAACGTTGTGCGGATCGTGTTTGGTTTCCTTCCACCCGTCGGCAATGCGGAATGCCGGATAACTTGCCAGACCATATTCTTCGAGCCGGATCGCCACGGTTAAAGGTCTCGCGTCGGTAGGTTGCGTCGCGATCACCAGGGCAAGGATATCCGCGGCCAGAGTGGCCTGTGAAACTCGAGGAAGTCCGATCATTACTGAGTCGCCATTCTCAGCGTGATGCACGTCGAAAGTGTTGGCCCCTCCCGCATCGAGAAACGAGTTGGCTTCCCTGGTACCCCGTGAGTGCCAACTCGAATAACACATGACTGCCGACCAACTGTTAAGCCGCAGGAAATCACTTTCGTCGCTTCCGTTTCCCCAGACAGGGAGTAGATGCCAACCTGGATCTCCATCGCCACCGGCCTCCAGAATGATCATCCCAGGAGACGAAGGAACGGGCGGACCTTTTTGAGTGACGTCTGGAAACAGCACCCATGCGATTCCCCGGGCATCCTCTTCAATCACAGTTCCGGCCACTTTCACCAACGGCACTTCGTTGCCATCCTTGCTGGGACGAGTGACGTATTTTCCCGTGTATTTTGCCTCCAATGCTTTGTCATCCGGTCCTTCCGCGACCACACGCACATCGAGCGGGGTTTCCGGAGTGCCACCCGCGCTACGGAGCAGGCACCAGAGCGTGGCGGCCAGGACCTGCTCCTTTGTGTAAGGACTGTATCCCGGTGACTTCCATGGCTTCACCCGCAGGATTATCGGAAAGGCAGAGATCTGCGTCGGGTCTTCTGCTTCGACCGAAATGCCAAAGACGCTTGCTAGATTCTGGTCCAGTTCCGAGCCACTCTCCCAGCGCATTGCTCCGTCGGGGCAGGCCCGGGCTTCGCCGATCATTTTGTGAATGCCGTAGTTGTAATTGCTGATCACCCCCACGCCACCCAAGGGAATCCGAGCCGGATCGGATTTTGTTCCTAGGTTGACCGGTTGCTCCACAGTGCCTGTTCCGACCGAAGTGGCCAAGCATGTCACCGGAACCATGCAACCCACCAACGAGATGATTGAAACAATGGGAAGGTTCTTCATGGCTTTGAGACTACTGCTACACAGTTAGGGAAAGTTCCTTTCCACAATTGTCAATTAGAGGAGGGAAATCTAGCTGTTTCCCAGACTTTCCGTTGCCGGCCTTTCCGCTTCTGGGCGCAAGCTGTCCGACGCTACCAACCAAACAAGTTGATCGCCGCGCTCCACCAACGCGCTTCTGTATCGTTCAAGGCTTCGGCGACACCGCAAGTTCGCGCGATAATCGCTTCGCGCGGCTATGCCATTTATTATTGCGCGCTACCAGGCCTGCAGGCGCATGAAGCGCTTCGGATGAGCCGCGTCGCCAACGTCATACAAGTCATGTGCCTCCACGGTGGGTGTCGGACCGCTGCCTTCGGTGACGGAGGCGCCGCTGGTGATGATGGTGCCAAAGCCGCTGCCACTGATCGTTGAGCGTTTCACCTTGTAGCTGACGGCACCGGTCGCAGCGGTCCAGTTAAGCGTCGCTCCGGAAGCGCTGGCTGTTGCGGCCAATCCCGCCGGAGTTCCGGGCTTCACGGTAAGGGTCAGGGTGCCAGCACTTGCGCTCAGGTCGTAGGTATAACCCGAGGGCTTCGTGCCGAGCGAGAAATTGGCGGCGTTGACAGATGGGCTGGTGAAAAGGGATGGAGCAAGCCTTGTTCCCATGGCCTTGCCACGCGGGAACGCTTGTAAAATAAGGATTTCCGGACGACCGAACGAGGCAACCAAGTTGCAGGTCGCGCCCCGCGGGTTGCAAAATCCCCCGGGCCTAACACTTGGAATCCCGGCTTGCCCCGGCGCGGACCTGCGCTAGGATGCGCCCCCGATGGCAGCCGGGTTATTCCCAATTCCACGCATTCCCGCGCCCATGGCAGCGGGCCTTTTGCTGCTGATGGCGGCAGGCTCCGTCTTCGCGCAACCCCCCGCTGTGGCACCGGCGCAATTCGATCCGTCGGACGTTTATTTCCAAGGCTATCTCTCGGTCCGCAAGGCCGAGCAGTTGGAGGCGGGTGGTGATTTTATCGGAGCCCAGGAAAATCTCGAGAAAGCCGGCAAGTTGTTCGGGTCGGTGGGACGGTATTATCCAAACTGGAAGACCGACATGGTGAAGGAGCGGACGGCGAAGAACATGGAGGCCATCGCGACGCTCCGCCCGAAGTCCGATGAACAGAAGCTGAAAAACCGCAACGCGGTGGCCGAGTTGGAAGGCGGTGTGAAACAACCGGGAACCTTGAAGAATGCCGGCCAGGACATGGTCCCGCTTACGCCTCCGGGGATTTTGGAAGTGGAGCCACTCGCCGCCCGCCGGCTGGCGGATGCGGAGGCCGAAGTGAAACGTTTGCGCGCGCAAATCAAGCAAGCACCGGTCGCACCGGTCACGCCCGATGCCGACGAGGGTCGCAACGCGGCGCGTTTGCGCGACATGGCACTGCAGCGCGACGCCTTGCAAGCGCAGCTTCGCGCCGCGGAAACCACCATGGAAAGCCTTCGAGCAAAACTCGCGGCGAACCCGGTGGAGAATGAAATGAAGGCGCTCAACCAGAAGATCGCCGGCGTCGAACAGGAACGCGATGCAATGGCCCGGGCCTTGTCACAAAGCCGCGACGCGCACAGCGAAGCGATGGGAAAAATCGCCGCCATGGAAGCCGATCTCAACAACATGCGGCAGAAGCATGCGGACTTGGATCGGGATTTGAAAACCGAGCGCAAGGTGGCCAACGAAGTCGTCGCAAGCCAACGCGCCCAGCTCCAGGCGATGGACAAAGTTCTCGAAGCGAAATCCGCGGAACTCGGAAAGGCCAACGAACGCATTGGCAGTCTGATGAAGGAACTTCAGGAAAGCCACGATGCCTTCGCCGAACTCCGCACGGAGCGCGACTCGTTGTTGCAGGAGCGCGACCAAATGAGTGCGATGCTCAAGCTCAGCGCGGATGGTCGGATCCAGGATCTCGTCCAGCAAAACATCGGCCTCTCCAAGACCCTCCGCGAGGCCGAGGAAAATGTGGAGCGCCTCAACAAGGAGAACAACGCCTCCAAGGACGACCTCACCGCAGCGGCGCGCGACCTCGCGATGGCCAAGCGGCAGATCAACTCACTCAAGCAGGAGCGCCAGAAGCAGGATGCGCGGATCGATGAATTGCAAAAACGCTTGCAGGGCGAAGACGTCGCGCTGGCAGCCGGCGAGGCCACCGCGAACCCTGCGGAAGTTGCGGCGCTGCGCGAGATCATTCAAAAGCTGATGCGGACGCAGGAACGCCGCCGGCAGGCGAAGGAGTTGTTGATCGAGGCCGTGAAGGAAATGGGCGTCAAGGACGAGCAGATCGCCAAGGCCACCAAGTTGTTCGATGGCGAGGAACTCCAATTGACTCCCGAAGAGCAGAAGCTGGTGGCGAACAACGACGTGGATGGCGAGTTCATCTCACCCTATGCCCGTGACCGCGCGAAGGTCGGCGAGTCGATGAATGAATTGAACCGCGACATCGAGGTTTACACCCACACCGCCGAAAAATCGTTCGCAGCCGGGCGCCTGTCATCGACGCGTGAATTGTTTGAGATGATCGTCGAACAACATCCGGGCCACATCCCGACCTTGTGCAAACTCGGCGTGGTCCATTTGAAACAAAATGATCCCGCTGCAGCCCTCGACCAATTCCGGCGCGCGGTGGAACTCGACGCCAACAATCCGTACGCCCATCGCATGCTGGGTTATTCGTTCATGCTGCTTGGCGACACGGCGTCCGCCGAACAGAGCGTGAAGGAAGCGGCCGCTCTCGCGCCGGACGATGCCAAGAGCCAGTTTCTGTTAGGGATCATCGCCGACAAGCTTGGCCATCGTGGTGAGGCTGAGTCGTATTACAAGGCGTCGATCTCGCTGGACCCGATGCCGAGCGAAGCCTATTTCAACCTGGCTCTTCTCTGTTCGCGCGACAAACGTCTGGATGCCGCGCGGACCCTTTACCAACAAGCCCTGGAACGCGGCGCGCTGCCCGATCCCTCGCTCGAACAACGACTCGCCCAGCAGTGAAAATTTTCCCATTCGCCACCTTGGCCGCGAGCCTTTGCCTCGCCGCATGTGCGGGCGACAAGGGCAATAACACCAGCACGGCAGCCGCGCCGGCCCACAAGTCGATGAGCGAGCGGATGAACGAAAACAACGGCTACGCGCAGGACGCGGAAGGCAATTGGAAGCCGCGAAACGACAAGCGCAGTCCGTTCGAGAGCCAGGGTGAGTCGGCCTATTTCAAAAAGGACTTCCAGAAGAAGGAATACCAAACCGGCGACTACGCGAAGAAGTCGTGGTGGGGCAACAAGGCCTATGACCGTCAGGCGTATGCCGGCAACACCGATGGCTCGCGTTTTCAAAAGACATCCAATCTGAAAGACAAGGGTGCCCGTGAAGCCGCGACCCAGGGCGACTTCCAGCAGTCATACGATACCGGAACCTATGGCACCGGCGCCGCCCGCGAGGCGGGTGCCAAGCCCATCGCGAAAGGTTCCAACGACAGCATCGAAAACCGCCGCAAGGTGTACACCCAACCCGAGATCGTCGACTGGCGCGAACAACGCTCGATGACCATGGATCAGTCGAAAGGGATTCTCGGGCATTGAGGCGTTGGCTTCCCAAAATCAAATCCCCAATCATCAATCAAACCGCAAAAGATAGGATTGATGATTCTCGATTTCTGATTGTTGATTTTTGATGGATCATTGCATCCAGCGGACTCACCACACCGAGTCCATTCGCTCCCGTGGCCACATGCAGGTAAATTTCCGTGGTGGTGATGTCTTCGTGTCCCAGCAAATCCTGGATCGTCCGCAAGTCAGTTCCTCCCTCTAACAAGTGCGTCGCAAACGAGTGCCGCAGGGCATGGCTCGTCACCCGCTTCTCGATCCCCGCCGCCTCGGCCGTCCGCGTCACCGTCTCGCCCCAAAAATCTGAATTTACCGCGAAGGCGCAAAGGTCGCCAAGGGGCGCAAAGTCAGGAGGGAAAGTCGTGGACCAGACGCTTGATGCCATTCTTGAGACGAACGGTGTGGAAATTGATGAGGGTAATTTAAGGCCTCGCAGGTAGCGCATGTGGGCCTCGCTCCAGGTGGCTCCTCCAGCGTAGCGGTGGCCGAGCCGGCGCAAGAGTCCGGAGAGGCGGTTCTTGGCGCGGCGGAGATCATCGACGGCATCAACCCTGGCGCGGCAGAGATCGCGGATGGCTTCATCAGCTTCGTCGGGAACGTGGACGGCGGTGAGTTCTCCGGCGCGCAGCAGGCGGACGAGTTTGATGGCGTCCTTTTTGTCGGACTTGACCTTGTCACCAGCCTTGGAGGGGATCAGCGAGGGAGCGACGACGGTGCAGGGGATTTTGAGTTGTTGGAGTTTCCGGGCAATCCACATGCCGCAGCCGCCGGCTTCATAACAGACGTGGATTTCCGACAGGGTGATGCCCCGGGCCTTGGTGATGCGGCGCAGGAGTTTCTCGATGCTCGGTTGGCAAACGCTAGCGTCCTCTGTATGCAAACACCCTAACTCTGACACTTCCATGAATCGGGCGAACGCGAAATTTCGGAAGCTCGCGGAAAGTTGGTGGGCCGCAGCGCTTCCGGAAAGCTCTGTACCGGCAATTAGTTAAGTTTTCTGAATGATTGACGGGGGGCCGGGATTTGGCTAGTTTGCCGTTCATCGCACGAATGGCAAACGACTCACTTACCTTTCTATGTCCGGCCTGTAGCACCAAACTCACCGTGCCGATCTCAGCGGCAGGAGTCACGGGCCCCTGTCCTTCTTGCCGGACCTCGATCCAAGCTCCTTATCCAGCGCCCGCGCCAGTTGCGCCGCCTGCGGCCAATTTTCAACCTTCATCCCCCGCTTCCCAACCGGCACCGGCCCAAGCACCGGCATATCAAACGCCAGCGCCAGCCGTTCAGCCAGCACCGGCGCCCGTCTATCAGACGCCACCCGCGCCAGCTTACCAAACAGCGCCGGCACCGGTCTATCAGGCTCCTCCAGCTGACGCTTATCAACAGGCTCCGGCCTATCAGCCGCCTTCACCAACCGCGTATCAGGCGGCACTATCAGCGCCCTATCAGCCGCACGCGCAAGCACCGGTCTATCAGAATCCGGGCTATGCGCCATCCGCGCCCGCACCGGCTCCGGCCCCCGTTTATTCGCCAGCTCCGCAAGTAGCAGCGCCGGAAGTGCCACCACTCGCAGCAACTGCGGTCGATCAGCCGCCCCCGGTTCCGGAAAAAACGGCTTCGGAAACGTCCGGTCCCGCCTTGGTGCGCCCCGAACCCCGCCAACTGCCCAATCGCAGCGGCCAATCGGAGCCCGTGCTCAAACAAATGCGCGTTCCGGGTCGCGAGACCCACGCCGAATCTTCCTACCGGGCCAGCCGTTCCCGCGCGAAGAGCCGCTTCCTCCGTGCCCTGATGCCGATCTCCTGCATCCTTCTGTTAGCCGCGGCGATTTTTGGGGTGCTGACCATTCTCAAGAACCAGGATAAGAGCCTACCATTCCGCAAGCTTGGCACCTCGGAGCCGGCACGCGCGGTGACAACCAACGAAGATCTCCCTCCCCGCCCGGACAACGGCAACGAGCAAAGCACGCCGGCGCTGCCAGTGCCGGATCCCGAGCAACCTGACATTGTCGCAACGCCTCCTGATTTGCCGGAAGGCATCGAACCCAGCGATCCCGCCAAGGGATCCGTGCCGGTGCTTGAACAATTCCTCGCGGCCAAATCCCTTTCCGAGCGCTTGCCGTTGATGGAAGCCCATACGCCCGAAGCGGAGCTCGCCCAATCGGTTCTTGCCGGCCCACTTCCCGCCAACACCGGCTTCGTCACCGATTTGATCGACCGCAATGCCGTCGAACAGGTGATGGATGTTTACTACAATGTCGATTTTGTGACCGCGGACAACCGCAAGGACCCGCAAACGATTTTGGTGCGCACGCGCGGCGAAGGAGAACCCAAGGTGGTTGCCGATCCTTTCCTCGATTCGTTCGGCGGACGCCTGGCGGCCTATGCGAAGACGCCTAGCGACAAGGGCGCCGTGTTTGAGGTGATCGTTTCCGCGTTCGCTTCGTGCAACGACGACCGGGTGCCTAACAAAGAGAAGAAGCTGACTTTGAAATTGCTGGCGCGCGAAGACAGCAAGGAAATCGCCCGCGCCTATTTCGGCCGCCAGTCGCGGATTTGCCGGATGCTTGAAGATGGCACTTACAGCCTGAAATATGGGCAGTCCAAGGCCTGCACCGTGCTGCTGCGTTGGAATCTCGAAGACCGTCCTGCGACGCCCTATCTCGAGGCGCTCGATATCAAGACTTTGGACTGGAATCCTTGATTCGCCCGGCTTCGTAAAGAGCCTGCCAACCGCCGCGGAGCACTGAGACATCGGCTCCGAGGTCCAGGCCTTTGATTTTGTCGGCCACCTGATGGCTGAGGTCGCAACTTTCGCTGCTGCAATACACGATCACCCGCGGGGTCTCCATGATCCTCATGGCAACATCGGCTTCGAAAGCTTTTTGGTCCTCACCGGATTCCAAACTCCATAACACCGAACCGGACAGGCCATTTTTTTCCCAGTCCTTACGTGGCCGTGCATCCACCCAAAGGATTTTAACATCCGTCGGAATCTGTTGCAGGCAGATCTCACCCGGCTTCAGTTCCGCCGGATTGCAAACCAGCGCGCGAACCGGCGGACCTTTGATCCAATAAGTTCCCGCTGCGGCTCCGGCGACCGCAAAAAGGATCGCGGCCAACTGCCCGGCCGCATTCATGGTTTGGCCGCCGTATCGGACGGCATCGGCTTGCGCACTACCGCGAAGGCCTGCTGGATCCGGTGTTTCGGAATCGAACAGTCGGTCTCGATCCTGATCACGCACAAGGCCGGGTCCTTCACATTCTGGGGCGTGACAATCAACTCGTATTTCGAACCTTCCTCGATCGTTTTCAATTCATGCGTAAAGACCTCGGACGAGGCACTCACATTGATAACCTTGATCGGCTTTTCGCCACGCATGTTGATCTTGATGGTTTGAGGGCCGCCCTTGCCATCGATGTCCCACTTCAGGGTTTTCGGTTCCATTTCGACCAGCACCGGAATGTGGACACGCATCTTCAGCACGACTGAAGGTTTCTGGGGCGGATCGTCATCGATCCAAATCGGCGCCTCCTTTTCCACCGTTCCCGAAAAATTACCCATATCGAGGGTGATGCGGATGACACCGCTTTCGCCGGGCGCGTATTGGAGTTTGCCACCGGAGACCTCGATCTTGGTACAACTGCAGGTGGGATCGGCCTTTGAGATGACTGACACCGTGTTGCTCTTGTTGGTGAATTTGAATTCGGACGTCAGGGTCGTGGCATCCGGTGCGGCATTCACTTCATTGGTTGGATTTTCAAACTCCAACCCGGCGGCCTGCGCCAACGCCGCAAGGAAAAGCCAACACACGGTTACCAATTTCATGGGAAAACTATGAGCTCGGTTTTCCCTTGGGCGCAAGGGCAACCGCAATGATCAGGCGGCCGCCGCGCCATTCGGGGCCAAGCACGAGCAGCGGCTTGTCGCCTTCCAGGCGGGCATCGGTTTTCAAAACCTTTTTCCGGCTGAGCCAAAGTTCCAGATCGAGCGGTGTCGCCTCCTGGGTCGGCTTGCTGCGCGCCTCGAAACGCACCAGCACCTCGTCGGACGGTCGCAGCGGTTGGGCCCAGTTTTCATAACTCCGGAGCAAGGGTTGCACCTCCTCACCTAACAGCCGGTAGTTTTTGAACTTGAGCCGCTCCTCGCCGCGCAGCCGCTTTTCCATGTCGTGCCCAGCTTGGGCTGTCTTCGCGCCAGCGGCCTTCGGATCGCCATCCGTGCCGTAATAAACAGAGACACGGACATTCCCAATGACCGCCTTGCCGGGATCGTCTTGTGCGTGCGCGGGCAGGACGAACAAGGCCGCCGCGATTCCCAGAGACCATGACCGGATCCTTACCATGAGTCCGCAGGTTCGCCGCCCTCCGCGGTGGAATCAATCTCACGCTCGCCGGGCAAATACGCGGTGTGCGAAAAATCGGTGCTGTCCGGAATCGCCGCCACGCCATTGAGCACGATCACGGTCGCGCCCGCCTTCGTGCCGCTGACCAGTTCCGCGTCCACACCATTTTCAGGGGCATATAACAAGGGCACGGTGACGGGAATCGCACGTGGCGCGCCCGTGACATCGAATACCTTGGCTCCCGATTGTGTGCCCACCCAAAAAGCCAACGCCATCCCCGCAAAAGCAGCGGCGGGCATGACCCATGATTTCCAAAACGACACGCGCACTTCCGGCTTGCGAACTTCGCTTTGTCCGATCGCCTGCAAAATGCGGGTGTTGAAAAAATCGGGATACGGAGGTTCCTCGGATGCCGGGATCGCGTTGGAGACGGTCGCGCGCCAGCAGCGGATGTCCTCGCGGGCAGCCAACTGCGCGGGCTGACTTGCAGCCCATGCTTCGACCGCGGCTAGTTCCTCGCCGGTCAGTTCATCATCCAGCCATAGGGCCAGTGTCACTTCATCGGGATTCGTATTCATCTTTCAACAGGGTCTGGAGTTTCTGCCGTGCGTAAAAAAGCCGACTCATCACAGTACCGAGGGTGCTCGACATCGCCACGGCGATTTCCTTGTACGAGAGACCCTGGACATCCTTCAACACCACCACCTCGCGGTGCTCGGGCGAAAGTTTTTTCAATGCGGTTTCGATTTTCACCCGCAACTCGCCCTGCTCCATCGTGTCGTCCGGAGCCTCTCCGCCCGCGGGAGTTGTCATTGAGGCGGAATCGATTTTTTCGCGGCTGAAAATTTCGTCGTTCAACTCACCCGCGCTCTCAACCTTGCGCTTGCGCGTGAAATCGTAAACGACGTTGTGGGCGATCCGATACAGCCAAGTGGAAAAGCGCGCCTTGGCCTCGAAGCGGGGCAGCGCGTTCCATGCCTTGATGAAGACCTCCTGCGAGAGGTCCCATGCGTCGGCTTCCTGATGGATCATGTTACGGATCATGGCAAAAATTCTTCCGCGGTGACGCGTGACGAGCAGGTCATACGCGCGCGTGTCGCCGCTTTGCGCGAGGGCAACCAGCCGGAAATCGTCCTCCGGATCGTTCGTAGAATCGTCCGCAGCAGCGGTCCCGGCAGGGTCTCGCGTGATGTTGGACGCTTCGTCGTTCGATTTATTCATCATTTCGGGAACAATTGCCCCTTCCCCGCGCAGGCTGACCGAGGCCGCAGGGGCACGCAACCCGGAATCCGCCCTCATTGCTCGACCTTGATCCGCGCGAAACGCTTGGGCGTCGAAGTGGCGACCACCGTGTCCACCACTTTCACGCGGTCCCAGCGGGTATTGATCGGTATCACGGTCGGCAAGTCCCCGGCGCTCCAGTTGACGAGGTCCGAGGAAAATTGCGCGGTGTAGGTGAGCCCGGCGCCACCCGAAGTGGTCCGGCGCACAAATTCAACGGTGACCTTCTGCTGCCCGCTGACGGACTCGCGTTTGACCAAGGGCAACCCGCGAAAGCCAGTGCCCGCTGTCATGATCGCAGCCTCGGAGAAAGTCGGATCAAGATTAATGGCGAACTCGATAACGTTTTTGATGCCGTCGCCGTCGAAATCCGCGAGGGGTCCGCTGCTGGCAGGTGTCGCGATTTCAGCCGGGGTGAAATAAAGATGCTGCCACGCGCTGAAATTTTCCGAAGCTATTGATGTAGCACCCACGCCCGTGACAGGGCTGATCCATGAAGATGCCCAGGTGGAAATCCGAGTCGCATAAAAACTCGCGGGCTTATTGGCTGGCGTGTTCGATGCGAAATTCCAATTGATACCGTCGAATTCATCCAGGTCCCCTACATCATAGAGTGCGGCATACAAGGAGGGGCCTGACGGCGGCTCGCGGAACGGGCTATCGACACTGAGGTTGATACCTGCCAGGCGCCATAGGCCATTTTCCAAAACGAAAAGACCGCCGCCTGAATCCCCGGTTGAGAGCGTGCATTCCCCTGGGACCCCCACCCCGGGGTTTCCCACGAGGTTGTCGAAATTGCAATAGAGCAATGTTCCATAGGTGGAGCCGCCGTTCAGGGTATTCACGATCACGTTTCGGCCCCAGCGCTGAGTATCACCAGACGTCCAAAGCCACCCCTTCTGCTCGCCCCCGACGACCACGGCGGCCCCCCGGTTCGTCCCCCTTCCCATGATGGTCGCTGTTGCGCCGATGTCAGCCGCACCTGTTGAAAGAGGTGCCCATGTCGGAAATGGCTTGGAATGATCCACCTCCCAAATGCGGAAATCATTAACGTTGGTCATCGCATTATCGACCGCCGGATATTTTGAGATGGTTGTATAGGTGTCGCCGTGGAAAACAAAATTATCCACGCCCACCGTTCCACCAATATGCTTGGCGGTAATAAAGTGGTAAGGGCCAATCGGAACGGCGAGGAAATAGATGAATCTGCCTTCATATTGCCATCCCGAGTTATCGCCTGGGGTGCTGTTATGAAAAGCCGGGTCGCCCGATTCGACAAAAATCACCGCCCGAAGATCGCCGGCCAACGCCGCGACCATCGTCATCGCCAAGGAAATCGATCGATGCACATTCATCCGCAGAAATTTAACCCATCGTCCGGGCGAAGCAAAGTGTTTGGTACGGTGATCACCATAATCGGAGCGAGACGCTCCTTGCACGGTCTGGAGCAGGATGCTCCAGACACCTCCAAATCCCTCCCCTATCCACTATCTCTTCCTCTGCTATCCCCTATCCCCTATCTCTCCTATCATATCCCCCCCAGCACCTTGCCAAACACCTCCAGCGTTTCATCCAGATCCGCCTCGGTGTGGGCGAGGGAAATAAAGCCGGTTTCATACGGCGAGGGCGCGATGTAGATGCCTTCTTCCAGGCAGCCCCAGAAGAATTTTTTGAAGAATTCCAAGTCCTGCTTCATGACATCGCTGACATTGATGATGTCGCGGTCGGCGAAGAAGATACAGAACATCGAGCCCTTGCGATTGAATCGATGTGGCACGCCCTTCGCTTCTAACAGCTTTCGCAGACCGCTTTCGAAATGCGCGCCGAGTTGTTCGAGACGGGCGTAGCCCGAGCGTTGGTCGAGTTCGCGAAGTTGCGCCAAGCCCGCGGCCATCGCGAGGGGATTGCCACTGAGGGTGCCGGCCTGATAAACTGGCCCAATCGGTGCGAGGAAATCCATCACATCGGCGCGTCCTCCAAAAGCTCCGACCGGCAGGCCGCCGCCGATGACTTTACCGAAGCATGAAAGATCAGGTGTTAGATTTTCAATGCCCTGCACGCCCGCCTTGCCCAAGCGGAAGCCGGTCATGACTTCGTCGAAAATGAGCAGGGCACCATGCTTTTTGGTGATCGACGAAAGCAGATCAAGGTATCCCGGCAGCGGAAAGACCAAGCCGGCGTTGGCGGGATACGATTCGACGATGATGGCTGCAATTTCATCACCCCGCGCGGCGAAGAGCGCCTCGAGTCGCTGCGAATCATTGTAGGGCAGGACGATCGTCTTCTCCGCAAAGGCTTTCGGCACGCCCGCGGAATCCGGCTCGCCATGGGTCAAGGCCCCCGAACCGGCCGCCACGAGCAGGGAGTCGCTGTGGCCATGATAGCAGCCGTCGAATTTCACGATGAGATCACGCTTCGTGAACCCGCGGGCGAGGCGGATCGCGGACATGGTGGCCTCGGTCCCGGAGTTGCACATCCGCACCTTGTCAACCGACGGCACCCACTCGTGGATCTTGCGGGCCATTTCGACTTCGAAGGGATTCGGAATGCCAAAGGAAATACCGCTTTTCGCCACCTCATGGATCGTGTTGGTGATGACGATCGGCGCATGCCCCAGAATGTTCGGACCCCAGGAGCCGATGTAGTCGATGTAGTGCTTGCCATCGATGTCCTCGATCCGGCTGCCGGCCGCGCGGCGCACGAAAAACGGTTCCCCGCCGACATTGCGGAAGGCGCGGACGGGCGAATTGACCCCGCCGGGAATGAGCTCCTTGGCGACGGCGAACATTTTCCGCGAGAGCGGTCCGGGCGAATTCATGGGCGGAAGATGGCGCTTTCCCGGACTTCGGCCAACCGCAGAATAAATTGTTTGAAGATCCGCGGCGGTTTTTCCGTCCCAGTAAAATGGCGATTCCGTTTTCCCATAAATCCACTACCTTGCTAACCATGAAGCTGGAAATTTTCGCCTGCATCGCCGTTTGCATGGCCCTGCCCCTTCAGGCGCAGATCAAGCGCAACGAGAAAAAGTCGTTGCTCGATTCCGATCCGACCGTGGTTTACCTCGACCAAACGCTGCCGAAGCCGATCGAGCTCAAGGTGATCAAGGCCGCACCCGTTTTTTCCGACAAGGAGGGCAACAACCGCCTCGGCACCCTGAAGGCGGACCAGACCGTGAAGCTGGAGGCGATCACCGACAAAATCTACCGGGTGCGCGGGCAGGGAACGCGTGACGGGATATCCGGCTGGGTGGCACCATGGGCGTTTTCGTCGACCGATCCGGATTTCGTGAAAAATCTCAAGAGCCTCTACGACCGCCAGATCCAGGTCCAAAACCTCGTCGCCGAACACAAGATCGCCGTGGGAATGACCATGGACGAGGTCGGCTTGTCACGCGGCAAGCCGACGAAAACGACGGTCCGCAAAACCGCGTCAGGCCAATCGGGCCGCTGGGAATTCATCGAATATGAAGACGTTAAAAATTACGTCACCGAGATCGATCGCAGCACCGGTGTCGCCTACCGCCGCCTAGTGAGCGTGACCCGCGTCGAGAAAGGCAAAACCGCCGTCGAGTTTGCCGACGACGTGGTGACTGCCGTCGAGGAAAGCGAAAACAGCCAGGGAGGCGAAGCGCGGATCATCGTCCCGCCGCTCGTGTTCCACTGGTAAGGAGAACGGACGCCTACGTCCGTTCAATATGAGGAGAATGGACGCCTACGTCCATTCAAATGGGTTTGGACGTAGGCGTCCAAGCTCCTTAGGTGAACAGCCGGCACGTCATTCCCTCGCAGAGCAACACTTCGTCGCCCGGCGCATCGCTGAACACCGCGCGCGGGAAGTACGACGTTCGTAGTTTTTCGGCGGCACTCGCGGTGGGTTGGTTCGGAATCTGGAATTTCATTACGCCACGCTGATACATGTCAAGCGCATCTAACAGCACCGGCGCGGCATAGGGCTGCGTTTCCAAAATGCGCGCGCCACTGCGCAGCAAGGCTTCCGCCTGCTTGCGGAACGCGTCGTCATCGCACAACGCGGCGAGCTTGAGTAGATTCACCGCCGCCACATGGTTGGGCGACGGTTCCGCGCCATCGTAGTCTTCGCGAATTTGCATTAACAAATTTCCACTCAATTCGGCGCGCATGACATATCCAGCCCGTGAGGCATCCCAATACGCTTGGTCGAAGGCCCGCTGCAAATCGATTGCCCAGTCCAACCAAGCATCCTCGGGCGAAATGCCATGAAGTTCGATCACACCCGAAATCAAAAACGCATAATCCGCGGGAAATCCCGCCGCGTCACCCCGCCGGCCGCGGTAGGATCGATACAGTCGGTCGCCATTCCATAACTCCCGTTTGAGAAAGCCCGCGGCTTCACCGGCGGCGTTCGCGAGGTCAGCGCGTTGCAGAACCCGCGCCCCACGCGCCAACGCGCCGACGGCCAGCCCATTCCACGCCGTCACGATCTTGTCATCCCGATGCGGTGCCGGGCGCTTGGATCGCGCGGCTTCCAGGATGTTCCGTGACTGTTGCAGGCGTTCGCGGATCTCTTCTTCCGTGCAGTCGAACTGCGCCGCCAATGCCTCATCGCGTGCAGCGCGGAAGAACGTGTTCTGGTTTTCCAGCTCGCCATGCGGATCGCTTTCAGGCCGCGCATTTCCCATCGCCTCCACGCCATAGGCCGCCGAAAAGAGGGCGGCTTCGCGGGGATCTAACAGTTTTGAGATTTCATCAGCCTCCCATGTCCAGAACGCGCCTTCGCGTTTGTGGGCGGCATCCGCGGTGGGCAGGCTGTCGGCATCTTCCGCCGCATGAAACGCGCCGCCGGGATCACGCAGGGTTTCTAACAGATACCTGAAAATTCCTTCCGCCGTTTCGCGGAACAACGCGTTGCCCGAAATTTGCCAGCCATCGAGATAGGCCTCCGCAAGCTGGGCTTGGTCATAGAGCATTTTCTCGTAATGCGGGACATGCCAGTATCGATCGACTGAATACCGATGAAACCCGCCGCCGAGGTGATCATGCATGCCCCCCGCGGCCATAGCGACCAGCGTCCGTTCGCTCATCTGCCAGGCCATCGCTCCTTCCTCGCTGTTCTTGCCGAAGCGTTCCGACAGTTGCATCAGCGTCCTGACCACCACCGGCCGCGGAAATTTCGGGGCGTTGCCAAAGCCGCCCCAGTCCGCATCGAACATGGAATCGCATCGATCCAGAAAATCGCCGAAGACTTTGTCGGCAGGCAAACCGCGCAAGGTGTGCCGGTCGCCCGCTTGCTCCTGAAGATGCGCCAACATCCGCGCCGCGCTGCCCTGCATTTTTTCGCGGTCCTCACGCCACAAGCGCGCCACCTCCTGGCACAGACGCGTGAAACCCACCCGCCCATGACGATCGTCGGGTGGAAAATACGTTCCGCCGACAAGTGGCTCCCCGTCGGGTGTGAGCCACACGCTCATCGGCCAGCCGCCCTGCCCCGTCGTCGCCTGCACGAAGGCCATGTAAGTCGCATCGATATCGGGCCGTTCCTCGCGATCGACTTTGATGTTGATGAAATGCCGGTTCATCACCGCGGCCACCGCTTCATTTTCAAAACTTTCGTGCTCCATCACATGACACCAATGGCAGGTCGAGTAGCCCACCGATAAAAACACGGCCTTGTCCTCCACCCGCGCCCGTTCGAACGCGGCTTCCCCCCATGGCTGCCAGTCCACCGGGTTGTTGGCGTGCTGGAGCAGGTAAGGCGAGGTTTCGTGGATCAGCGCGTTCGGCATCGGGACATACGATACCCGG
>JANMJQ010000237.1:0-23622 GCA_031371445.1 Akkermansiaceae bacterium
ATCGGATAGCGGTGGGACCGTTCCACGCTGGATTCTTCACCCATCGCGGACACTGCGCAACCGCATTCAGGCGAGCGCGGCCAGGACCTTCGCAACCGGCAGGCCCATGACGGTGTCGAAATCCCCGCGGATGCCCGCAACGATCATATCCCCGTGCTCCTGGATGCCATAGGCCCCGGCCTTGTCGAGCGGGTTGACCTTGGAAAAATAATCGTCGATCGCCTTCGCATCGAGGGTTCGGAAAATCACTTCGGTCGTGTCATGGAACGTCTCGGCGCGTCCACCCGGATGGATGACGCAAACGCCGGTGCAGACAAGATGCGCGCGGCCCGACAATTTTTCCAGCATCCGCCGCGCTTCTGTTAGATCCGCTGGCTTGCCGAGTGGCGTGTCGTCGATAAATACCAAGGTGTCCGCGCCGATCACCGTGTGCTGCGGATACATTTCGGCGACGGCCTTGGCTTTGAGCGCGGCGTTGCATTCGCACAAGGCCTCGGGCGGCATCGTGGCATCGTGGATTTCCTCCGCGGGCGAAGCGACGACTTCAAAGACGAGGCCGGCATTTTCTAACAGCTCCCGCCGCCGCGGGGAAGAGGAGGCGAGAATGATTGGCATGCGCGGGTTTCAAATTAACCAGAACCTAAAAATGCTCGGACCTCGCGTTTGTTCTCATGCCGCCTCAACAAATGAGTCCAGAGACACGTTCGACTGCAGGTATTGTATGACCGTTTCCCGTTCCGCCGGCGATAGCTGTTGTAGCGAACCATACAGATTGGGATCGCGTGCCCGGAGCTCGGCGAATCTGCCGTCTTTCAAAAGCATGCGGCATTGAGGATCCAGAAGAAACGCCACGAAAACCGTCTGCAATTCCCGGCTGTGAGTGGCATCGGTTTCTTGCGTGGTGACGAACCGCTCGAATGCTTCATCCGCAAGTTCTCCGCGGGTAGGGATACTTGGAGTCAGCCCAAATACGCGGGAAAGGATTTCTCTCAAGCTGGGCATGCGGTCGGTCTTGTAAATCTCCTGGAGTCTTGGAAGTGTCCAAAAGTCATCCGCTTTTTCGAATAACAATTGTCGCACGCGCCGCTCGACCGTTGGCCAGTCCTCATCGTCGTAAGCTTGCCGCAGCAGTTCGTCGTTGGAAACCGCCTCGCTCGCTTGTTGCGCGAACCGTTCGCGATACATTTCACGGTCGATCCGCATACCGAATAGGCCGATTTCTTCCAAGACCACGGATGCCATCGGATCCGGAGAGGTGTTGTTGTGCTCTTGGGCACGACCACCGCCGCCTCCACTCCCATCATCGTCGCCTTCGTCATTTTCATCTCGTTCTTTCGGCAATTTGAGCTTCTCGTCGTAGCTGAAGTCCTCCTCGAAATATTCGCAGTTCGCGAAAAAATCGAGCAAGGCGAAGCCTTCCTTTTTTACCGAACATTCCTCAGCGCCCTCGCCATGCATGAAGGTGAAGAGCCGCGTTCCTCGCCCTTTGATCTGAATGAAATCCGTTGGCGAGAAAATCGGCCGGGCGAGCGCCACGTTCAGTAGGTCCTCGCAATCGTAGCCGGTGGTCATCATACCGACCGTCACACAAACGCGTGTCCGGCTCGTATCATAGTCCCGAATCTCATCACCACGCCACTTGGACTTGCCGTTGAGATTGTTGTTCGCGAAGTCGATGGTCATCTGCTGGGCACCCGGAATGTCCGACGTCACTTGCACGGCAAAGGTCGATCCGGCAGCATATTCATCAGGCCAGCGGCGCGTTGCTTCCTCATTGAGCAAGCTCACCAGCTTCGTCGCATGTTTGCGGCTCACGGCAAACAGGATCGTCTTCCCAACCTCGCCAGTGATCGGATCACGTTTTGCATTTTCCAGGAAACAACGGACAAAGCTGAGGTTCGTTTCGTCCGAGAAAAACTTCTTCTCATAATCACGCTTGCCGAAAACCACCTCCTGCTCCTGTCCATCCTCATCCGCGGGAAGTGTTACCGTGTAACCTTGATCAGACAGCATCTGCGTCGTGATCTCCGTACGCGCATCCATGGTGACTGGATTACAGAGATACGGCGGCTCGTGCTGCACCGCGTTGAGCAGGGTGTAGCGGAACGTCGGCTTGCCATCGTCACTGCCGAAGGTGTTGTAGGTATCCAGCAGTAGCCGCCGCTCGTAGGCACGAGGGTCATTCTGGCGTTCATTGTCGCTCACTCCTTTCAAATAGTCGCGTGGCGTTGCCGTGAGTCCAAGCTTGGCACCTACGAAGTATTCGAAGATAGCGCGGTTGTTTCCACTGATCGTGCGGTGCGCTTCATCGCTGATGATGAGTTGGAAATCCGTCGGCGCGAATTCGTGAAGGAAGCGATTTCTAGCGGCGAGACTCTGGATGGTCGTCACCACCACTTGCGCCTGCGCCCAATCCCTGCGCTTTTGCTTATAGATGACAGTGTTGATTCCGTCGTTGGCGAGATAGGCGTTAAAGTTCTTCCACGCCTGATTCTCAAGCTCCAGCCGGTCCACGAGAAACAGGATGCGGGTCGCGTTCTCGGAACGAAGATACAGCTTGGCGATGGCAGCGCTGAGCAGCGTCTTGCCTGTGCCAGTGGCCATCTCGAACAGAAACCGGTGCTGCGAGGGCGATGCCGCCGCCTGCATCTCGCGGATCGCATCAAGCTGATAGTCACGCAGCAGCCGGATCTTCTTGTTTACCATCATCGTCGCCCGTTCGGCGGAGGAATAGCTGAGCCACGAGGCATCTTGTGAAAGCGCGATGTAATTCTCATCCACCACCGCCGCGGCGAGACGGGCGGAATCCGGCCGCCACTCCGCCGCCTTGCCGAGTTGGTCAAGCGGCAGAAAACGCGATACTTTCACCGGATTTCCCTGCGTGAGATTCCAGTAGTAATGCACCAGCCCGTTGCTCAGGAAAATGTGACTTACGCCCAGTTTCTCCGCGTAAGCCCGTGCCTGTTCCTTGGCCGTCAGCGGATCGATCTTCTCGCGCTTTGCCTCCAACACAGCCACCGGCCGCTGGTCGGTATTGAGCAAGACATAGTCCACGAATCCGTCAGGAACTTTTTCGAAATCCTTGCCCAGATCCTGATTCGGGGAAAACGGGCGGCCGGTCACGCGGTGCTCGCAAACGATGTTCTCACGCCTTCCATCGCCATCCGGCAAAAACCGCCAGCCCGCCTCTTCTAACAGCCTGTTGATGGTGATCCGGGCCTGGGCTTCCGACGACATACGTCTGGCATTACTTCATCCGTGCCAGATAGTCGAGAAAGTCGTCATTGGCATGCACCTTCGGGCAATAAAATCCGTTTTGTTTCAATCTTAGAACCGCTGCCAGACAGACATCGTCGGTCATCCAGTTCCGCTCGAGCGCATGTCCCAGCAATCCCAGCGTGCCGGTTAAAGAGATCCCCAACGCCACCGCCACCTTTCTCGCCAAAGTTTCATCGATGCATGCCGTCCAACCTTCTTCGAGGCACACGGCCAGCACGCTCAGTTCACCTGGATCCAGACTGTCGCGGGCTTCCTGCGGAATTTGTCCCACCGCCGCCAATGGCTTTTCGTGAATCTTGAAATTGCCTTTCAGAAACTCACGGTAATAGGCGGGATCATCCTGGGAAACCTCTCTCACCACCTCCGGCGTGACGGTCAGCACCCGTTCTCCCATAAGCTCCGCGACCAAATCCGAGAGTCCCCCCCGATGGCCCAGATTGAGAACCACCGAAGCATCACAGACGAGTGGCGAGTCGCGCTTCTTCACGCGGTCAATCCTTCCGTCTCCGCAAAACCGAGATCCACGTCGTTTACAGCCTCACCGCCATCTTCGGCCACCGATGCCAGGTATTTTTCCACCACGGAGCGTCCTGCAGTGCACCAAACGGCCACCTTGCCGATGCTTGCCTTGCCCGCCAGCCAGAGTGCGGTGACGAGCTCAAGCAACCGCGGGGCCACCTGTTCCTCGAAACGTCGTCCCTCAAACCCGGCTATCCGGGCACCTTCCAGTTCAGCGTCCGGACGCGCTACGACGGTAAAAAAGCGCGCCTTCTCGGTGTAGCTCACCACTTCACGCTGCGCCAACCGGTAGAACATCGCCTCATGAGAGACACCAAAGTGATCCACGGCGGCGAAAAATCCCGACTTGGTCCGCAGTTTGGTGCCTTGTCGCCGCACGAGTTCGTTCACCTTGGACATCGGCATCAGCAGTTCCGCAGCGAAACGGTTCGCCTCCTTCTCATGCGGGTCATTGCGACTGGCCATCACAGAAACAGCCGTATCCTCTTCCCCCCGGAGATGGAAAAGCAGGTGCGCCAGTTCGTGGCAAAGTGTGAAGAGCTTCACGCGCTCGGGCATGTTTCGGTTCACGAAGATCACGCTGAAATCCCGTTGATGCGACAAACCGGAAAGCTTGGGTGGCAGTTTCCATTCGAAAACCTGCACGCTATTTTCCGCTAGCGCCTGGCAAAGCTCCGTGTAGGTCACCCGCTCATTCAGCCCGAGGAAACGACGCACAGATGCAGCTAATTCCTCAAGGCGCGGTTCCGAGTATTCGAGACAAAGCGACAAGCGCTGTGGCATTTCCCCCGCCAACTCCCAAACCGTGTACAGCGAATGGATTTGCACCGCCGCGTCATTGAGCGCCGTTCCCATGCCGTGCTTCTCGTCGGCATTGTTCGCCACCATGCTGCGCGGCTGGAAAGCGACAACCCGGGCGCCTTCCCGCAGAAATGCAGGGTCCACTCCGTAAATCCGGGACAACTCCCACAACTGCGCTTCATCCGGAGTCCGCTCACCCTTTTCCCATTTGGAAACCAATGAGGCCGAAATTCCCATGCGCGTAGCCGCCGCCTTCTGGCTCATGCCAAGGCGCTCGCGGACTCGAGTCAGGTTATTCGAAAAGGTGCTCATCAGCGTTAATTTGTCAATAATACATCCAATTGTCCACAGATTGTTCGAATGATGGTGAAAAATTCCACCGTTCAGCACTTTTCGGTTGAAACCCGGGCGATGAGGCGTAACTTGGTGGCGGGCCCCGACACGGATAACTCCGACCGGTGACGCTTCAGTACTTGCAGCCCGAGGCACCCAAGCGGCACGGAGTTAGGCGTGCGGCAAGGCGCTTCGTGACATCCGCGAAACTCTTCCAAAAAAATGTTTCTTGCATAAATTATGTGATTGTCACATTATTTATGCATGACGCACGAGACGACAGCCCGCAAACCGGGAACCCCGGCCAAGGGTTCGACAAATGAACTTCCAATGGTGGATTTGTCGACCACGCTGGAATTCCTGCAAAAACTGGATGTGAAGGGACTCGAAACGCTGTCCCAAGCCGAGGTCTCCAAAGAATTGGGCTACTCTTCCCATACTTCCACGCCGTATTACCGTCGGACCTTGGCGTCGAAATTGTTCGGCCTCCTCGACACAAATCAAGGAATGGTATTGACGCGACTGGCTCTGGATATTTTTAAGCCCACCCATGCCGACGCCAAACAGCTCGCCCTGCGGGCAGCAGTCCGCAATGTGCTCGCATACCAGAAAATCATCGATCGATATCTAGAGAAGCGTCCTCCCGGCGTCGAAATTTTAACGAATCATATTGAAAGAGAGCATTCCTTGAGCCGGGAAGCGGCGCGGGTTTGCGCGATGGTATTTTCCGACAGCCTGAAAACGGCTGGAATGATCGACGGCAACGGCCAGATTTTCCACCAGACCGACTCTGCACTAAAAGTGTCTCAATCGGAGGAAGGGCCGGCTGCCTCTGCTCAGGGATCCGCCATCAACTTCTCGCCCGCAGCAGATTTTGACAAAAGCCTCGAAACGCATTTCCTGACGTTGGATCGAAAGACGGGGCGGAAAGTCATTATGCAAGGTCCGAGTGTCATCTCCAAAGCCGAACTGGAACGGCTTCAAAATTGGCTGGCCGTTCAGTTCGAGGTCGTCGAGGCGCTTGATGGGCAGGAGGGCGGCTTGCAGGAGCTATCATGAAGCTCACGCCTTTATCACAAAAAGAGATCCTCCGGCGTTTTCGCCGGTTGGGATGGGATGGCCCCATCAACAGGGGAGATCACCCTTTCATGCGAAAAGGCGACCTTCTGGTAAAAATGCCAAATCCCCACGGTTCGGAAATCTCACCTGACCTGATCTCGAAAATTCTTCATCAAGCCTCAATCAGTCGCAATGAGTGGCTCAGCGCGGGCTGATACCTCAAGCCACCGCCGGTAAGGACAGGCCTTGTTCCAGCCGGAGTTCGATCCAGGCCATGAGTGCCGACTCTAATTCCCGGAGCGCTTCGGTCTTGGTCCGCCCCTCTGCCCAGACGCCCCTGCAAGCGGGAATCTCAACGTAAACCATCCCCGAATCCTTAAGGATTTCGTGGCGGACCTTCTTTAGCGCGGCCACCTTGTAGGTATTGACGGCTTCGATTACTGCCATGCCGATACCTTACTCGCTGTTTGGCATGCTACCAAAAGACTTTTTCAGCCCATCAACCGCGATTTTCATGCGTTTTTCATGCGGATCTGCGAGATGTTGTCTGGGTCTGGCCGCCTTCAGTTGTTTTCGTCACATTGCCCCACACCCGGTCGAGCACGCGCTGGACCTTGGCCTCGAAGCTGGGGATCAGCGAACGGACGGCATCCATTTGTGCCGCTTCCGCGTCGAGTTCGGCCACGATCCGACGTTGCTCGGCGAGGGGTGGGAGTGGGATTTCGATTTCCTTGAGCGAACTGGCTTTGATTCCAAGAACGGTAGATCCGGTGGAGTGTGCTTCGAGAGACTTGCGTACCTGTTCGCAAAGGAGTGCCCGGCATAAGTATGCACCGGAAAGAATATCCGGATTGGGTGAAAGGCAGATGCTGCGCTGAGCCAGAGCAAAGCGGCTATCGTGGTCGATCAACGCCGCCATTCCCATGGGTGCCTCCGTGGTAAACAAGACGTCACCCTTCTTTGGGAATCCCCGTGTCATCCAAGCCTTGTAGGTCTCCTCGGTCACGAACTCGGCGGGTTCGCGACTGATGAAGCCAAACCGAATATTTCTCGCGGTGATGAGAGGAATACCGCTTGAGGACTTCTCAGGCGTCTTTCCACGATAGTCGATGAACTGACAAATTTCGGCAAGCGGTCGCGATTCCCATTCAGGTGCTACATCAAGCTGAAATTTGTAGCCCGCAAGAATCTGGCGAGCGCCGTCGAGGACCTTCTGATAGCCACCGATCTCCGCCACGATCCGCAGCTGTTCTTCAAGCGGCGGTAGTGGGATTTCGAGGTTGAGAACATGGTCACGCGTAATTCCTGGTATAGCGGCTCCATTTGCCTGTGACGCGAAATATGCCTGTTGTTTTCTGAGTAATGCGAACAGATAGCAGGGATCAATGTCCGTTGCTCTGACTGCCATGAGTTGGCGACTGATAGCGACGTCACTGTCGGCAAGGACATTCACGGAGCCTACGCCCGACCCTTTCACAGTGAGCAACACATCACCAGCCGTTGCTGTTACTTTGGGCATTTCCGTCCATTTGGTGACGACAGGACTCGTCGGCCCGAAGTCCGAAGGCCCCGTCAGATAGCCAATGCCACGTCGTTCGGTATTGTAGTCTGCGCTGTCGATGTGCTGACCCGAGATGACTTTGCAAACATCGCCAATCCGGATCATCGAATGTTCCGACAGATCGGAAATCTCACCAAAAAACGTCTCTGTTTGAAGAGTGCATGACCGATGTTCGAGGATTAATGGTTTTCCGATAGCTTTCCAATCGAAGATGGAGTTGACGGAAGAGCTAAGTCCCCCTTTCAGCCATGCTTTCACTACGCGCTCTGCCTCGGGCAAATCATTCGCTTCAATCTCCCTTCGCTGGTCCCCGAGGTCGAAGCCATCAGCGGTAATTCTGAGAAAGAGGATTTCCTTCGTCTGTCGCGCGAGTTTCTTGTCGAAGAACAGGATGCTAGTTTTCACACCTGAGTATGGTTTGAAAACGCCAGAGGGCAGCGAGACGACGGCAACTAACGAGTCTTCAACGAGGAAGCGCCGCAGTTTCACATAAGCGTTTTGGGTGGTAGCGACGATGCCGTTAGGCACAATCACGCCGCCGCGGCCGTCGGCGGATAGATGCTCGGCGATGTAGTCGGTGAAGAGCACTTCCGCCTTTTTCGCGGGGACGCGGAACTTGCTGTGCGGGGTGACGCCGCCTTTCGGGGTCATGAAGGGCGGGTTGGCGAGGATGAGATCCGCTTTTTCATTCCAGCGGGCGTCGTTGCTCAGCGTGTCGTAGATGTGGATTGCGGGATCCGGGAAGCCGTGCAGGAAGAGGTTCACCTTGCTGAGCTTCACCATCAGGTCGGTGATGTCGTAGCCGGCGAGGTTTTGATAGACCTTCTGGCGCTGGCCGTGCGTGAGCTTGTCACCGGGCGTTTTCGAGCCGGGCGAAGTGCTGTTTTCCAGGATGTGCTTGTAGGCGGAGACGAGGAAGCCGCCGGTGCCGCAGGCGGGATCGAGGATTTTCTCGCCCGGCTGCGGATCGAGACAGGCGACCATGAAGTCGATGATGTGGCGCGGCGTGCGGAACTGGCCGTTCTCGCCCTGCGTGCCCATGCACTGGAGTAGGTACTCGAAGGCGTTTCCCAGCTCCTCGCTATGGGAGTATTCGAAGGCGTTGATTTCGGTGAGGAACATCGTGAGGATGCGTCCGTCGCGGAATTTCAGGAAGGCATTGCGGAAGATATCGCGGAACAAGCCGGGCAGGTGCGCGGCTTTCTCGGTGTTTCCCATCGCTTCGACACCTTCGGAGAACAAGGTCACGCGTTGATCAGCGGATACCGTCTGGGGGAGGAGATTGCGCCAGCGGTATTTCGCCAGCTCGCCGGTGAAGAAGGAACGCTTGCCGCCCATTTTCACGGAATCCTCGTCGAGGTCGTCCATGAACTTGTAGATCAACGCCAGCGTGATGAGTTCCACCTGATCGGTGGGAAGCGGGAGTTTGCCGACGAGCACGTCGCGGCAGGCGTCGATGCGGCGTTTGGTTTCAGAAGTGAGCATCTGGAATGAATGATGCTATTCAACGGATCAGTGGCGGGAAGAAATAAACAACGCCCTGATATGGCTAATTAAACGAGGCTGAATTGATTTTGCCATGCCTTGGCGGCGGTTTGCCGGAAGGCGCGGAACAGTCACCCAGCGGAAACCTGACTGGCCTTTACCGCCCTTGCTCTTCGAGCGACTGCAGTTCCTCGCGCATGTAGTCGAGCAGGCGCTGCATATCGCCGACATGGCGTTGCATCCGCTCGGCTTGTTCCAAGGGCGAAGGGCCTTCCTCGTCGCTTTCGTCAGGCTGCGTTTGGGGACGCGGCATATTGCGTCCTTGTCCGGCGGCAAGCGGTGGTTGGCTGGCTTTCAATTCGGAAGGTTTCACCGGCTCAGTTTTCAGCAAATTCACCACCGCGGAGGCGGGCATCACGAACGAACGCGTGCGGTCGGCCCGGGCCATGGTGATGCCGAGAATGCGGCCCTTCAGATCGACGACCGGCCCACCAACCTGATTCGGGTTGAAGCGCATGTCGGTTTGGATGACATGGGTGAATGAATCACGCACGCGGCTGACGGGGCCGCCCATGAGTTCCATTTGCGCAAGCCGGCCACCCATAAATTGCGAGGTCTTCGGGTGATTGCCGAGAGTGACTTCGACCTTCTTGTCACCGCCTTCCGCCTGGACCCACAGCGCGATCTTTTCACCGGGAGCGGAACCGGTGAGGGCGTTTTTCAAAGCGAGCAATCCGGAGATCGCACGATCGCCGATTTTGACGATGATATCGCCGGACTTGAGACCAGCAACTGCGGCACCGGACTTCTCATCAACTTTGGAAACTTTCACGCCCTTGCCCAGATAGGTCTGATCGGCGGTGATTCCCAGGTAGGCGAAATCAGTTTCGCGCAAGCTGCGTTCCAACACGCTGACCACACCGAACGCGGCCATCCGGCCATCAGGTTGCGAAGCCGCTAAAAATGCTCCCAGCTTGGGTGACTCGAATGACCAGTTAACGGGGACCAATGGCGCTCCGGTGATTTGCAACACCACCAAGTCCTCGTCCTTGTAAATGCCAGTCACGGTTACCGGCCTCATCTCATTGTTGGCGCCATCGACCCGCAGCTCTCCGTTGAAGCGGGAGACTTCACTCCACTTGCTGAGAATTTTCGAGCCATCGCCGACGACGGTGCCATAGGCAAGGCGCTTCGAGCCCGACCAGATTCTGACGGTGGACTTCGCAGCCGTCGCGAGCGTAGGCATGATCGCCTCATTGAATTCGGAAGCCTGTTTTGCAACAGCCTCCCGCTCGTCGGGCATCAACAATGGGACATCGTCCTGTGCCAGCAACACTTGTGGCAGCATCGCGGCAACACACAACGCAAGGATCGGTTTCATCGTGGAGAGGTATCGGTTGAAATTATTCAAGGATGGCATCATGGCGGGCCAGGATGACTGGTATTGTTAGAAATTTATCATCGCGCTGAATGCCCAGACTGACCTTGTCCCCGGGCTGGCGCTTCGCGAGCGCCTGGCGCAGCTTTTCGCGCGAGCGCACGGGAACATCATCAAGCGTTTGGATGACATCGCCGGCGCGAACCCCCGCAGCAGCAGCGGGCGAACCGGCGACGAAGGCATCGACTGGCACACCTTTTATCGTGCGTCGCGCTCCCATCTGGATGCCAAGCACACCCATCTCGGGATTTTCAAATGGATCCATCGACAAGCGTCCCCATGATTGCCCGGCGTGCAAGCGGTCCCAGTCGGCGCGGAAACCGTCGATGCCCGCATGGTTGTTGTTCTTCCACGAGTAGCCGATGGATGAATTGATTCCGACGATTTTGCCGTTGATGTCGAACAAGGGGCCGCCGGAATCTCCGCCGATAAGCGTGCAGTCGCTGGTGAGGAAATTGCCGGGGCCTTTCGAGACCACATGGCCAAAGCGGACGGGTGGCGTGCGGGCGGCGTCAAAGCCCGCGGAATGGCCGAGCGCAACCACCCAGTCCCCCGCGACAAGCGGCTTGGACGATCCCATTTCGGCAAATGGCCAGGGTCCCTTGCCATTGATCTGCACCATCGCGATGTCCTTCGAAAAATTCGCGCCCAACACCTTCCCCTGGACCTGTTCGCCATTGGGGAAAACCACGGTGATCTCTTCGGAACCCTGCACGACATGCGCGGCTGTTAGAATGAGGCCGTCGGCGCTTGAAATGACACCCGAGCCGGACGACTCCGTTTTTTCGGAAATCAAGGCCACGGTCGCCGGCATGACCTTGTCGATGACCGCCTCGACCTTGCTTTCCAATTTCGCAATGTCGGCAAGATCGTGAATCGGTTCGGCCGCCCGCAGACCGGAAAGTCCGGCCGCAACAAATCCGAGGGGAAGCAGGATTTTCATGTGCATGATTTTACTCCTTTCAGCGCCGCCGTCATCTCCGTTCGTCTGGCATAATATCGGTGGTGGATCGTCGGCTGAAATGACATATCGTTGGCACGAAGATGCCAAAACGCAACCCGCCGGAAGCCCCACGCAGCCGCGGCGACGGCTCCACCGCCGAGCCGCCGCGCCGAAGCAGCCCCATGTCGCTGCTGCTTTTCTGGCCCTTTCATTTGTTCAATCTGCTGACCCGCCCGCTTCCCAATCCATTGCGTTTCCTGCTCCGGCTCGGCGCTTACCCGATCCTTCTGGGCCTCTACGGGCTGTTGCTTCTGGCGGTCATTTATGGCTTCCGCGCCCACAGCTACGACCTGAACCGCATCCGCGCGATGCCGGAACGCTCGATCATTTACGACCGCCAGGGTGAGGAAATCGGCCGGATCCACGGGGAAAAACGTTCGATCGTGCCGCTCAAGCAGGTTTCGGAAAATTTCCGCAAGGCCATCCTGGCGCGCGAAGATTGGCGTTTCTACGACCACGGCGCCTTCGACACGCTTGGCATCGGCCGCGCGGTTTTCAGCAACCTCAAGGGCAAACGGGAAGGCGCATCCACGCTCACCCAACAACTGGCATCGGATATTTTCCAACTCAAGAAAGGCGAAACGCGCGGCGACGCCTTGCGCCAGATCGACCGCAAGTTTTTGGAAATCGCGATCGCGTTCCGGCTCGAGGCGATGCTTGGGAAAGATGAAATCCTGGAAGCCTATATCAACCAGATCAACTGGGGCCGGCAAATCAAAGGAGTCGGTGAAGCGTCGCGGATCTACTTCGAAAAACATCCGTCTGAGCTCACCCTCTCGGAAGCCGCGATGCTTGCCGGCATTGTCCGCGGGCCCGATGCTTACAACCCATTTCGTTCGATGGAAGCAGCCACCCGCGAGCGGAACACAACGCTTGAACGAATGGTAACCGAGAACGCGATCACCCGTGCCGAAGCCGACGCGGCAAAGGCAGAGGTAATCAAGGTGCGTCCGATGGGTCGACGGGATGCCGATGAATCCTACGCGCTCGATCAAATTCGCCACGATCTGGAAATCATTTTGGAGGAGAAAAACATCGAGCTTGGCGGCCTCAGCATCGCCACCACCATCGACCTGCGGATCCAACACAAGGGCGAGGAAGCGCTTGAGAAAAAACTCCGCGATGTCGAGCGGATGGGTGGTTACGCCCACCAGACGCGCGCCGCATGGAGCGTGCTGCCTGCGGAGAAGCGCGATGAACCGGAATACATCCAGGGCGCGGCCGTGGTCGTGGAAAACCGCACCGGCGCGGTGCTGGCGATCATCGGCGGACGCGATGCCAACGAGTCGCGTTTCAACCGCGCGACGCAGGCCAGCCGTCAGCTTGGATCGGTCTTCAAGCCCTTTGTTTATTTATCGGCGTTTGACAAAGGCCTGCGTCCCGAAACGCTTATTGACGATGGCCCGATCGAACCCGGCGAAATCAAAGGCGGCGGCACGTGGCGGCCACACAACTCGGACGGCAAGTACGGCGGCATGGAACCGGCGTCTTACGGGCTCATTCGTTCGCGCAACACGATGTCTGTTAGAGTGGGCAACTATGCGGGCCTTTCACAAGTGAAGAATCTCACGCGCCAAGCCGGATTCACCACGGAGATGCCGGATGAACCAGCGTCGTTTCTCGGCACATGGGGAACTTCGCCATGGGAGGTTGCCAGCGCCTATACCATTTTCCCCAACGAAGGTGTCCGCTACCGGCCTTATGTAATTTCCGAAATCAAGGATCGCGACGGCAACATCCTCTGGCCCACGCAACAGATCTCCTACACGGTTGCCAAAGCCGGTCCATCGTGGGCGGTGTCGCGGATTCTCAATGAGGTCGCGACCCATGGCACCGCGGCTTCGATCAGCCGGCTCGGCTTCGACAAACCCTGCGGCGGCAAAACCGGTACCACCAACGATTTCAAAGACGCATGGTTCGCGGGTTACACATCGACCCTCACCTGTGCGGTGTGGGTTGGCTTCGACACACCGGTGAAAACATTCCAAGGCGGCTACGGTGCCACCCTCGCAATACCGGTATGGGTGGACATCATGAAAACCGCCGATCGTCTCGGCTACAAGGCGGGCCAGCTCAACAGCAAACTCAACCTGGTAAACATGGAGCTATGCCGCTTGTCTGGAAAACGCGCAACGCCTGGCTGCCACGAAGCTGGAACCGCTTACACGGACCGCGTTCCTTCCGACATCGCGCTACCCGCCAACGACCTTTGTCCGATTCATCCCGCCCGCGCCGAGCCAGTTGACGAGTCGCAAGTACCACCCGCGCCGCAACCCAACACACCGCCGCGCGCCCTGCCCGTCGAAGAACCCCGCAAACCTCTCCGCGCCACGCCGGTGGAGTGAGGAGGAATAAATGCTGAAAATCTGAAACACTAAAAAGCTGATATCGGCATCACGTTTCGCACTCCTCAATTCCTCTTCATTTCAGAATTTCAGCATCTCAGCATCTCAGCATTTACCCCTCCCAATGTCCACCTGGCGTCCCATTTCCCGTCCCGCGTTTTGGCGACGCTGGGTTCCGGAACGGGCACAAGGCCCGGTGAAATTCATCTTCATCACCAGCTTGGTGGGTGCCCTGGTAGTTTGCGGCATCGCGTTTTTTTATCTGATGCTCGCGATGCGCTATGATCTCGACGAGGTCGCCAAGCTGCCCGAGGGCACGGTTTTTTACGATCGCATGCAGGTGGAAATCGCCGCGCCCGGAGCGAGCGGCCGTCGTCTGGCAACGCGCGCGGACATTCCCAATTTCCTCGTGAACGCCCTGCGCGCCCGCGAGGACGCGCGATTCTATGAGCATGGTGGCGTCGACGTGCGCGGTTTGGCGCGGGCGACTGTTAGAAACATCAAGGACTGGGATTTCACGCAGGGTGCTTCCACACTGACCATGCAACTTTCGCGGCTCAGTTTCAAACTGAAGCAAAAGTCACTGCATGCGAAATTGCTGGCGATCGCACTGACCTTGCGGGTGGAATCCAAATACAAGAAGGACGAAATCCTGACCCATTACCTCAACCGCGTTTATTTCGGTGCGGGCGCCGTGGGAATCGAGCAGGCAGCGCGCACGTATTTCGGCAAGCCGGCCCGCGATCTAACAGATGGCGAATGCGCGATCCTTGTCGGCATCATCCGCGGACCCTCCGCATTTTCCCCGCTCAACGATCTCGAGGCCGCCCTCGCCCAGCGCCGCCAGACACTCCAGCGCATGGTGGCGATGAACTTGATCGACACCGCGCAGCGCGACCGCATCGCCGCGGAGCCGGTGAAGCTGGCGGACGACGACACGCGCGAAACGCAAACGTCATACGCGCTGCAAGCCGCGAACCGCGAGTTGAAGAGGATTCTGGATGCAAACGACATCCGGCAGGAGGGATTGAAGGTGTATACAACGCTCGACGCGGGATGGCAGAACCGGCTTGAAGTAGAACTCACCCGCGCGGTTGAAGATTTGGAGCATGAAAAATCATGGCCCCATCCCGTTCCAGACAATCACATTGCGGGCAACGAAACGGCTTATCTGCAATACGCGGCCGTGACCACCGATCTCAAGACGGGCGCGATCCTCGCATTGATCGGTGGCAGAAACTTCAGCCATTCGCGCGTGGACCGGACACGTTCGAGCCGCGATCTCGGATCCGCCTTCGAACCCTTCGTGGCCGCCGCGGCCGCCGAGCGTGGCAAGTTGGTTTTGCCCGGCAGGCCCGTCCAAACAGGCCGCCAGATCGGGCCTGCGGAAGTGGAGCGCATCGCACGCCGCTGCGGCATCACCAGCGGGCGCTTTTCCGATACCGAGGATCTCTTTCGCGGCACCGTCGATGCCACACCCATGGAGATGTCGGTGGGTCTCGCGATCCTCGGCAACAAGGGCAAGCGGGCAAACCCCTATTTCATCCGCGAAATCCGCGACGCCGAGGGTGAGGTGATCTACACCGCCAAACCCTCGCTCTACGCCGCCCTTTCACCCGCCGCGGCAACGGACGCGGCCAGCGTGCTGGAACGTTCGGGGGGCACCCGTTGCTTCACCGGTGCGACCGGCTCGGAACGCGACGCGTGGACCCTCCGGCTCGGCCCCAGCGGCGCAACCGCGATCTGGCTGGGCTTCGACAAGCCAACCGTCATCGCCCCCGAAAAGCGCCTCAAGGCCCTGCTCGACGAATTTGTGAAGCGGCTTGGGAATCAGTGAGAGGAAAGTTATCGGTTAAAAGTTATTGGTTAAAAGGGAAGAAGCCCCCTCTTACTCTGCTCCTGATAACCAATAACCGATAACGTTTAACTTCCTTCCTCCAAAGCGCTTTGACATAGCACTTCGTTTCCATCATGCTCCCTGCATGCAGGCGAAGCAGTTCGAGCAGTCCATCGTTTCCATCCTGAAGCGGGACAAGCGATTCGACCCGCATGCGTTTTTCTTTTTAAAGGACGCCTTGGATTTCACACTCAAGCGCATCTCCGAGTCGAATGCCGGCCAACCCCGCCATGTCTCCGGCCCCGAACTGCTGGAAGGTTGCCGGGATTTCGCGCTACAACAGTTCGGCCCAATGGCCTCGACCCTCATGAACGAGTGGGGCGTGCGCAAATGTCAGGATCTCGGTGACATGGTTTTCCTACTGATCGAAGAGCAGGTCTTCGGCAAACAGGACTCGGACACACGCGAGGACTTTTCCGGCAACTTCGATTTCGAGGAATCGCTGGTGACACCGTTCCTGCCCGCCCGCAAACGCCCCCACCCGCGCGGCGCGCCGCGTGGCAAACGCGCGCTGTCCTAGGCATCCGCCACCGGCACATTGGGCGGCGGCGGCGGCATCCAGCTTGGCGCTTTCGGCGTCATGTCGACACGCGTGGCGACGAAGCCGACACCGAGCAAAGCGACCCAGCCGCCCATTGTCCAAGTCACCGCGGTAAGCAGCCCGATGACAAATGGCGCGAAGACAAGGATGCCGATGATCATCGCGCTCGGATTCATTTCATAAGCAAGCACTGACAAGCGCAGCCTCGAACGCGCAAGCCCCAGGCCCAGCGCCGTGTAACAAAGGACCGCCGCCAAAGCTGTTAGATGATAGATGACGCCGCAGCCTTTGGACACCATCGCTGAGAAAAACAATGGCACGCCGCAGCCGAAGCCCATCGAGCAGAAAAACAATGCGAGAACCGCCAGCCGTGCGGGAATCCGCTGGAAGGACGATGCCCCGATCGCGCCCGCGGCGATGATGGACGATCCGCCGAGAACCGTCAGCCCACAGGTTGCTTCATGCCACCACTCGACACCACCGATCAGGTAACGCACGACGACATACGGCAACAGTGAAATGAATGTCAGCGCGCACAATCCCCATAGCGTGGCGAATTTTCCGAACACGACTTTCCAGCGGTTGAGTTTGGTGAGCAACAGCAGTTCGTGATTTCCCTCCTCCAGCTCTTGGCCCATCAGCATCACCCCGGCCATCGGCATGAGCACCATGCAGATCGCGGCGACCACCATCCAGAACGGTCCTGACATGAACAGCATCGCGACATTCATCATGCCCGTGTATTCCGTGCTCTCGGCATCGTGCCCCACTTGGAACTCCACGGTCATCGCAACCACCGCAAATATCTGGATGATCAAAAACGGATACACGAAGCTGCCACGCCGCAAACTCTGGCGCAGTTCCTTCGCCGTCATGGGCTCGAAGCTATCTGGCAAATCGTTTTTCAGCGCCTCATCCACCGCGCGAAGAATTCCGTTTTAAAGGCCGTCGCGCAAGTCCGGCAATTTTCCGCGATGCATGTTGGACCGCGGAGAGTTCGCACCTATCGTCCCCGCATGGCCCTTGAAATTCGCAACGTCCTTGGCTCGGTGCTGCAATCTTGTTCGACAAATCCGCTGACCGGCTGGAAGCGCGACGGTTGCTGCCGGAGTGGCGCGGGCGATACCGGAGTGCATGTCGTTTGCGTCCGCGTCTCGGCTGATTTCCTGGCCTTCTCGAAATCGCGCGGCAACGACCTGTCCACGCCGCGGCCGGAGTTTGGATTTCCCGGCCTGAAACCCGGCGACCAATGGTGCCTCTGCGCCGCTCGCTGGCAGGAGGCCTTTGAAGCGGGCAATGCTCCGCCTGCGGTTCTTGAAGCCACCCACGAGTCGGCGCTTGAATTCATCGATCTCGAAAACCTCCGCCGCCACTCCTGCTGACATCGCGCGCCGGTCCGCCAATTACCGCTTGGATTCGCCGCGATTCCGTGTTGCTTGTGAGCACGCCGATGCGTTGCTTTTATTCACAGGAACTGGAACTCCAACTACCGGCCGGCCATCCGTTTCAAATGGAAAAGTTCCGCCTGTCCAAGGACATGCTGCTCGATGGCGGCATCCTCCGGCCCGAGGAAATCGTCGAAGTCCGCACGGCCGATCCCCATCTCCTGCGCCGTGTTCATGAAGCGGATTACATCCAGAAAATCGAGTCCGGCCTGCTCGGCCGCAAGGAACAACTTCTGTTAGGCCTGCCCGTTCTTCCCGGCCTCTACCGCCGCAGCGCCACCGAAGTCGAAGCCACCCGCCTCGCCTGCCATGCGGCACTCGTCGAAGGTGTCGGCGTCTGCCTCGCTGGCGGCACCCATCACGCCTTCCGCGAACATGGCGAGAGCTATAGCGTGTTCAACGATGTCGCGATCGCCATCCGCGATCTCCAGGACAAGCAGCCGAACATTAAAATCATGGTGGTCGATACCGATGCCCATCAAGGCAACGGCACCGCCGCATTGCTCGGTGGCGATCCGCGCGTGTTCACCTATTCGATCCATGTCGAAAACCATGGTTCGCGAAAAATCGTCGGCAGCCTCGACATCGAAACCGTGCGTTATGTCGAAGGCGAAATGTATCTCAAACAACTCTTCGTCAGCCTCGCCGGCGCGCTCGATGCCTTCGCACCCGACCTGGTGATCTGGGTTTCAGGTGCGGACAACCATCGCAACGATCGCTTCGGACAGATGCATCTTTCGCTGAAAGACATCCAGCGCCGCGACGAAGTTCTGTTAGGCGCGTTCATCAAGAACCGCATCCCCGTCGCCGTCCTCTACGGCGGCGGCTACAACCGCCAGCCCGAGTTCACCGCGAAACTCCACCGCAACACCATCGCCACCGCGAAAAAGTTGGCGAGCGAGTTTCGGGGGCTGTGACTTGTAGCGTCGGTCGCGACTCACTACTCCGCCGATCACTTTTTTTCCGCTGCCTCATCCGCTGCCGGAGGCATGTCGAGGCGTGACGAATACCTCATCACTTTCGCGGACCTGAAGGCCTGCAGGATTTGCTGAATGCGCAGCTCGGGCACGGTTTTCTCACTGATGAGCGTAGGAGGCAGCTCGCCCGAGTTCGGTCCCCACCTGCCAAGAATCTCCTCCAATTGGGCAAACTCGATTGACTGGTTGTTGCCGATCCGGATTTCGCCTTGGCCGATCAATCGAATCACCCGCTCGCCTGCGAGGATGACATCAAGGTTCGGTATCGGAGCCGCCGGGGGAGCAGTTTTCCCCACCGGGTCCGGTTCTTTCCCGCGGGCGCCGGGGTTGTTGTTGACCGGTGGCACCATCAGGCGCGGCACTGCGGGTTGGTCACGACCCGACCCGCCGTCCATCATCTGCCGTTGGCGCATCGTCATCATTTCTTCCATGCGATCGCGACTGGTGTATCGCGATGGCGGAGGATCGGAGAACAACAGCATTCCTTGTTCATATGCTTCCGGATGGGCCGCTTTGATGGCTGCCAATCGTTCGCCGACAAACTTCGCAGGCACCAATTCGGAACCGCTTTTGAGCGCATTCTGATATGACGCCACGGCAAGGTCAAATTGACCGGCGGCTTCCTGGTTTTGGGCCCCCGCAAACGTTTTGTAACCCGTGACGTCGTCGCCGGACGCCGACCCGCGACGGATTAGCTGGCGCGCCAAGTGGATGTTTAGACCCGCTTGATAATCGCCGCGTTCCTTCGCTTCGGCTGCGAGGCGGTCGATAAACCCGTCGAGTGTTTCTCCCGCGCGAGGTTTGGTATCTTCAGCTATGCCGACATAGCGCGGCAACATCAGCATGATGAGGTCCGACCGCAACTTGGTGACGATATCCAGTCCCGTCTTGAGAGAATCCATGTAACTTTGGCTCACGTCCACTCCCGTAGGAACTCCAGCTACAAATTCGCGAAAGGACTTTTCCAATGGCGTTAGCGCCTGGATCAGTGCACTTACATCAGCGTCACCACCGTCACTGCGGCTTGATTGCAACCCGCGCAATTGGGCGAGCGCGGTGGTCATTCCGTCAAGCGATTGCAGCTTGGCCAGCACATCACTGAAGGACACATCGCCGCGTTCGCGCGCGAGCATCGCCATGATTTTGGATCGCGGCAGGGCGCCCGCAGGAATGTTGGATGAATCCGATAGAAACTGTTCGAGAACCTTGATCGCGGCCCGGTTATCATTGGTTTCCTTCGCAAAAAGATAGCTTTGCCATTTCAAAACAAACTGTCGGGCCGAGTCCACCTTTTGGGAGGACGCCTGAACCGGTTGCGATCGGTAATTACGTTCAGACCTGCCGACGGCGAACTCCGCCAGCAAGGCATCGAGATCCGCGGCGCGATTTGCCTTCATGGCGGTTTCAACGGCGCGGCTAGCAATTCCTTCAAGCCGTTCAATCTCGCGTTTTTCCTGGTCCGCCCGCTCGGCAACGATCTCCGCGCCCAATTTTTCGGCAAGCGCCACAACTTCCGGAGACTTATAATAAACAAGAATCTGTGTGACAGCTTCTTCGGCATTGTCCTGATCAGGTGTCGCTAAGGTTCTCTTCAAGCTCGAGAGCAACTGTGGCCATATATCCTGCCTGCCGGATTTGTTTTTCGACAGTTGGATTTCTTTCTCAACCGCAACCCCGAGCTGCTTCAGCGTCTCCTTGTGCCCGTCTATAAGCGCATGAAGCGGCGTCAAAGAAATTGCTAAAACAAGCGAAATCAAAAGAGGCTTAAACATGAAACACAGGTAGCATCGTCTTACCGACCTGCCAGATATTTAAATTTATCAAATCTATGGTCCCACCACCGGCGGAGGAAACGGCTGTTCGGAAATGATCCAATCTTCGTTTTTATCGCTGAACGTCTTCAGCGCCCACTCGCTTGGCAGCAGGGCCACCAGCCAGCCATTCGCATCGCGCGCCAAAGCGGTTCCAAGCGACAAGGCCGGTCGTGCTTCGGGTGCAAGCGGATCGCCTTCTTTCGGCTTCATCCAGCGCGCGAGCGACCAGTTGGCTTGCTCGATGCGCGTCTCTGCCGCGTACTCGCCTTCGAGACGGTATTGCAAAACTTCGAATTGCAGTGGGCCCACCGCGCCCAACAAGGGCACCTGCGAACCACTCGTATCGAGCAGTTGGAATTCGCTGGCCACGCCTTCTTTTAAAAGCTGCTGCAAGCCATCGCGGAAGCGCTTGTATTTCGCGGTGCTTTTGTTGTGCAAATAAGAGAAACACTCCGGCGCGAAACGCGGGATCTCATCGAAGGTCACGCCCGGCTGGGACGAAAGGGTGTCACCGATGAGGAGATCGTAATTTCCGACAAGACCCACCACATCCCCGGCATAGGCATCATCCACCGTCTCGCGTTCGCGGGCAAACAAGCGCTGCGAGTTGGCAAGCCGCACCTTTTCACCCGTGCGGCCGTTGATCACGTTCATGTCGCGTTCGAATTTTCCGGACACGATCCTCACAAACGCGATCCGGTCGCGGTGCTTCGGATTCATGTTCGCCTGGATTTTGAACACGAAGGCGGAAAATTCTTCCGACGCGGGATCGATCTTCACATGGGCGCTCTCACGCGGCACTGGCGAGGGAGCGAGTTCGAGGAAGCGATCTAACAGAAGTTGCACGCCGAAGTTGTTGGCAGCACTGCCGAAGAAGACCGGCGTGAGCTCACCCGCGAGGATTTTCTCCAGATCGAAATCGGCACCGGCGCCCTCCAACAACTCAAGCTCATCGCAAACCTGGCGGTAGGTGCCTTCCTCGACGGCTTCCTTCACGCTCTCGTCCTCGATACCCGTCACCGCCACCGGCGCGCGATAGGCACCATGCACCGTGCGTTGGAAAAGATGGACCTGTTTTTGCTCGCGGTCATAGACGCCACGGAACCGCGGCCCGTCTCCAAGCGGCCAGTTCACCGGATAGGCATGGATGCCGAGCACCGATTCCAATTCATCCAACAAATCCATCGATGGCCGTGCGGGCCGGTCGAGCTTGTTCATGAAGGTGAAAATCGGCACGCCGCGGCGCCGGCAGACTTCGAATAATTTCCGCGTCTGGCTTTCGATCCCCTTGCCCGCGTCCACCACCATGACCGCCGCGTCGACGGCTGTTAGAACGCGATAGGTATCCTCCGAGAAATCCTTGTGGCCCGGCGTGTCGAGGATGTTGACCACACAGTCGTTGTATTCGAATTGCAGCACCGTCGAACTCACGGAAATGCCGCGCTGCTTTTCCAACTCCATCCAGTCGGAGGTGGTTGCCCGCTGGTTCTTCCGGGCCGTGACGCTGCCCGCCAGATTGAGGGCTCCGCCGTAGAGCAGGAATTTTTCCGTGAGCGTGGTTTTGCCGGCATCCGGATGCGAAATGATCGCGAACGAACGGCGGCGCCTCACCTCGCGCTGCAAAGCCGGGGACGGAATCGAATACGGGGAAAGGGCCATGAACAGGGCCGCAGCCCTAATTGCCGGGCGGGATGGGAGCAAGCGCGGATAGAGACTTGTCGGTCGGTGATTCGAAACGTCAGCAAGCTGTGATCGCTAGGAATTCACGATCTTTTGAAAAGTTCCATGGAAGATTCTTTTAGAAGATCGAATCTATTTCATATTATTCTTATTACCAGTTGTTTAACTCATTCCATACCACAATTGGACGGCCATTAATACCACAATTGGACGCTTGCAAATGCCACAATTGGACGCTACTCTATACCGCAAATGGACGGCTCTGACTCAATTCTTCCCCGCGGCATTCGCCACGCTTTGGCTGAAGCGATGAAGGACACTCCCGTGGTTTGTCTTCTCGGCCCGCGCCAATGCGGAAAGTCCACGCTCGCCCGCACATTCGACGCCGACCGGCTTTATCTAAGTCTGGATGACGGCAACCTCCTTGCGGCCGCGACCAAAGATCCCGGCGGATTCGTCGCGCAACTGCCGGGCAGCGTAACCCTCGACGAAGTGCAGCGCGTGCCGGAACTGCTGCTGGCCATCAAACGCGCGGTGGACGAAAACCGCCGACCCGGACGTTTCCTGCTAACGGGATCGGCAAATCTTTTGCAACTGCCCCACCTGCCTGACTCGCTGGCCGGACGGATGGAATGCCTTTATTTGTATCCCATGGCAGAGTCGGAAAAATCCCGCTCCGCAGGCTCGTTTCTGGCCCGCTGGCTGGACGGCGATTTGCCGGACAACCAATTGCGCGAAGACACCATGGCTCCTTCCAGCCTGCCCGGTCGCATCGTGGCCGGCGGCTATCCCGAACCGCAAGGACGTGGTCCGGTGCGCGCCAGGCAATGGCACCGCCAATACCTGCGCGCCGTGATCGATCGCGATGTCCACGATGTCGCCCACGTGCGTGACAGCTCCGAAGTCGCACGCTTGCTCGAAATGATGGCGCACCAAACCGCCAATTTGCTGAACACGTCTTCGCTGGCCAACGACCTGCGTCTCGATCGTCAAACCGTGGAGCGCTACATCGTCGTCCTCGAAAGATTGTTCCTCGTGCGCCGCCTCGCGCCATGGCACCGCAATTCCGCGAAGCGTCTGATCAAATCTCCGAAGATCCACCTCGTGGACACCGGTCTTGCGGCTTCGTTGGCGGGCATTTCTTCGGGTGACTGGATTCATCGACGCGAGAAAATCGGGCACCTGCTCGAATCATTCGTCCTGCAACAACTCATCGCGCAAGCCGGTTGGACCGACCCTGACCTTCGCTTCTGGCATTATCGCGACAAGGACCAGGTGGAAGTCGATATCGTGCTCACCCGCGGCAGCAAGGTATGGGGTGCGGAAGTGAAAGCCTCCGCCACGCTCCAACCGTCGGATGGGAATGGGCTGCGCAGGCTGGCGGCGCAGGCTGGAAAGGATTTCCAAGGAGGCATCGTGTTCTATGACGGAGCCTCGATCCTGCA
>JANMJQ010000255.1:0-47174 GCA_031371445.1 Akkermansiaceae bacterium
CTGGCGCGGGAAATCGACTTGGACGAAGCGGACGTCGGCGCAGGTGAGCCGGCGCGATGGAATGGAACGGTTTTTGGACATCCCGCCGACGATGCACGATCAGCGGTGGAATGGTAGGGGGTGGATTTTGGGACGCTTACACCCAATGAGTGAAGATCCGCTCTTATTCTCCACTGCCGCCAATACTCCTAATGCGCCAATGGCAATGCAGGTTTGGGTAATTCTACTCAGTAGGGAGCCTTGCACGGTTGTGTGATTTACATTGTTAATACAGTCCTGATACCACTCCTGACCTAGGGTTCTGAAAGTAGCGTCGCGGCGGGTGCCATCCTGAAAAAATGGGAAGTCGTCATCGCAGAGAATGAGGTGATGGTATGGGCGCCTTGCGAGGTCCTCAAGTTCGGGCGCGGCCCGATTGAACATCTGCAGCGAATAAAAAAGCGTGGTGAGCGGGGTGGTGTCGCAGAAAAGGAACTGCTTTGTGGATGGTTCGAGAAGGGCAATTTCCTCGCGACGTATCTGTTCCCGGGCGATCGCAACCAGGTCGTCAAATTCAAGTCGGCCCTTCCTCGCTTGCCAAAGCTCGCGGCCGTATTCCGAAACGTAGTTGGTTTGTAACTCGCTGGCGAGAGCAGCAGCGAGAGTGCTTTTGCCGGTGGATTCTCCGCCGAGGATGCCGATGCGCTGGATGAAGGTCGCGTATACCTCCGGCGAGAGAAAGCGGCGGAGACCGTGAATGTCCGCGCGCAGCTCGGTTCCAGACACAGCGACTTCATCGCGAGCTTGGTTCACTGAAACGTGGGTCACCGGGGTGCTTTGACGGCTCGCCAAATCTGCGGCGAAGCCGGGACCATAATCTTCGCTGGTGAAGATCGCGTCGATCGGGCGATAAAGTTCACGGCGCAGGATGGTGGCGCAGAAGGCGCGATGGGTGTCGTCGGAATCGGTATTGTCAGGCAACGGCTCATGCTTGTGATCGAGCACGATGCGCGTGGTTTCAGGAAATCGCACCGCGAGCCAGGCGGCGCGGCGAGCGGGATCGCATCCTGGAAATTCCGGGCGGGAATAGCTGAGCAAGACGACGTGATCACAAGCTGCAATAGCGGCCCGGATGACATGCTCGTGACCCAGATGGAGCGGCGCAAATTTGCCAACGACCAAACCCGTGTGGAACTGCTTCATGAAACAGCGGGAAGGGGGTGTAACGAAGCTGAGCGCGATTCACGACGCCAGCGCAGGAATCCGATCGGAGAGTTGATCCAGAACAGCGCGTAGAAGACGGCCGTGATCCAGAGTCCGCGCGAAGTATAGACTCCGACAGCGAGGGTGTTTGTTGCGAACCAGAACACCCATGTCTCCATTTTGCGCCGCATGAGAAGAAGTTGGGCCATGACGCTGAGTGACAGGATCGCGGAATCGACAAACGGCGCATAGGCATCCGTGAATCGGTGCAACAGCCAGCCATAGCCCAAGGTGGCGAAGGCGCCGCACGGTATGGTGACTGCGAGTTCGGCGGTCGTCGTGCGCGTGATAGGGCGCTCCGCGCGGGTTCCTCGGTGATGAAGCCAGTGCCACCAGCCGAGCGCGCTGGTGATCACAAAAAAGACCTGAAGCGTGACGTCGGCGTAGAGTTGGTTCGTGAAAAACAACCAGCCGAACAGCGCGCAACCGAGAATGCCGGTCCACCAGGTGTGGATGGAGTTGCGGGTGGCCAGCGCGATGGAAACAAGATTCACCGAGTTGGCGATGATTTCCAACCACGGCGGGTGGCGAAGTAGTTCGCGCAAGGTGTCGGGTAAAGTCATGAGTCGGCGCCAGGCAATGCGGAGGAATACTGAGGCACTTTCGCAGCGTCGCTGGCTGCGAACGTCACGGATTGGATTTTTGCTGCCGGTCCGAAGAGACGGGCCAAGACATCGCAGGCTTCATGAACGGCGGCGATCGGACCTTCGGCGGAGAATTCAAAAACCGAGTCGGCGCGCTGGTGGAGGGAGAAGCGTGAGAGTGGCAAAGGACGCAGTGCGTGGGTGACATCGATATTATTTAACCAGACCCCATCGGGACGTTGGAAGCGCACGAGTGCCCGGCCTTCGAGTCTGCGCAACACTGGCTCGCCGCGAGCGAAATCGAGCGAGGCAAAGTCACCGGTGCGGTAACGGAGCAGCGGAAGGCAAAAATTGAAACCGCCGGTCAGGGCGATTTCACCGCGGGCACCATCGGCAACCGGCTGGCCGGTGGTATCGAGGATCTCCACATACAGCCGAGGTTGGAGGACGACATGGCCGTCGAGAGCTGGATCGAAAACGGCAACCGGTCCCGCTTCATTCAACGAATAAAGATCAAGCACTGGACAGGCGAAGGCTTGGGAAAGTTTTTCAAGTAAACCGGGCAGTAGCGTCATCGATGTGGAGAGCAAGGCTTTGGGACGCAGGTCGGGTGCGATGGCGAGAAGCTCGGTGAATGAAAGCGGATCACCGGCAATGACCTCGGGAGCCAAAGCCCTGAGATAGTGCGCACGATCATCCGGATCGTTCCAATCGGCGGGATGCAGGTTTATTTTGGCAAGGCCCGCTTCGTCCATCGAAGGAGTGACCGAGACATAGGTGAAGCAGGTCAGCTGGCAACCGATCAAAACGACGCCGACCTGTCCCGGCCCAGCAGTGAGGTGGATTCCAAAACGACGCAGGGCGCGCTTGTGATAAGCAAGGTAACCGGCGGCGACGCGCGGATGCGACGCAATGAGCAACGGATGACCGGTCGTGCCCGACGTTTGAAAATTAATCAAGCGCTCCAGCGAAACGGAATCCGGCACGAAGGCGGCGATGTCGCGACCAAGGTCGGCCCGCGAAATGGTTGGTAATTTTTCGAACCGGTCGGAGTCAGAGTAATCTCTGTAATGCGGCACGCCTTTCCGGCACTCTTCGACGAAGTCCGAGAGCCAGTCCGGATAGCCGCCGCGCGGCCAACCCGTGTCTGCCGCGAGCACCGTGGTTTCTTCGCGGCGAACATAGGCAAGGTCAGTCGCGTCGAGGCGGTTGCCGCTGTGGTTGCGGTAAATCGGAGCGTGTGGATGTTCGCGCAAAAAATCCAACATGCGCCGCCCCGCATCGCTGAGGAGCGGGTAGCGGTCGGCATCGGTTGGATCGTTCATTCGCGCGTGTATTTGTCGGCGGATTCCTGGGCGGCCTTGCGGGCAAGGGCTTCGCGAATGGCGCGCGAGCGTTCCTCCGCGGCACGCGAGGCGGCGAGGACGCGGTTACGTTCGATCGAGCTAAGGGCTGTTAGACGGTCCTGTGCCTGCGCGAGGGTTTCGCCCCCGGGACGCAGATCGATACGGGCGAGGGCGAAGCGGACGAGTTCTTCACGACGTTCGGAGTCATCGCGGTATTTGGTGGCACCGTTCTGGGATGCGAGTTCTGCCGCGCCCTCGGTGAGTAGACTGACAAGTGCGGTCTCCGCGAGTTTTCCCGCGCTGAGTTCCGGATCCGCGAGCAACCAGCAAAGCAGGAGCGTGACGCCCGCCTGGCGACAGGAGGGTGTGGAATCATCGGGTGTCAATGACCGGACCTCGGGCATCCCGGCGCCGTGGAAAGCCAGCGCATCCGCCACGACCGCCGGGACGTAGACGAGACCGCGGCCGGAGGTGGTGCGTGGTGCCGCGAGAAAGTCGGACGGCGTATCGGCGAGACGACGCAGCAGGTGTTCAAGAATGGGCCCTTCGTTATTCATGCGTAGGAGGAAAATTTTTCAAATACCTGGGTGCTGGGACAATCGTCGCAGACGAGTGGCCGGTGGGCGATTCGTGAAGCGGCAAATCGAACCGGCATGGCCATGAGATCTGAGGCGACTTTCAACTCGGTGAGGGGCACGGAGAGGTCGCCCGTGGTGAACGAGCAAGGCGAAACCGATCCGTGTTCGTCGATGAAAAGAAATCGCTCTGCAGGTCCGCAATCGACCACCGGACTGAGCCTGCCACTCACCGATGAGTGCAAACGGTCGAGATACGCAGGGCTTCCTGCGATGATCATGCGTTGATGCGCGGCTTCCTGACGCAACAATGGAAGTCGATCTGAGAAGGCGTCGAGTTGCTCCGGGAGTGGGCGATGTTCCGCAAAGTATTCCGGGCGGTCGCGTCCTCCCAAAATGTTAAAGGTGAGTTCATCCACTCCCCACGATGCGACTTCACGTGCGATTTCCGGAAAGCGATCGATCGTGGAGCGCAGCAGGACGGTATTGACGCGGAGTTTCAAATGATGGGCCGCAGCTAGGCGGGCTTGCGAAAGCGCTGAAACATTTTTTCGAAGGGCTTCAAATAGCCCGGGAGAAGAACGAAGGGCATCATGAGTGGCGTCCGGAGCATCAAGACTGATCGTCAACTCCGAGTAATGATCGATCAGATGGCGGCGGACCGCGGAGGATCCAAGAGTGGTTCCATTCGTCGTGGCGCTGACGCGGAGGCCGAGTGATGTGGCGTGGGTGGTGAGGTTGGGCAGCAGCGGCCAAAGCAGGGGCTCGCCTCCGAGCCAACTTACTAGGACGGAATCACGATTCACATTTTGATAGTCTGCCAAAACTGCAAGGAAGCTCCGGATGGCGGCGGTCTCGGCGTGAGTCCGCGAGAATCGCAACCGCCGGTCATAGGCGCAGAAGGGACATGCCAGATTGCAGTGGGTGGTCACTCGCCAGACAACGATCATGAGCGTGCAAGTTCAGGATTGGCTTCAGCGGCGGGTCCAAATTTTTGCCGGCTGAACGCGTGGGCGAACGCAACGAGCCCTTCTAGAGTGGGAACGGCATGGATTTGCCACCCTTGTTCGTTCCGGGCGCGCCGTAGCGTTGCGGCCAGGGATTTAAAATAGTCGTGTGCGGGCTTTTCCCAATCGGTCGCGATGTTCAGGGCGAGCGTGCCACCGCCGCGTCCTTTCTTCATGGCTTGGGCGCATGCCTCCCAACCCGCACGGCCGCGCTCGTCGGGATCTTCGAACATGGTGGTCACGCCGTCGTCGGAAATGGATAGCACATGCACCGGGCGTTCGTCGGGACGTCTCGATGCAAAAGTGTCGCGCAAGACGTGAAGAGGAAATTGGGTGCCGCCGCCGTAGTGCGCGGTTAGCACTCGTAGGATGGCGGTTTCATCGCGGATGAAGCCGGGTGTGGTTTGGAACTGGTGTTTGCCGCTCCAAAGTGTGGCCTGCACCCGGGCTCCGGCACGCAATGCGGAGATCACAATGATGGCACCGGCGAGTGCGGGATAGGAAAGTTGAACCGCCGGGTTGGGCATCGAGCCGGAGCTGTCCACGTAGATGTCGAGATCGATGGGTTCGCGGCGAGGCTCGTTTCCCGCGGTGGTGCCATAGACACGACGCACGGTGGTCAGGCCTGGGATGATGCGCGGGCTTTGAAGGACGGTTTGAAACCAATCGCATTCATCCAACGGATCTCCGATGTCCCATGGCTCAAGTCCTTCAAGCTGCGGCTCCGTGCTTTCAGGCGCGGGCCGGCGTGGGTAGCGGACGAGGTGACCTTGGGCGAGTTCGCGATAGTAAGCGATGGCGGCATCATGCTCTGTGCCAGGCCAACCGGCGGCGCGCAGGATTTCCGCATACTCGAAGGGCTGGCGTTGTTGCCCGGCTCCGGGTCGGGTCTGTGCTGCCACGAGCGGAGTTTTTCCATCGCCGACCGAGTCGCTGTGTTCCGGATTTTCTGCCGTGTCCAATCCCGTGATGAGCGGATCGAGCGAAGGATGCGAGATGTCTCCCTCGTCAGCTGCGGCATCTGTTAGACCGGCGGGAATTCCGCCGGCACCAGCGGCGCGGGTGTCGTGCAGCGCGGCGAAATCCTCCGCGGCACGCTGGTCCTCGACGAGGTGTGGCAGGAGCAATGCGGCAAATTTGCCGGAGGCACCGAGCCAATCCCCTGCATAGCTGCGGACCAGGCGCATGCCCAGCCATGCGTCGCCTTCGAGGCTGTCGTTGGTGGGACCTCCACCTAGCGAGCCGCGCTGGAGATTCCAGAGCAGCTCGTAAATGCGCAGATAAAGCGTCCACACAACGCCCGGCGGAGGTGCATCGGCAGCGCGTTTCCCGAGGCGCTGATAGATTTCACCCATGCGCAGTCCTGCGGAACGCTGCAGGCGATCATTGATGAGGAGATCCGTGTAGAGATTTGCAACCATCGGTGCCTGGGCTTCGAACGTGGGCAGTGCGCGGCGCATCCGCGCAAGGCATCGCGCATGGTCGGTCAACGTCGCAGGGGCGAGCACATGATGGCCGATTTCATGAGCGAGGATTTCCACCGCATAGTCGGCAATGCCGCATTCGGCGACTTGGGGAAGATCGACGACGATGGTTTGGTCCTGTAGCCGGATCATGGCGAAGCTGCCCGTAAGCTGTTCCGCCCGCGCTGCTTCGCGCGTTTCACAGAGCAGCGGCGGGCTCAACTGGGTGTAGCGGCTCCAGCCAGCCAGAGCCTTGGGCCAAGCCTCCTGCCAGCGGGTTTTGAGATCGGAATCGCTCATCGCTCGGAAGTGGCAGGGCCGATCCATACGGAATGGCTTTCGCCGGACGTCATGGCATAGGTGGTGTCGAGAACGACCGTGCTGGTGCAGGTGTGACCGGATGGAAGGCGACGGGAATCGCCCGGACGCGGGGCCGTGAAAACTGCATCCGCGATTTCGTCCGAGGTTGCGCGGTGAAGCGTGGCGCCGAAAACATCGGCGAGAAGGATCCATCCTTCATCACCACTGCGAACGAGGATGTGTGAACCACTTTGCGCCACGAGCGGAGGAGCAAGGAACAGTCCGCCGAAACCTCGGAAGGCGCCGATACGACGTTCGAGAGAGGCAAGGTTGAAGGGTTGGTGATGGGGATCGTAGCCGAACCATGGATTCGATTGATGCGCGTCGCGGACGTCATTCCAGTTCAGACCCGGGGGAGCATCGAGTGCTTCGAGCGCGAGATCGGGCGGCAGGGCGTCCGCCGCAGCGAGGGCCGGCGCGCGGAAATGCGCCAGGCCAGCGCGCCATGCCAGGAGTTGGGCGACGACGAGAAGTTCATCGGCGTTTGAGCAACGGGGGGCGAGCGTCACGATGCGGCTCCGCCAAACGTCCGAGCGAACTTCGGGAGTTACAGATAGATGGTGGGCGGCGTTGCTAAGAGCCCCGAGAACCCGGCGCGGCGCAGCGGCAATGAGCGGCGCTATGGACGGAAACACCTCGGTCCAAAGTGCGTTGACGGCGGACGTGATCGCCCCCGGTCCAGCCAGCTTTTCAGCGACGAGTTGCAGGCCGAGATCGTAGGCCCGATCCAAAACCACAAATGCGCGGTCGGGTGCGCTGGACTCAAGGGCGGCGGCGAGCGGCGAAATCTGGTCGCGGAGAAAAAGCGAAAAATCCACGCCGTCGAGACGCGGCCAATGACGACGCATGGCGGCAAAGCGGGCGTTACATTCCGCGCGGCGGGTGCGGAGAAACTCTTCGAGAGGCGGTGTGAGCATGTCAGCGGGTTTTCAACCAGCGGAGATAGTTGCTGTAGCGTTGATGCAGGTATTTGAGCTGCATGAGATCGTCATGAAGGTGGCCGTAGAGTTTGCCACCTTGAATCAACGTGCCGATCAAACGCTCAATTTTCTCAAGCCGGCTGCGGGTGTCGCGCTCCGACAACACTTCGAGCCCGAGTGCGAATTCAGCGGCCAACTCGCGGACTGGGTCAGTGCGGTCGAGATCGAGGCGATCGAATTCGGCGCAGGACAGGTCGAAGACCCGGCGGAGCCAGCCAATGCGGTCGGTCCGCATGGGTCCGTTCTCGGTAGTGTTGAAGAACGGTGCGTCAAGATCGGGCTGGAGCTTCTCATGAAGCACGAAGGGTAGAATCTGCCGGACATCCTCCAGCGAAACAGCACTGTGGCCCCGGAAAAACGCGAGGGATTTCGCGTAGATCAGCAGCGTCATCAGGTTGCGCACAGATAGGCCGTTGCGCGTCTGGCATCCGAGATCCTTGAGCCGGTCGCGGCCGTTGTCGCGGGCTGTGAGTTCGGGCCAATCTGCTCCGGCAAGCCGTGCCGTGTCCTTGGTCATGTATTCGAACTGCGACGCCGCAGGCTCGAAGAACTCAAAGTGGCTGGAGAAAAATTCCAAACGCCGGCGCACGTCAGCCGGCACCTCGATTGCGCGGATCAGCTTCTGCAATCGATCGACTTCGGCTTCGGTGAAAATGATTTCGCGCGGGACCATCTCTTCCGGGCGGACGTTTTCCTCAATGCGCTCAAGAAGAGAGCCCAGGAAGCGCGGATTGAACGCGAGCGCGGGAACGATTACATCGATGCGGTCACGCAAGGCCTCAATCACCTGATAGGTTCCGCCGCCCCGGTCGTCATTGGCTGTTAGATACCACGCGGACTCCGGGCACTCGTGGATGTGGCCGAGGATTTCGGCGTAGTTGTCGCCCATCACCGTGAGCAACGCACTCTGGGTGCGGGTGGGGATGCGGTTGTATTCGTCGATGATCTTCACGCGAAAACCGAGCCACGGCCGCCAAGCGATCCGGATGTCCTCCATCTTCTGGGCGGCGACCAAATCGGCGGGCAGGGGGTTGCCGAGGAGATCGGCAATGGTCATCTGCGGATGGCCGTGCTGCATCGCCCGCCTCACTTCGCGAACGGGGTATCCCGCCAGCACACCCATCAGCAACGCGCTCGCTGTCTTGCCGCGACCTGGGCCGCCGACGAACAAACATTTCCTTCTTGCCGCGAAGGTGAGCAGTGGCAGCAGGACGAAGCTCGAATAGCTCTGTGCCGATGGCAATGTCAGCCGGCTTTTGCTATCGCCAACGGTGAAGCGCGACGGCGGGGCATCGTTATACTCGATGTCATAGTGCGGCGAAATGATGGCCGAATTGACGATCCAGAAATAGGCTTGGCGGAGTTTTTCATCCAAGGCAACCGCTGCGGAATCAGAATCGGTCCCGTCCTCGATAGCAAGGGGCCCCCGATAGAGATCGGCTACGTCAAAGGGCCGGCTGGCATTTTTTGTCTGGTCCGGGTTGGTAGGTGCCTGCGAGACGCGTTTGAACGGATTGGAGAATCCCATTCCCTAGATTCCCAAAACTAGCGCCGGTGACAAGCATGGGTAGCACCGGTTTTTCGAAGAGTTAGTGAAGTAGTCACTAACGAGGAGGCTTTTTAGACTTGGAAAGGTTAGATGCCTGGATTGAGCGGGGGGATTGCAAAATAGGCGCGACCGCAAGCAAACGCGCCGACACCCCAAGGCAAAGAGATAAATGAAGACGGCGTTGTCGCGCGACAACGCCGTCTCTCTCTCTCGAACTCGATTTGCAAAAACCTGAATATTAACCTTGTCTTTTGGTCACAATGGCTTCCGCTCTTTTAGAGGCTCTTAATTGTTTTATTATGGCCTGCAGCGTTTTCACTGTGGGAACCAGTTTCCCATTTGAATCTAGCGGTAGCTCCACACAATTTCCAACCGAATTGATCATCTCTTGTGCCTGTGCCAGCCGATATCCTTCGGCGGTGGCTTTTGTCTTTTTCATTGGATGTTTTTTTGTAACGTTTCTTAGATGCGGTTTTTGCAATAATGCCCCCTTTGATCGTCTTTAGTCTTGCCCACCTTTGGAGTTTTTCGCGGCGGATGATCCAACGTGGCCCGCAGCAGGCGTTGGCAGCAGGGTGCGAATTTCGACTATTACAACGTCGCGGACCACAGGGAGAACTTCTGTGAGCAACTGCACGAGATCATCGACGCCCTGTACAAGCACTTCCGCCCGTCGAATGAGTGGTTCAACTTGCTGATCGTCCAAACCCGCCGCTTTTACATCGTCAAAAAGCTTGCGGAAGCGCTGTTGGCATGTGCCGAGGCGCCGCATGATTTTTTCGACGAGGTGAACCATAACGGCTGAGTCGGGGTGAGACGCGGCTGTATATTCGCCCACAGCGGTCCCGCCCGACTCAGCTTGCGGAGGGATGCTAGAGTTCTGCAGAGCAGTGTTGGAATTCCCCGAGGCTGCCGTTTGTGCTCTGTCGAGCCTGCTAATTTTCTTTTCCATTTTTAGTTTTGTTTTCGTTTTAGTTCAATCAATTGCAGCACTGCTCGGATTCAAATTAGCCAGCCTATTCCAAATGAACGACATGTGGCGCCGTAGCCCGTCAAATGGGCAACCGGGCAAACATCCAACCAAAGGATTTAGTTTGTCCGCTAGAAAGGTTTATGCCGACAAAAATGAATTTCGACCAATCTGCGAGAATCCCCCCTAAATTTCAGGATTGCTCCTGTTGAATATGAGGTGGAATGTCAGTGTAATGCTCCGGATGGAGCGCTACTTCGTTTTAGCCCATCAATTCCCGTAGGATTAGAGCAAAAATGCCGGCCCCTCAACGTGAGGGAACCGACGCAGATGTTTTCCTGAGCGAACGCCTCCGCCCCCTGCGACGAGGCGCAGAGGAAGTTGGGAAGCGAACTCGGGTAAAACATCTTGTGTTTTCGCTAAACCTCTCAGGGTTGCCGCGCAAGAGTAAAATTCGATACGACGAAAAAAGCGCACCGTACCATAGCTCCTTATGATCGGAGTGAACTTGGCAAACTAGCCCAAAGAGAGTAGGCGTTGCAGCATTGCGCAGTCGATCATTGTCGCCCTGAGTGCGCACCCGGACTGTTCCCCGGGTAGCCCGTCACATTATGGGCGGGATAGGAATAGGCAACGGTAAGAATCTGCTGGCCAGCCAAGTGGCAACTCGCTGACGGTGGAATCTGGACTGGAGGATACCTCCGCGACATGGTTGAACGATGCCGGATTCCCAACGAGTATCGAAACGAGATGCGGATGATCCGGGATACGTTTCTGGCGCTCGGCGACATTCACGTCGTCCTGCTGTTGGAGATGTTGGACGAACACGGCACTGCGTGGCGGGAGCGCCCCGGATGAAACCGCTGCTCGGGCGGTGCGGGAGAGGCTGCCTAGGGCTTGAGCGTGTGGCCCACGGCCACGGTGCCAGCCGGGCTTGAATCCGGAACCGCCTGGCCAATGCGGCGTGGACTTCCACCGGGTTGAAGAATGTCCGGCGGCCGATCTTGAAGTAGGGGAAGTAGCCACGTGCCTGCCACTCCCGGAAAGTTCGGATGGCTGGCCGGGACACCTCGTCCGGAAAGAGGATTTCGAGGCACTTTTGAGCCCCTACAAGGATGGGGTGTTGACCGTAGCCAGGATCAGGTTCTTGCATCACCAATAGTTGGGCGCACCTCGTCGCCTTGCAGGCTGTAAAACCCCGGCAGAAGCGGGGCTGGCGTGCTGGTGATTGGGTGGCGCTTTGACTGTGGCACTTTTTTAGGGAAATACGTAAATCTCGCCGGCCGATCTGACAAGGACACTAACAGGGTTGTAGTCCCGTTGGCTGAGCGGCGCTCGATCCACGCCGCTGGAGGAGTACCAGGATTCTTGTGACACCTTTTGCTTGCGTCGTTCCTCCTGCATCACTTTCACCCAGGGCTTCCAAAAATGCGGCCGCGTCCTTGCTGGGCATTTGGGCAGCATGACCGGCAAAAATAAGCGGCAATACCTGTGCATTGACAGGTGCATTGACAGGTGCAGTTGACACACCCGCCCCGTGGTAGCAAAAAATTGAGGTATGAGCGACAAATCTGGAGCAGCACGCAACGGAGAAAGCCCCCGATCGCCATCTCGCATTTGATCCCGGGGGATTCTTCCTTCTTTACACCCTCCGTAACCCTAGTGAAATCTATCGAAACGTTAAAATACGTACTGATGCCTGCCGCAAATAAAAGCCACCGGTCCTCTCAATCATGAGCTACAGACCCCTCGTAATACCTGCTCTCGCAGTCCTAGCGGTATTGGCTGTGAGCGGAATTTGTTGGATTTTATGGAGGCGCGGACGAGGATTGGGACTCGGGAATCGCCTCGATAAGCGGCATCTTCCTGATGTGCCCATGTCTTCGGGGGGCACCCCGCCGGAACAGTCGCTTATTGAGAAGCCGTCCACCACCGCCAGATCAGGATCGCCGGGAGTAACGCCCGCGGATCTGGAAAGCCTGGTCTCGCTGGCAAAGCAAATCGTCGATCCCGAGCTGAGCGAATTCTTGCAGGAGATCGCCAATAGGATCAAGGAGGCCGGCCCCGATTTCGATGGGGAAACGTCCTTCAACTTCGTTGAAGAAATGGTAGATCGTTTAGACGATTTGCGCGCAATTCAAAAGAATCAGCCCGAGAAAACGACGAAGGATCTCGAGTCGTTTCGCCAAATGCTGATGAAAGTGCTTTCACAGTGCGAGGTCGACCTTATCCATTCCGCAGATTGGGATGCGTCGCTCCAACGTGCTATTGCCAAGGAACCAATAGGCGGCATTGAAGCCCCTGCCATTCTCCGGTTTGGGTCAACCGGAATTCGCCGCCGGGGAGAACTCCTGCGAAAGCAGGAAGTCGTGCTCGCTGTTCCGCTATAAAGCATCTCCACAATCAACTCAACCCAATCCCACCTCTATGAGCAACTACGAGAGCGAATACTACATTGGAGATCCTGCCGCCCAGATGGACGATTGGATCATGCAGGATTCAGATAACTGCGCGGTCGCTGCAGAAACAAGCATCATCAATCATTTCACGGGCGATCATTTGAGCCTTCAAGATGCCAGTTACATTTCGATTGCCCATGGTTGGTATCAAGAGGGATGCGGGACCGATCCGAGCGAAATCGGCAACCTCATGGATCTCAGTGGAATTCCAAATCATAGCGTGATCGATGGGAACATGGACCAACTTGCTCGCGAGCTTCAACAAGGACACGGAGTTATTGTTGGAGTCAACAGTGCCGAATTGTGGGACGAGGGAATTTTGAATAGCATTAAACAGTTCTTCCTTGATGCCTTCGGTTTGGACGACATCAACCCGGCAGATCACGCTGTTGTGGTTACCGGCATCGACATTTCTGATCCGGATCATCCCATGGTAATTATAAATGATTCGGGAATGCCAAATGGCGCTGCGGTAAGATACCCGCTCGATCAATTTCAAGATGCTTGGGAAAACAGCGGCTTTTACTATACGGCTACGGATGACCCGATGCCTAACGCATCCCATGCTTCGCCTGACACGCTCGGGTTTGACGTAGGCGGCTTCCTTGGACTCGGTACCACCCTCTTTACGGGAAGTCCAGTTGCCGGTGAAATGGTCAACATGGTAGCGGACGAGATCGATTGGGACGCCCTTCTTCAAAGTTTCTAAACACAACAAAACATTCTGAATGAAAATTCTCGAGCAGCCGAAAAGAAAAGCAGTGGTGAATAATAAGGCTCTCGCTTACCAGATGGAGCGCCTCGCCCAACTGGAAGCGACAATCAAGAACAGTCCGGCGGATCAAGACTTCCTGGCAAATGCGAAACTCACCGGACTTGGCATTTTCCGCCTTGTTGTGATGGGGGAAATCAAGAAGGGGAAATCATCATTTATCAATGCCCTAACCGGCACCCCGAATCTCGTTCCAGTTCACTCTGACGTTGCCACCTCAACGATTTTCAAAATTCACTACGGCTCAGAAGTCAAATATACTGTCTACTTCAATAAGGACGAAAAGGGAGTAGCCCGAGACAAGTTGACCATCGAAGCAACGGACGTGAATGAATATGGCACGGAAGATGGAAATCCTCAGAATATCAAGAACGTCGATTTTATACGTGTCGAGTCGCCGGCATCCATCCTTCAAAACGGCTTGGTGATCGTCGATACACCGGGGGTGGGGGGCCTGTTCAAAAAGCACAGGGAAATTACGTTCCGCCATGCTCCTAACGCTGATGCGGTCTTCTTTATCACGGATAGCGTCGAGTCACCCATCGGGGCGGACGAGGTTAAGTTTCTCAAAGAGTTGAGACAAATCACCCCAATGATTACTTTCATCCAGACCAAATCCTCAAAAGCGGATGGCGTCGCCCGCAAGGCGCGAATGGAGAACAATATTGGGATTCTAAAGGAGGAGGTCGGCATTGCTGAAAAGGACATCGCCTATTTCATTGTGGATTCTAAAACTAAACTTGAAGCCGATCAGAATCGCGATTCTCAGGATCTTGAAGACAGCGGCTTCGGTCCCTTGATGAGCTATCTGAACAACACGCTGCGGAAAAGCCAGGATGTCAATGTAGCAGAGGCAGCCCTGCGGCGGGTGACGTCAAAACTGTTAGCCGTTGAAACCGACCTGATGCAACGCAAAGGAATCCTCGAAGCCGATACCGCCGAAAAACGCGTAATACTTGATCAGCAGATTTCAGAGCTCCAAACGCGCCTCGTCGAATGGGATAAGACCTCCAAACCTCGGATCAGCGAGGCATTCCGCAAAGGTTTGACATCATTGACGCGAGAAGCCCAGGAGGAACTCAGGCCCCTACAGCCCGGCGGGTTAATTCAGTCAGAGTTTGAACAAGAAATTGAAAAGGCGATAAATGGGGATCAAGTCAAACTCCTGATGACCCAAGTCCAGTCTGATCTGGCAGCGCTCACCTCCGCAGCATGTCTCAAGATTAGCGATAAGGCTACTAACGGAGTTTCCACATTGCTTGAATCGCTTGCGAAGGATGTGGTTGGCACAATGAATGGGCACTATGATTTAAGTTTGACTACCCTCGATCCGAACAAGCTCTGGGTGAACACGGCGGCAATCGATCGCGCGATAACACGCGAAACCGGCATGGGGTTTTTCGAGAGTGCCAGAACTACTATGTACGGGGGAATTGCCGGAGTCACGATTGCTGCGGTAATCGGAGGAATAGTAGGAAGCGTCGTGCCGGGTGTTGGTACTATTATAGGAAGCCATGCAGGAGCTATGGTTGCATCCGTGTGGGGTGCATACGCGGCCACGGCGATTGTCGACAACCAAAAGCTCGATGCGTATAAGAGAGAATGTTTTGGGGCTTTGCAGCAAGCGCTTGGTTCTGCGTATCAATCAGCGACGAGCCAAGTAAACATAATGATTTCAGATATGCAGGCCGAGGCCTCTTCGATCCTTCAGAAATTGATGCAAGAGGCCGGCGAAAATCTGCTGAAAGTCCGCAATGATCTCAACCAAAGGCAAAGGCTGACCCAGCAGGAAATCATGCAGGAACAGAAGGACGTCGCTGGTTTTGTCAAGGAACTCGACACCATCAAAAAATCTCTGGAATCGTTTCATTCCGCGATCGCCGCCTGACGCCCATGCCTCAAAGCGCTGCATCTGTTCGCGACGACTTCCAAGCGTTTCTGTTACGCATGGCAGGAAAGTTTGAGCCGTATCCCTTTCTTCGCAAGCAGGAGATCGAGTTGCGGCAGCTTTCAGACTCATTGTCCAAGCCGTTCACTCTCGCTGTGTTCGGCCGCATGAAAACAGGTAAAAGTAGCCTGATCAACGCCTTGGTCGGAAAGCCCTTGGCTATTACAGGGGTGGAGGAGGCGACCGCAACGCTCAACTGGATCTCCTACGGATGTTCACCTCAAGGAGACACGGTTCTAGTTCACTGGAAGGACGGTCGAGTCGAGCCCATCGCGTTCGAGCGATTAATGGACTGGTCTGGCAAGAATGCCGACGTGCTTGAAAGAGTGAGTCAGACCGCATACCTACAGCTTTTCGCGGATGCGGAGCGGCTTAAGGAGGTGCAGATCGTGGACACACCCGGAACCGGCAGTGTTGCGGACGAACACGAACAAATCGCCCAACAGTTTCTGTCCCCGCGTGCGGGGATAGAGTCTGAAGAGGAAGGGAAAAAGAGCGATGCACTTTTATACGTTTTTCCGCCGGTCGCGAGGGAGCGTGACGAGGATTCTTTGGCAGAGTTCCGAAAATCCCGGCTCCCCGGCAGCGATCCTTACAACAGCATTGGAGTTCTTCACAAATGGGATGGGTTGGAATCGGACGACCTGGAAGCCGAGGCTTCTAGAAAGGCTCAACGCCTCCGCGAGGCATTGGCCGATGTGGTTTGCGACGTGATTCCCGTCAGTGCTCCACTGGCCATGGTCGCACGACATGCTGACGATGGCTTTTTGGATGACGTCCTCGAACTCGTCGGACTCAAGAACCCCGAAGATAGACTCGGAAGAGCGTTGAGACGAGATAGCCGATGGGACGAGGATCCGGGCCGGGCAAGAGTCAGGAAAGCATATCCGTTGCCTTGGGTCAGTTTCGTTCGATTGGTAAGATTGCTGATGCAGAGCTCGTGCAGTAGCGCAGCAGAGGCTCGTTTGTCGATACTCGGAGCGAGCGGGATTGAACGCCTTGAATCAGAACTGGACCGGCGATTTTTTCGCCGCGCTGCACTTATCAAGCAGCGCCTCACGAGAGTCAAAGCGGCAGCCCCCGTGCAAGGAGGGCTGATGATGCTCGGTCGGCAGATCGATGGAATTGAAGAAGATCTGAGGCAGTTTCGTGAACTGGCGGATACGGGTGGAATTCCTCCTCGTAATGGACATTGGCTGAGGGAAAAGGCCACCGCCCATCGTTTGGAGGCCGAAGAATTGAGATCTTATGCGGTCGCCGCTGATCGCGATTGGTTAGTTGAAAAGGAGCGTATGGATCTGATGGAAAAAGATCTTATGTTTATCGAAGCGATGGAAAAAGAACCTGGCTTCGTAGAACCATGTGATCATGAGCCGATTCGGTTGTTGCTGAACTCCGCCAACCTCGAAAGGCGGCAAGCGAAAATTTCCCCCGAGGTCCTCGATAGCCTTTTGAGCCGATACCAGGAATTTGCAAATGCGCCCTTGAAAAGGGTCCGAGATCACTTCGAACACCTACTTGTTAGAATTCAAGGCTACACCGAACCCCTGCTGTCTGAATAGAGGCTTCGCGGCCCCGAGAATTGAACAACCGTGATGATATGAACGCTGAAACAGAAGGCTCAACTAAAAACCATTTCTTGGGTATCGACTTTGGGACCACAAAAACAATGGCTGCCGCATACGACCCCGGAAAAAAATCCGCGAAGCCCCTAACACTCGGTCGCGGTAAATTTGAGATGCCCACCTCCATTTACGCAACGCAATCTGGAGATGTGCTGTTTGGGGAGGATGCCGACGACGAGGGAATCACAGATCTTCCGAATCTTATCCGAAGGTTTAAAATGAAACTTGGGAAGCCAGGCTTGGCGCAGGTTGGCCGGAAAAAGGGGACGGCGGTGCAGCTGACTACGGAGTTTCTCTCTCACATCAGAGGCCAACTGGAAAACCAAGCACTACACGCCGCAATCGATCGGGTTATCCTGACCGTTCCTGCAATGTTCGGTCCCGCTCAAAAGGAGGATCTCCGTGTGGCAGCAATCGAAGCCGGTTTTTCTGAAGTGGTGCTCCTCGCCGAACCGGTTGCGGCAGGGATTGCATATTGTGACCACCATTCCGACCTTTCCGAGAACCTTCGATTTTTGGTGGTAGACTGGGGGGGAGGAACTTTTGACGTTGCGCATGTGGAGCGTAATGAAGTCGGCGAGCTCACCATTCATGAGGATTTTGTGGTCGGACTGGACGATGTCGGGGGTGAAGTATTTGATGATGAGCTTTGGATGATAGCTTCCCGCGCGTTGGAAGCCGCAGGTCAGGATGCGTTGGATCTTCAGCCGCGCCACGAATGGGGCAAATTCAGACGCGATCTCTGCAGGGCAAAGGAGCGATTGTCCTCCCAGACGTCCGTTTCGATGGCGTTCATTTTAAATAATGGATCACCTTCCAAGGTCCTACTGAGCCGCGAGGATTTTAACAACATCATTCGGCCCATGATCCAAAAAGCTGCCTCCTTCGTGAACGGCTTGCTCGCCCGCGCGCAGGAATCAGGACGGCCGCCGGAGTTTATTCTCCTTGCCGGCGGCACGTGCAGAATCCCTTTAATCGCAGATGAGCTGGAGCAAATTACTGGGTTGAAATGCCGGCAGTGGAGCGAAGGCCGTGAGTCTATCGCCCTTGGGGCGGCAATTAAGGCGTATCAACTATGGGGCGATCATGAAAAGAACAACGGATCCATCAAATCGACTGTCGGAGACAAGGCTTCCGCGATGGACACCTACCTGAAATTATTAGAGGCAGCTTGGCTGGATGGGGCAGTGTCCGAGAATGAGCGAACCTTCTTGGAAAGGGAAAGAAAGGCTCTCAAGATAACATCCGACGAAGCCGCGACCTTGGAGAGGGAAATTTCTGGGTCTACTTACAAAGAAGTGGGCACGACGCCCATATCTTCCAGCCAGGCAAGTCCAAAAGCGAGCTCCACTGGAAGCCCACCTTCTCTCCCTCGCGGCTCCACCGAAGAGATAATCAGAGGTGAGACATCCGGCTTCTCTTGCGCGGATATTTTTTTCTGCCCGCACATCCCAGAGAGAAAGGCCGCGGGAGCGATCGGTAGTTACGCGCCCCATCTTCGGATCGGCGATATTCTCCTACTACATGACGCGACAGTTTTCGGGAGCTGCAAGCAAGGATTCCTAATGACCGCCGATCGACTATATTGGAGGAATACTTCGGGTGTGGCCAAGTCTGTCGTTTACAGCGAAATCCAGAAGATCTCGATTACTGAGAGTGACTCATTTCTGAACAGCTCGAAAATTCACATTAACGAGGAGACAATCGGGGTTTGTTCAACACCAGAGGGTGCCAAGAGAATAGTCAAAGTATGCGCGGGCATTCTTCGTCAGCTCGTTCCTTCCACGTAGTTTTCATTGCTCCATTAAAGATGCAAAAACAGGACCTAGTTTCGTCGGATTGGCTGACCTTTCTATAATCATGAATCTATATATCACAAAAGGTGGGCAGCAGAGTGGACCTTATTCTGAAGGAGAAGTGCGCCAGTTGCTGGAATCTGGAGATTTGGCGACATCTAATTTAGCTTGGGTTGAAGGAAGTGCAGATTGGTTGCCAATATCAGAGATCATTCCTGATCGCGCCGGAATGGACCAGTCATCTTCTGCGGGCGAAGACGCCAGTATGCCGAGCGCATCCGCCAAGCCGAAAGCCCAAACAGAGCCAGATCATGAAATGTCGGGAGATTCGGTCGGGGCGAAATTTACACCAGTTAAAGCGCGAGTCATACAGCCGGGTTTGGTGCCTCCTCCGACCACCGGACTTTCGGGCTCAGTTGTGCCGATACCGGACTCTTCAGTTCGATCCAAAAGGTGGATTGCTGGAATTTTGGCGATACTTTTAGGCTGGGCCGGGCTACACAAATTTTTCCTGGGATACTATAAGGAGGGAACCATCTCCCTTATATTAGGGGTGGGGTCGTGTGGATTTTTTTGGATTGTAGCCTTCATTGAAGGGGTGATTTTTTTGACGATGAGTGACGCGACATTCGCCCAAACCTACCTCGTAGGAAGGAAGGGATGGTTTTAAAGTGTTTTGCCCGTTAGCGTCTGGGTGGCGCAGGACCATTTGTTAGGATTTGTAAAACTCTCATTTTGACCGATTCCACTTCAAAGGAAGCCTACAATGGACCGCGTCTATTGATCTAAAAGACGAGTGAGCCGAATTTCGATTCGGCGGGCTCGGGGGTCGGGCTGCCGAAAGTCATCCGGCATCGCATCGTCCTTCGTATAGGGAAGGATCGTTTGTCCGGCTGAGTAACAACGGACGTGAATCTTGCGGAGGATGTCGCGTTGCTCGTGGCCATCAATGAAGCTCTCCCATTGCTCTCGCACCGCCAGTGCCCGGAGGAGTCCGAGGTCATTGTTTGAGCCCGGGGTCAGGGTTGAAATCTTGAATCGGCCGGCGAGAACATCCGGCAACTTCTTGTCGAGATCGCCTCCGCTAGAGAGCGGCGCCCCGTCGGTGTGGCCAATGATCTCTAGGGTATCCACTTTTACCCGGCCTTCTGCTTCCCGGTCGACGATCTCGTTGGCGAGGAAGCGGAACTCATTCCTGCGCAAGGCAGAAATGAAGTCTGAACCCATTTTGCTGCTGCCAGATTCGAAACGATACCCTTCCTTGTCGACGATCTGTATGTTCGGGGGCTTGTCGTGCAACTGTCGACGAAGATCCTCATTTTCTCGGATGATTTTCTTGATTGCCTCAGGATCAGCTCCGAAGGTTTCAACCAGTTTGGTTAGTTGCTGTTGGAGTTCCTGTAGCTGGCGCTTGAGTTCCTCGTTCTCCTTGAGAAGGCGTTCCATTTCCTCCTGCATGTCCTTGGAGCCCATTAGTCGGGACAGCCGATCCTGGAGTTCTTTCAACTGGGAGCGTTGGTCGTCGATCTGCTTCACCGCCGCGTCACACGTCTCTGACAACGCGGAAATCACTTCGGAGGGTTGGGCCGCCTTGGTGATCTGCTCGAGCTTCAAAGTCTGACGGAGCCGGTTCATTGGGTCTCGGACGTGGTGAAGGTCATTGCCTACCGCGTGGACCAGCGCTCGGTCTTTTCCTACATTGTTCGTCGGAAGAAGGGCACAGAACACCACCGCGACGATCGCGATGGCGATGATGAACAGGGTGAGGAAGAGGTCGGTGACGCTCGGCCAATAGCTCTGGGTTGGGATCTCGTCGTCGGAATCAGACATGGCACGTCAGGATTTCCGTCCACCAAAGAATCCGCCGAAGAGTCCGCGTCCGCGGTCGTTGTGGTCCCGTTCGGGTGCCACTGGAGTGAATGGCTGTGATGTTTCTCCATCGGGATTTGGAATTGAATCGAGAACGGTTGCGCGGCTTGGTTCCGGCTTACGGTTAACAATGATCGTGGGAACAGGAGTTGATGGTGCCGTATGCTTTCGGGCCGCATCCTCATAAGAGCTGCGAATGGCGGTTTTGGCTTCCTGGCCAAGAGAAGCGATGGCCGCTGCGGCGGCTTTTTCGGTCTCGGACTTGCGATTCAGAGATTCGTTCAACCGATCAACAGCCGCGGGAATCGTCCTAATCGACTCGTGAATGCCATCTTTGGCTTCCTGAGCCAGTGAAGTGATGGCATCAGCAGCGACCTTTTCGGTTTCAGACTTACGATTCAGCGATTCGTTCAGCCGATCAACAGCCACCGGAATCGTCTTCACCGATTCGTTGATTCGGGTAGTGGTTGTTGTGAGCGATTGCGAGATCAGGTCCAAGGTCTCCTGGGTCTTTGAACGGGTATGCTGATGGACGGCCTCGGCTTCGTTGGTCTGCTTATCCAGGGACTCTTTGAGCGTCGTTCTCATCGCGGCTATGCCGTCGTCGAAAGTCTTCCGGGCGGACTCGATCAGGTTGGCAGGGATCTTCTCAACGACCACTTTGAGGTCGGCTATATTTTTGGAGACGTTTTCGCGATCACGTTGGTGGTCCCCCGAGACCCGGTTGATAACGCCGGAGATCTCGTCCAAGGTCGCAAGCATGGCCTTCCGGCTCTCCTGTTGCTCCGATCGGATTCCGTTGATGTGTTGCGAGAGCTGATCCAGCCGTTCATTGGTCGTGGCGAAGATGCCTTCAAAACCGTTCACTGCGGCGTAAAGAGGAGATTTTTTGCCGAGGGTACGGGAGAGTGTGTCTGCGATAGAGTTAGCCAACGAGACCCAGTAGGGGGACAAGCCATTGGTTACGCGTCTCGGTGGTGCCTGTAGCCCCTTCCTTGAGTCGACTGATTTTTACCTGATAGGCGGCCCAATAAGCCCGTGCGGCAGCCCAGGCATCGGCGATCTCATCCTTGACCTTGGTGGAGGGATCGAGACCGAAATCCTTGGGCAACTGGTGCGCACGTTCGCCCCGCTCGATGGCATCAAGGATGTCGGCGGAAAGGATGGAGCCTTCGAGGCGGATGCTGGGATGGAGCATGGGAAGAGAGGGAGAAGTGCCGAGTGATCAGTTAGCAGTGGGAGAGACCGGACCGAGATGTGCTTTGATATGCAAAAAAGGACGGTAAATGTCTTAATTTGCATATTCCAGCACATCGCCAAATGTCATGGAAATGGGCTGATGAGGTTTTGACCTTTGGGGGTGATGCGGTATTTTTGCAGGCGGCTGTTGGGTTTGTCGGGGATGGTGCGTTCGATAAGTCCTGCAGCGATAGCCGGCTGCAGGTAGCCAAGGCGGAAGTTTTCTTCATGCTTGAGATCAAGAGCGGTCATGATTTGGGCACGGCTCATGTCACCTTTGAGCACTTGCAGCATGCGCCCGACTTCCCCGGTGACTTCCCCGGTGACTTCCCCGGTGACTTCCCCGGTGACTTCCCCGGTGACTTCCCCGGTGACTTGTCCCAACTCTGGCCCTGACTCTGTTTCCTTGTTGGCAACCGATCTTGGGAACTCGGTGATGAAAATACCCGCGATTTGGGAGAAGCGGACGTTGGGGGCTTTTTCGAGGATGAGGGGGATACCGCGCCCCCAGGCTTCGATGAATTGAATGCGGCGGAGGAGATCGGCAATCAGAGGATTGCGGCGGCGGGAAACCTTTGCGGTTCTGAGTGTTCGCAGGGTAACCCCCTCCATAAGGGTTCCGGGGTTGCGGACTTCGACGCGGTCGGGGAAGACGGCGATGCGGACTTCGTCGGGATCGCGGTAGTCGCGGTGGCAAAAAGCATTGATGATGGCTTCGCGGAAAGCGTCGCGGTCGATCTCAGGGACGTTCACCCGGACCAATCCTTCGAGCCTCATGCCAATGCGGATGTTCTTGAGGACGTATTTTTCAGCCTCCTCAATGAGAGTGAGGATGTCGCCGGTGAAATCGTGCTGGTCGATGATGGTCGCGGTGGTGTGAGTGCCAAACACCGCACAGCGGAGAGTGAGGGCAGGAGGTTTGGCGAAAAACACGCGCGCGGCATTGAGATAGTGCCCGTCTGTGTAAAGACCGAGACTTTCGAGTGCGCTTTGTGCATTGGTCCAGGGGAGACTGGCTTTGCGGACGTAGGTGCGAATTTTCGCTGTGTCAGGCTTGAAGGCCGGGTTCGAGATCGGTTCCGAGTCCCAACCTTGGTGGCTGAGGTTTTTCTTGAGGATGATGGACTCGATCTCCTTGGCGGAGAGTTGCCGGTCTTCATCGGCGACGCGCATGTAGGCGCGGCCATGGGCGTAGTAGGGTTTCTGGCTGCCGGAGAAACTGACGCGGATGCACGACTTGCCGTCCAAGAGCACGGTGGAGACTTCCGGATAGATCTTCGGTTCGATGTGGGCGGCGATGGCTTGGGAGACTTTCCGCAGGGTGGTTTCTGATACATCCATGCCGACGGGGCGGCCGTCGTTCTTGATGCCGAACCAAAGTTCGCCACTGCCATGCTTGTTGAGAATAGCGGCCACGGAATTAAGTCCTTCGCTGAGTTCAGCGAGGCTCTTTTTGAATTCGATGGTTTCGGATTCGTGCATGGTCAGGGTAGAGAGGAAACAGGCATGAGGACGTAGATGCCGAGGACGTCCATGGGGAGGACCGGATAGACGACGCCGAAGCGTTTCTTTTCCACGAGGGAAGAGAATCGCTCGTGAGCTTCGACGAGATGTTGGCATCGCTGTTCGGCGAGGAGGTCGAAGGCGGGGCGGAGCAAGGGGATAGCTGCGACGCGCTCTTCGATGAGGCGCGCACAGCGGTCAGGTGAGAGATCACCCTGGGGGCGGGCGTTTGCGAGGAGCTCGCGGGCTTCAACCGAAGTGAGGTTGTCATTGTCCTCCGGGGAACCGCGGTATCCCCAAAGCAACATTTCCTCGGCGACGAGTTGGTGGCCGGCGGTGCGCTTTTCCTCAATGACGTTGCGGCAGCGGAACATCAGCAGGGTGGTCGGTTGCTGAACTGCGGCAGTGCGCAGCACGGAGGCACGGGCGGCGCGGAAGCGGTTCCTCTCGATGCTGTGGGCGAGAACCATCTGGCATAGTTGTTCGACGAGCGGATGATTGCGGCCGAGATAAACGTGGTCCACCGGCGTCGGGGATTCGAAGGATACCTTGACCGTCGGTTTCGCAGGAAGAAGAGCCTTGGCTGATGGCGGGAGGTTCGCGGTGTAGAGGAGATAGCCGAGTTTCTCGCGGTCGATCTGGACGCCGAAGAGCGTCTTGAGCGAGCCGACGACGAACGACTCGACGGCGGCGGGAGAACCGATGGCGTCGTCATTCTCGCGGAGGTCCTGTTCGATCTCCCCGGCCTTGATGGCTTCCTGGGCGAAAATCGAGCGTCGCTGGCTTTCGCGGTCGGCGGCCTTCTTGTATTTGTCGGAGACTTCAAGTTCGAGTTTCCGTGCCTCGTTGAACTCATCGAAGTTAAACTCCACCTGATTTCTGTCCGAGCGGCGCGTGCTAATCTTTCGGTCGGGATTAAGGAGGAGCGATTGGGTGATGGTGTCGATGATACTCTTGCTGTCTTCCGGGAAGGGGACGTTGATGCCGGTGGCGCGCTTGATTTCGCGGACCTTGCGGAGAATGACATCGAGCACGACTCCATCCACGGCACTGTCTTTGGAGAAGAGCAGGAACGCTTTCACCTCCTTCGCCCGCTGACCGAAACGGTCCACGCGTCCTTCGCGTTGTTCTAGGCGGTTGGGGTTCCACGGGAGATCATAGTGGAGGACGGCGGTGAAATGCTCGTGGAGGTTAATGCCCTCGGAGAGGCAATCGGTGGCGATCAAGATTCGCTGCGGATGATTGCCCATCGCATTGATACGGTCGCGGCGGATTTCATCCGGATCCTCGGAGGTGACCACTTCGATGGCGGCTTTCGGAAACTTTTTCGCCAGCAGGGGTTTGAGTTGTTCTCCCAAATAGATGGCGGTCTGGATGTAGCGGCAGAAGATGACGGGATTGAAGCCTTGCTGAAGCCAGTCCTCGACGATCATGCGGGCGGCTTCGAGCTTGTGGTCGAACTTGGGTCCAGTGAGGGCGGCGAGTTCCTTTTCAAACTCACGCATCCTGCGTTGCTGGGAATCCGACCATCCGGCGGCTTCCACGACTTCCACGGGTGCGAGATCGGATTCGTGCCCTTCTGGGTGGTCGTGGACGGGGCTGGCATCGTTGTTTTCCGCGTCATCCACGAAGTCACCACCAAGTTTCGAGCGTCGCGCTCTGAACATGGCGACGCCAGCGGCCGGGCTCGACATCACGCCGCGCAACAAGCCGAGCGCGGTCCAGTAGTGAACGCGCTTCTGGCGATCCGGTGCCGAATCCCCGGCGACAAGGCTGCGTGCGAAATCGAGAACTTTGTCGAAGAAATCGATGTAGGGTTTTGAAAGATCGTAGTCGAACTCGCCGGAGTCCCGTTTGGGAAACGGTGTTTCCTCGTTCATCCACTTCTCCACGTCCTGGCGGCGGCGCTGGATGAATTGGCGGGCAAGGCGCTGGCGCTCGGCCGGTGGCGCTGTGGCCACGTCGAGATTTTCAAACGAAGGATCAAGCAGGCCTAGCAGGGATCCGAATTCCTCGGGTTTGCCGCTGTGGGGGGTAGCGGAGAGCATGATGAGGTGCTGGCCGGGCTTGGCGGCGATAGCCTTGACTAGTGCATGGCGTTGCTGCTGGGACGCCGCGGCTCCTTGCGGGCGGGCGCAGGTATGAACCTCATCGACAATGACAAGCTCGGGGCACTCGTTGATGAAAGTGGCACGGCGGGTGTCCGACTTGATGTAATCGACGGAAAGAACCTGAAACGGGTAGAATTGATAGACCGAGGTGTCGCCCTGGATTTCCCGGTCCAATCGTGCCTGGGTGTTGGAACGGATGACTACTGCTTCCACGCCGATCTTGTCGCGGATTTCCTGCTGCCATTGGTCGCAGAGGTGAGGCAAGCAGATCACCGCGAAACGGCGGAACTTGCGGCGGTCGAGCAGTTCGCGAACGATGAGGAGAGCTTCGATGGTTTTTCCTACACCGACGTCATCCGCGACGAGCAGGCGCACTGTCTCCTGGCGCAAGGCCATGACCAGCGGCACCATCTGATAGCTGCGGGGGCGGAACGAAATGCGGGCCAGCGCCCGGAACGGACCCGCACCGCTGCGGAAGGCAAGGCGGGCGGCATCATGGAGGAAACGGGCGCGGGCGAAATCGCCAAGATCCTCGGGACCAGGCCGGGGGAATTCCGCGTCGCGGGGTTGGTCGGCGGCTTCCGCCAAGGGAAGGAAGATTCCGGTGGATTCCTCGTCCGAGCCCCCGAGGGGCTTGATCATGAGAAGTTCCGGATCATCGGAAGGCTGCACGACCCAGTCACGTTCGCGGATTCTAACGAGGGTGCCGGGTTGGCGTGAAAGGGTGAGAGACATGGGTGTTAGCGGACTTTTTTGAAGATGTCGGGGTAATGGGCAACGAGAGTGGCAAGATCGTCCTTGTAGTGATAGACGATGACTTCGTGGCCCTTGTTGCGGATCAACTCACGTTTGGAATCGTCGTCCTCCATGACCTTGTTTTCGTCATGCGGTGAACCGTCGCAGAAGACCCAGGTATCGGGTGCATAGTAGAAGTCCGGCCGCACGTAGATTCCTGGCACGCCTTTTTGAGCTTCGTCTGGGAGGCGGCGGCCTTCCTTGTGGAGGAACTTCAAGAACGTCTCTTCGGTGGACGAATTGGGATCCTTGTCCTTCATCAAGCGTTCGAACTGTTGGTCGTAGGTAAGGCCGCCCTGAGAGGTCTGGACCTCGATGGAGCAGGCCGCCATCTTATTCAAGGCATCCCGAATTGAGAATCGATCCAGTATCAGGTGATGGGGCTGATTGTAGTAGCTGAGAAGGTCATCGTAGGTAGCGCGTTCGGTTTGGGTCTCGTCGTCGAAGCGGCAAAGACGGATCGCTTCGGCGACGACCCGCTGGAACGCGTCCTTGTCATTGGCGAGTTCAGACAAAACTCCGAGGCTGCCTTCGCTGGCCTCGTAGAGAAACAGGTTCGGTGTGTCGGCTCCGCCCATCGGTTGGGCTCCCAGTTCGGAGGATTCGATCTGAAAGGTGTTTTCGATGGCACGCTTGAGCGCATACATCAGGGAGAGGACTCCGTCGCGTGTTAGGCCAAGGCTTTTCACCGGCTCGATGTAAAGGGCATCGGCGGTGGAGTGGGTCTGGATGAGAACCGAGCGGATCTCCTCCTTGGCCGGTGTGTCCTGATTGTTGCTTTTCCAAAACCCGGTATTCATGCCGAGAGGGAAGCCCTCGTCCTTGCGGCCGCGGTCGCGGCGATTGAGCTGCACCAGTCGGGCGGCGGGAATGAAGGCGAGATTGAGCAGATCATCGCCACCGGAGCGGACGATCGCACGCTGCACGCGGGACATGTCGCCATCGGGCACCGAGAAGTAGGTTTCAATTTCAAATCCGACACGGCGGCGTTCCTCCTCCTCGCAAGTGATGTATTCTCTGACATCCGCCTTACACTCGGTGAGGGGCAGCACGTCGGCAAAGTCTTCACGGTTTTTCGACTCGGTAAGGTCCACACCGGTAAACGGGCAGCAATTCAGGGTGCTTTCCGCATCGGCCAACCAGTATCCAGATGACGTGCAGACACGGACGGTGCGGAGTTGTGTGGGTATTTCGGGCTGAATGATCTGATTGATGCGGAACTTCGCGCCGTTGTGATAGATGATGTTTCCCGGGCCGAATTCCCGCAAAGCGACGAGGCGCGGACGGGAAATGTAGTCGCCGCCGTCACCCTCGCTTACGAACACGCGGACCGGCAGTCGGGTGAAGTTGTAGCCGGGAAGGAAACCCTCGGATGCAAGGTAACGGAAGACATAGAACTCGGTCATCTCGGTGCCGTTGGCAGAGCTCTCGTTTTTGAGGAGCTTCAGCTGGATCGAGGCTTGGTCTTGAAGGCGCTTTTGTTGGCGGTATTCATCGCTGCCGAAAATGAGCAGCCCGCTCTCGATGCTTTGCGAGGCCTTGCTCAGACTTGCGCGAGCTTCGCGGTAAAGAGTTCTCCAGCGATTGAGTGCCTGATCCAGTGAATCCGGCATGTCTGCGATGTGCTTGTCCAGCCAGCCCGGTGTAAACCAACGCTGTTTCTCAAGCTGAGAATGTAGCGGCCCTAACAATTTACGGAAATGAATTCCGATGCGGGTGCGCGTCGCAGTATCCAGCGTGAGGCGTGCGCGGACATCTGGGCGAAGTTGAAGCTGAGGGTGTTCGATTTCGAGAATGTCCGTGACGGAGTCGTGGAGCTGGGGCAGGCCGATGTCCGAGAGGACGAATGAATTGAGGTGAGACTCGACCAGTTCGCGATTGGCAAGGTCGAGGCGCGGGGCTTCGACGGAACCCGCGACGAGCGTTTCGCGGTTTTGGAAATAGTGGCGGTCGTGCGGGGAATAGGACGAGCAATAGGTGAACACCAGCGCCGCTTGTCCGCTGCGGCCGGCACGTCCGCTACGCTGGGCGTAGTTAGCCGGGTTGGGTGGTGCGTTGCGCATGTGGACGATGCTGAGGCTGGAGATGTCGATACCCAGCTCCATAGTGGGGGAGCAGAAGAGCGCGCTGATCGAATCGGCGCGGATTTTTGCTTCATCCGGAGAACCATCCGGCAATTTCCATTCCGCCCTGAATTCCTCCTCGCGCTCGATGCGCGGTTCGTTTTTCAGTTGGCCGGTGTGATCCGCGCCACGGAGATTTTTGAGCGTGGAAAAATCTGTTAGATAGAGCGTCTGGAAAAAGTGGTTTGGTTTTTCTCCGTAGTCGCGGTAGCTGCGGAGTTTTACCTCGTCGCGGCGCACAGTTTCCTGGTCGCCCGCACGCCAGAGGATATGGTCGAGCTTGAGTTGATAGACCGGCACATCCTCGTTGGTTTCCGAGCGGGCCTTGCGGGTGGCCAGATAGTCCGCCCGGCAGAGAGCATCAAGGAGGGCGGGCAGGAATTCGTCATAGCCCTTCCGGTCCATCACAGTGCCCGGAAATTCCTCCCTGATGAAATGTTTGATGTATTTGCCGAACGCGCTTGCGAGCCCCAGGGACCCGCTGCGGTTCTCACGGCGATTCAATTTACAGGTGCGCAGAATGGACGGACGAAAGATGTCCGGGCCTTCGAAGGTCCACGGGTTGCGGAGTTTGTCCCTGAACTCCTTGTCGGCTTCTATTAAATGTGAGGATTCCAGCAACGTCTTGCTGTTGATGGCGTATTCGAGGCGGAAGTAATCGAGGATGTTGCGGAGGAATTCGACACGCTTTGCAGGGGCGAGATCGCAGACAAAAGGGACATTTGCCCAGCCGAGGTCGTGGTCGGCATTCTCTTTGAGGTGCTCGTAGTCGATGCTGAGGAGCGCGCATTTTTCGAGGTTCGGGAGTATGACACGCCAGCCGCGCCGGAGGTCATGGATGGCTTGGTAGGTCAGGTAGCGGCAGAAGGTTTCATCGTATTGGGAACGAACGGCGGGAAACGGATTGGGATCGGAGGAGCGCGCGTAACTGGCGAAGTCCAGATTCAACTCGTGAAAAATGGCTTCACCGATTTGCTTGTAATTGAGCGTCTGGCCGGATGCTTTGGCCAAGGCGCGGGCAATCGCGGCGCGGACGCGGACGACACGGATGAAGTCATTGAAGTGACCGGCTTGCAGCGCCGCATCCTGCCGGTTGTCGGTAAAGCTGAGAATTTTCTGGTCTTTGACGTGGAAGCCGCGTGCTGCCATCTCGCGGAGGACAAGGAATGAGGTGATGGTGGTGGAAGTGCTGCGGCCTTCGTTGCCGAGGGTGGTCAGCTTGGTGCGTTCGTTGGTATTGCCATCGAAGAAGAGTCCTGCGGTGGGATCGAAAAGAAGCCCTTTCGGAGCGGAGCGCATGAACCAACCGGTGAACGGAAGGGATGAATCGCCGGATTCCACATGGCCTTGCGCATCGTAGGAGACTCGTTGCGGCATGCGATCGGCGTAGTCTTTTTTCACCTTGCCTGTCTCAAGGTTTTGAATCCAGGCGGGCGGGAGGTTTTCCAAATCTTCCTCGGGGTTCCAGATTTCCAGTCCTCCCGGAATGACGTATCCGGCAACGTGCTCCTCGCTCGTCGATTCTTGATTCGTGAAATCGCGCGGGAGGAGAACCCCCTTTTTCGTATCGTGAAAGACACAGATGAAGGTTTTGCCGGAGGCTCTGCTGAAAACGTGAGGAAAAATGAATCGCTCTCCAGAATTGTCCGAGTGGTGGACGCCGGGTTCCAAAGTGATGAAGCGTTCTCCGGGTAAACCAAGCGTGGCATAAACAGAACCGGTCTGGGCGAAGAACTGGTGGAGGCGGAACGGCAGGATGGTGGAGCGGTCGCCGGACTTGAGAAGGCCGAGATTGATTTCACTGATCCACAGGAGCAGAGATTCAAGGTGCTTCGCGCATGTCTCTTCGCTCTCGCCGCTGTCAGTAGCCAGCAGCTTGGCAATTTGCGCGAGTTGGAGTGGCGTGCCGCGTTTGAGTCTGCCGCCTGCTTCGTGATCTACCCTGAGCGCGATCCTGTTTTCCAGCCATAGGGCGGTGGGAAATTTCCGCAACGTCTCCACCCCCGCGGATGAAGGCACTGAATGTCTGATCGACGCCGATAGCACGGAAGAGGTGGGCAACTTTTCAGAGCCGGGCAGTGACCGGGATAGGGTTTCACCAATCACTTGGTCGTGGGTGAAGGGCTCCCCAAATATCTGTTCTGCCACGGATGCAACCGCGAGGCGTTGATCGTGGTAACTGCCGGCGCTAACCATAGTGGCGGAGGTGCCAATCGTCGTCACAGGGGATTTGCAACAACCGCGAATGCGCCGGATAAGCATGCCCACATCCGCTCCCTGTCTGCCCCGGTAGGTGTGGAGTTCGTCAAAAACTAGAAACCTTAAGGACGCGTAAACCGAATTCCGGATCTGCTGCTCGCCATGCCGGGTAAGCAGCAACTCCAGCATCATGTAATTGGTGAGAAGAATGTCCGGAGGATTATCGACGATTTGTTTGCGGACTTCGGATTTGGTTTGGCCGGTGTAGGCCGCATACCGCAATGGAAATTCCGCCCCTGTTTCAGTCTCATATGCGTCGGACAGTTTTTTCAATTCCTCCACCTGGGAATTGATGAGGGCGTTCATGGGATAGACCAGGATCGCCTGCACGCCATTGCCCGATCCGAAGCGGAAGAGATGATTGAAGATGGAGCCGAGGTAGGTCAGCGACTTCCCCGACCCAGTGCCCGATGTGACCACAAAGCTGCATGGCTGCGCACCAAGGCGCATGGCTTCGATCTGGTGAGCATAGAGGGAGAAACCTTTGAATACCTGGCCAACTTCCGAGTGGAGGGTACCATCCGCGACCAGTGAATCGACTGAGCCGGTTTTCTCGAACGATGGATTGAACTGGATGAGCGGCTCGGGCCAGAGCTTGCCCGTTTGTAGATCTTCCGCGACTTTCCCGGCGATGTCCGCGTCCCAAATGTCGATGAAGCTGCCAATGTAGTCCTTGTATGAAGTGACTATCTGACCATGCAGCTTGATGGCATCCATGGGGAGTGTTGGAAAAGGAGGGTAAAAAATGGAGAAATTATCCAGCATGATGCTGGATGTGTTAGGAGAATGGATTGAAGTGAGTAGCACAAGAACGCGATTTGGTTCGGAAAAGCGGACTGTTTGTAGATGCTTAGGAATATAGAGTTCAGGTCCCTCCGGATGATCTGGTCTGCAATCAACGAAGATGAGGGCAAACAGCGTAAATGTTTCGTCGACGATGCGCGTGCCTCCGAGAGGCACGGTCGACTTGCTCGCAAAATTCAACTCCCTTCGGCGGAGATCGAAAGCGGGTCAGGTCGCGCCTGTTAGAGATATTCCAGCACCCCCTTCTGTGGTTTTGCCACGAAGGCACCGCTAGAGCTGGTGAACCGTAGTGGGATTCACGGGGTCGCCCGTTTCACAAAAGCGTGATACGCGCATGGGGAGGGCTGGAGACGCAAATGGGTCCGGCCAGAGCAGGAGTAGCGGCGACCGCGGACCGGAATTAGGTCCGGGGCACTTCGGGGGAGGCGAGTCACTCAGGGGTATACGAACAGGATGGCGAGTAGCGGCCCCCGGTGTCCAAGTCAGCTTGTTGGGTTTTTGAGCACCCTTCTTTGTATATCGCTGATATTCAGAGGCGAAAAGCTCAAAAACGTGAATTAGCTATTCTGTTAGGGTGCTCAAAAACGTGCACACTAGAAATTCGCGCCAAAAACCTCCCTTGGATTCTATTCGACTGTGGGCGAAGCACTTATGGGTCTGGACCATTGAAGGCCGAGTTCGGCCGCGAGAGCCGATAGCCTGCATGTGCGTGTTGGCCATCAACAGGACGGCTTTTCAGCATTTCGGTACCTGGCCGTTCCAGTTGCAAGCGAAGGCGAGACAGCGCTTGCCCCCGACAATGCTTGAAGTACGCGGCCCGCCGGAAATGCCTAGCGGCTCCGCGGCCGTTTATATGGTGGGTTTCGGGGCGAAGCGGATGGTTGGACAGGTCGGGAAATTGGATGGCGCCAGTCTTCAAACCCTACCGCGATTTCCTCCATGGTGAAGAACACTTTCCGATCTAACATCTCGTTCCGCGGGCTGCACATGGAAGCGTTCCGCATGGGCGTTCGTCGTTAGAGCTCCTCTTCGAGCCAATCGATGACTCTGGGGCGGTGGGAACGCCGGCGCCCTGAAAAGCGCGAACTCGCGGGTGTATTCATCGATCACCGACAAGGTCCTACCGTCCGGCCATCCTTGATGTGATTCTAGCTTCATACCTCATCGGACGCACCCCCGCTGGGGGTCCGTCCGGCGTCTCCGCGGTTCCTTTTAAAATCTCAAAATCCATACACCCGAAAGATTCGGGTGTTAGGGTGTAAGGATTTTGTAAATTAACGACACACGTCGGGGACGTCGGACGGGGGGTATCCCCCTGGCCTATCCTTCAGAAGTGCGGATCAGGTAGGTCTTCTGATCTTCAAAACCTCGACCCTGAGTGTTAACGGACTTTACTTCGCGGGTAACGGAGAAGCCATCGACCAGCAGCGGCTTGTCTGGGTCGTCGCGAAAAAGACGCGCGAGGATCTTGCCAGCTCGTTGCGGTGGCGGATCTCCACTGGGTCCGCCGGGAAACTCGACGCCGGCCTCATCAGCGATCTCCACGAGTTGGATGGTTAAAATTTGACGGCCGAGCAACCCTGCGTCTTTGACCGAAACTGCCACTTGCCGCAACCACTGCAGGCCCGGGTTTGAGGTTCGAACCTGCTCTTCGCGGTGACCGTCGAGAAGCGGAGCCATCCCGCAGATATTCTGCAAGATCCAGTCGAGGGCACCGCACCACTCTCGGAAATCGTGGCGAGTTTCGCGGGAACGCGGGCAGCCATGCCGTTTCCATTCGCGGATGATCGCGAAGATGGCGGATAGGTACAGCCCTTGATTTGCACGTACACGGGATAGCAAGTCGGACCCTCCATAATCGCGGTAGCGGTACTCTGGGGGCTGTTTCCGGCAGCGGGTGATGATTGCCCTATTTGCAATATCACGATTCAGGTCCGCGCCGTTCGTCGATAGTTGCCATACGAACGGGTAGGTATCTACCTCGATGCTGACGCGCAGCGCGCGACAAGGAACCCGCCCTACTCCCCGGATCGCGGACTCCATGATCGTCGAATCCAGGCGTCCGCGAAAGTTGTCCAACGTGAGAAACCGCCGACCTTTAATCATCGCGGCTGAGATCGTCTCGTCAAGGCTGCCTACTCCACCTTTGGGAGCCGTGATGGCAACGGGAGTCTCATTATACACGCCGCACACCAACTTCTGACGATACGTCTTTCCCGACTGGCTTTGATCCGCCTCTGCAATGTCCAAGGGGTAGTCGCCCTCGATGAATCCTCCCATCTTGAGCGCCGGACTAATGAAGCTTGCGGCAGCTCGGGTGTAATCGGCAGGCGTGACAAAGGAAAAGTCCTCTAACAAGCTGCGAAGGAACTTCACAGCTACGGGGGGCACCAGTTCCGTGATCTCGGCGTCTTCGGTCACATACGTGCCTCCGCCGTGACGGTGATATCCCTTACCAAGGATTTCCCCTTCGGGGGTGAACACCGGGCACGAAGCAAGTTGCCGGATTGGCGGCAAGTATTCTCGTGCGGAGTCGCTCTTTAGCAGCACCTTGGCGGCCATTTCGGGAAGGCGGCAGTTGCGGAATTTGAACTTCTTGGTCTTTTCATCCCATTCACGGCGCGCAACCCTGTGCCCGAACTTCTCGACGAGGCTGACAAAGCGCTCGGGAGTCAACGGGACAAGATAAGCCGCCACCCCAGTCTCCGACACGATCTCGTGGACAGCGCGACCGCGAATGAAGAGTTGGTGTGTGGGTGCGATAACGCTGAAGATCTTTTCGCCGCTATCACGATACTCGAAGTCCCCAGCGGGTACGGGGAACACGTCAGCGGGAACATGGGTGCGTGTGCGGTGAACATAGCCGTTTTGAGTCGCAATGTGCACCAGGGTGCCAGATCCGATCTTGGTCAGCCGGTTCTCAAAGAGCTTGCCGTATTCGTCCTTGCACTCTGGGGGACTCCACTCTTCGAGGAGCTTGATACCCACTTCCTTTCCCACGGCGCTGAACGTTGACGAGGCTATGCGCAACCACTCGTCATAGGCCGGTCGCTTTGGTATAGCAGCGAGCATTTCCTGCACTTGGCTTTCGCTGAAGCCATCGTCCTCTTCGCCATCGTCCTCGATAGCCTTCGCTACTGGCGCAATAACTGCCTGCACAGGCGATCCGGCGTCTGGAGAAAGTAGTTGAATCACTTTAGCCGGGGAGCGGCGAAGATAGAGATCCGGGTCACTACTGGCATAAAACATCCGGACCGGATCCTTTGTGTTCTTGTCCATCTTAAGCCCATGGACTTCCCAGAAGTGTTTTTCAAGAGCTATAAACGCTGCCAAATGTTCGTCCGGGTTATTGCATACCGGGGTCCGGAACAATGTCTTCACTCCGCCCCGGGGACTCAAGAAGGCCGCTTGGACGTGATCGTCTGAGACGAGGAGGCTCTTGATCTCGTCCACCGTGCGTGGTTTGAAATCTTTTTCGTCGAAGTCACCTTGGACGAAGCCGGAATGCACGAAACGTCCTTCTTGGAAGGCATTTGCACGTGGTCCGCTGGTTACGAGCCCGGATATGCAAACCGCCGGGAGCCGCTTCTTCAGCTCGTTGGCGGTATCATCGTCACCCTGTTGGTGAGCATCACGAACCGCTTGGACGTGGCGCTTGTGGGTGCCGTCGCGGACTGTCTGGAGGAATTGCGCAAGGGTGGTCGTGTCCGTCGGCATTTTTTCAAACACCGATTTGAAATACGAGATCTTCGCCTCCAAAGGGTCTGACAGGGGACGGGGGCCTGGCATGGTTTCACCAGGCGATCCACTTGCAGTATCTTCTTTGTCTAACATCTGATTGGCTGTATTAAGGTTGTAGCCATCCACCTGCTAAGTTATTCTCATGTAGCACTCCAGCTACCGGGTCAACTTTGCGCAAGCGGGTTGGCCCGGTTTTTAGTCGAGGACACGATCCAACTCGGAGACGCGGAAGCGATACTCGCCGGTGGGGAGGCGTTTCGCCTTCAGCCGTTCGGCCTTGATCCAGCGGTGAATCGTGGGCTTGGAAATCCCCAAGTGGTGGCACGCGGCCGAAGTATTAACCCAAGGTTCCGTCACGGGAACTTGGCCGGTTTCGTTGTTTTTTGGTTTCATGTGGTGTCAACGGCGTTCATTCGCCGCGAACGAGACCCTTTATCCGGTCGCACGACGGTCTTTTGGCCCCAGATCGCCCAGACACGACGGTTTCTCGGACATGAACCCTGTGCCAAAACGGTTTTGGCTCGTTTTACACCGAAACCCCGGTGGAATTGCCCTTGGAGCGGTCGAAGCCGCCGAAACAAAGGGCGACACGACGGTTGTGGGATGCCCGTGTCTTTACTGCACGAATCAACCCTTTTTTTGAGTCCGTCGCTTTTTTCTCGATCGCCGCGGCGCGCCTTACTCCTTCAAGGCCGTTCAGCCGATACGTCGCTCCCGCACGAGCTGGATGCACTTCATCACACTCGTCTCTGAAAGTGCCCTGAAAGATACCTTTCGGGCACTCCTTGGCTTTGCATGCTTCTTCCCCTCCGACATGCGCGCGGCGGCGCGTTGCGCCCGCAGCTCGGAGACAGGATGCCTTTCCATTTCGCGTAGCTGCTTTTTGAGCCGAAGCGCGCCTCCTTCGAGAGTTTCGTCTGTAAACGAAATTGTGATAATTTGCGTCAGAAACGTGCTGACGTTCTCGATGGAGTTCTTATGCGTGAGCCCTTTGATTTTTTTGCCTTTAAGCCACTCAGCGAATCGCGGAATCGTGGACAAGAGTTTGCGCTGGTCCCGAAAGCTTCGCGTTGTGACCCCGTCGATAAACTCGACGAACAATCGCGTGTGAGATGGCCACTTGTCCTCATCACGAGCTTGCGAACCTCGAGACATTCGCTCTCGGCCAACGCGCTTCGTCTTAGCGCGCGTACTCCACTTCAGCATGTAGACGCTTCCATGCTTATCCCAGAAGGGGCCGAAGTTCAAAGCTAACCAAGCTAGACGATCGGCTGTCGTAACAGGTAGCTCTGACTGCCAATATTTCTCGAAATTGGATACTGCTTCACGCGCGACAATAGGTGGCGGCTTCGATCCGGGAGCAAAATTCTCGCGAAATCGAATACTGACTGCGATCGCTTTCCGCACATCCGTGCAGAACTTGCAATGGCTCTTTGTCGCGTCTCTATCAGGATCACCCGCCACAAGATGTGCCATCCGATGTTCGAGGTTTAACATCGTGGCTTCATCGCACAGTGACGCCAAATCATTGAGTGCGCGCAACTCTGACTGGGTGCGGAATGGGTGCAACAGTAGCGAGTCGCGAAAAACCCGGAGAAGCTCCCCATCGGGAAAAATGTCAGGGATGTCTCTAATGTAGCGCAATGCCTCACCTAGTTGGGCAGGCAGGGTGGGTCGATCCTTTCGGTAAGGCGGGGGAGATCGGTCTTGTTCACGCTTGTTTTCCAAGCGAAGGAGAATCTTGTGAAAATGCTCCACGACGAGCGGATCTTCCTCATCCTCCGAATCAGGTGCCTCTGTCGGACTCTCAGGATGGATCTCCGCCAATAATTTGCTGCGCGATTCATCCAACGCCTTGGACGCGGTTGCGACGGCATCGAAAAGCGTTGGGTGATCAATCTTACTTATTTCTTCGAGCGACTTGCCGGGATAAACTCTAGCCATCGCCTTCAGCACGCTCTCCATCATGGTGGCCAAGGAGAAGTATCCGCCGCTTGCGACGTTTTCGATCGAAGATTTGCCTTCCGCACGGGGCGGCGGCGGCCCCACTGGGCCAATGGATTTGTTAGATTTGCGAGGCATATCGAACCTGGAATACGGGCAAGATAGCTAGCACTGATGGATTCCAAAACTGCCGGATTTCTGCCGGAGGAGGGGATTTTTGTGTCCAAAAATCACATGCTTTTTCCAGTTGCAAGTTACTGGTTATGAAAGAAGTACGAGGACTGGGACTCGAACCCAGGACCAATTGATTAAAAGCCAACTGCTCTACCAACTGAGCTATCCTCGCTTTATGTCGCCCGCGGGCGGGGCGGAAGGAAACGTCGGACGCGGGGTCTTAGCAAGCTGATTTTCGGGAAAATAGAGGGGCTGTTAAACAGGGTGCCGGAGAGCTCGCAACTCAGTTATTTGGGTTGCGCTGCGGGAGGTGCCAAGGGGGATTGCGGTCGAACTCGGCTTTCAGGGCGGGGAACTGTTCGACGGTTTGGCGGACGATGTAAGGGGAAAGGACGCCCATTTGAAGTTGCAGGACGGCGAAGAACAAAATGATGAACGCGGTGATGCGGATCAGTGACAAGGGTTTCACGGTGACCCGGTGGCCGCCGGCTTGATCCCAGAGGGTGCTGCCGAAACGTTTGATCATGAAAACGCTGAGGGCGTGGCACATGAAGGCGAGTGGCGGCCAGCCGAAGCCGATGCCGGTGAACAGGACGCGCACCGAGCGGCGGGTGGCGGCGCTGAGGTCAAGGGACGAGCCGTCATGATTGACGACGCGCAGGCCGAGCAACCATTTGCCGGGAGTGGTCGCTAAGTAGTGAAGCAACAAGGCCTCGATCGCGAACCAAGGCACGAATTGAAAGAACATCAGCCATGGATTGAGAAGGGCCGCTTCGATGTTTTGGCCGACCGCCCACATGCACAGCCACCACAGCGCGGCGTAGAGACTCAGGTCAAACCAGCGGGCCCAGAATCGCCTTCCGTAGCTAGGCGGTGGCAGTGGCGCCGGAGGAGGCTGCGAATCATCTGCCCGGGCTGGCAAAGGATCCGGCGGCGCTTCGACCGGGGCGGGTGCGGTGAATTCCTTGGTGAAAATACCGATCTCCACCAGCGGCCGCCATGCAGGAAGGCCTTCGTGCCAGCCAGGGGTTGTTGCCTTGAATTCGCCAATTTCGATTTTCCGGCGGACTTCGAAATCGTGCAGAGGGCCGACTTTTTCGCCCTCGAGGATGACCCAGACTTCCATGGCTCAGAGGTTGCGAAGGGACTTGGCCGCATCGCTGCGCGCGGCGAAATAGGCGGGAACGAGAGCGGCCAGCGAGCACAGGATGAAGGCCATGATCGCGAACGCCACTTGCTCCTTGGGATTGTTGTGCGCCGGCAGTGTGTCGAATCCCGTAAACGATGCGGTGAACGGATCGAAGCCAAAGCGGCGCAACACCACTTGCAGGGCACCGCGGAAATGAATGACAACCCTTCCCAAGCCCACGCCAAGAATCGCTCCCAGCGTGCCAAGGATCATCCCCTGATAAAGGAACACGCGCACAATCTGTCCCGGCGCGGCACCGAGGGCTTTCATCACGCCGATTTCACGACGCTTCTGGATGGTGATGGTGAACATGACGGCCATCATCGAAAAGGCGGAGATGACGACGATCATCGACAACACGAAATACATCATCGCCCGTTGTTGTTCGATGAGACGGAAAAAGTCGCGGGCCTGCTCGCCCCATGTGATCATCGACCACTCCGGCCCGAGCGCGCGCTGGGCTTCGACCTTGAACGATTCGGCGAGATAGGGATCGCTCAAGCGGAGTGCGATGCCCTGCACGGAATCGCCGAGGCCCGCCAGGCCCTGGGCGAGGTGAAGGGGGACGAAGACATCGGGAGTGACCGCCATCTGCGAAGCCTGATAGACGCCGATGACTTCCGCTTCGCGTGGGAGGATGATGTTTTTCAGCGATTTGAAAGTCTCCGCATCCATCTTGTCCTTGTCGGCCGATTCGATGGCGGCGACGGCTGCTGCGATTTTCGCTTTGCCCTCCGCATCGAAGCGGAAGCTGCCTTTGTCAGTGTTGTCGGGGTCGGCGGGGTCAGTGAGTTTTTCCGACTTATCCATCGCCTCCCAAATATCTGTTAGAAGCGCTATTTCCGGTTTGCGGATGGGTTCGTCGAGGAACTTGAGAATGATTTCGTAACTGTCGCGCCATTCTTGGATAGGCAGTATGAATTTATCACCGTCCGGCTTCCACGCGTTGGTCAAGGTTGCGGCAACCGCTTTCCAATCCGCTGCATAAGACTCGCGCAGGGGAGCATTTTCGGTCGATTTGTAGACCTTCATCACTTCCTCGAAATTGCGCGTCGAATACAGGCGGATCTTGTCGCCGATCCCAAGTCCAAGGCTCTTCGCGAGAATCGAGGAAATCACCGCGCGATCGTCCAGGCCGAGGTCAGCACTGGATCCGGGATAGTTTTTCAGGTCGAGCATTTTTGAAATGCCTTCGACCTGCGCGCCATCGGAAGTGTCGATGCCGCGAAACAAAACCGGGCGTTGGGCAGATGCGACATCGATCAGCACATAGTCCGAAACATACGGCGTCGCGGATTCGACGAAGCGAAGCATCTTCGCCCGTTCCGCGGCGGCCGCCCAATCGGTCATGCGGCCATCGCCAAGATCACCGTCGGGGTGGTTGAGCAAAACGTGGGGCGTGTAACCCAACAGACGCTCCTTCACGTTGCGTTCAAGGCCGGAATAGACTGCCATCACCACCACCAGCACGGTGACTCCGAGCATCACCCCGGTCAGCGAAATCAGACTGAACAACGACAACACCGCGCGGCGCGGATTCAGATACCGGCGGGCGAGAAGAAAGCTGAACGAACGACGTTTGATGCCGCTAGCTAACCCGCGGCGGAGCGGGGGGCAAGCGCTACTAGCACGCTGAAATCAGTCGATGTCGGGAAGTCCCAGCAAATCGAGCAGGCGCTGGAGGTCGTCGTCGCCATAATATTCGATCTCGATTTTCCCTTTCTTCGCCGAATGCTGAATCGCCACATGGGTCGCCAGATGCTCACGGAGGCGATGGGTGATGGCGCGCACATGGACGTCGGCCTCCCGCGGCGCGGCGGTTTTTTTGGCCTCGCCGGTTTCGGGGTGGGCGTCGCTGAGAAACGATTGGGCAAGCTTTTCCGTGGCCCGCACCGTGAGCTGGCGGCGGATGATTTCACCGGCCACGCGGACCTGCAGCGGATGGTCCTTGATCGCGAGAATCGCCTTCGCGTGGCCCACCGTCAGGCGCGTCTGGGCGACGAGCGATTGCACGTCGGGGTGCAAGCCTAACAAGCGGATCGCGTTCGCGACACTCGCGCGGGATTTGCCGACCCGGGATGCGATTTCATCCTGCTTGAGGGAAAATTCATCGGCCAGGCGCATGTAGCCCGCGGCTTCTTCCATCGGGTTGAGATCCTCGCGCTGGAGGTTTTCGATGAGGGCCATCTCCAACACGTCGCGGTCGGAGGCTTCGCGTTCGATGACAGGCACCGTGGCGAGGCCGAGTTTTTTGGAAGCGCGCCAACGACGTTCGCCGGCGATAAGCTCAAGCTTGTCACCCACCGACCGCACGATGAGCGGCTGGATGATGCCATGCTGGCGGATCGACTCAACGAGGTCATCGAGCGGAGATTCGACAAACTGCGTCCGTGGCTGCAGCGGGCTGGGCACGACCGTATCGATCGCGACATCGCGGACGCGGGTTCCCTCGGCACGGACGGCGGCGGCATCTTGTTCCGGCGTCGCCGCGCTTTTGCGGATGAGCGCGCCGAGTCCTTTGCCGAGTGCCTGCTTTGCCATGAGGCGCGAGCATTAGGCAGAGCGATGGATAAATCCAAGCGCAATTAGATGGGATTTCGCAAGGCAACGGAATTCTTCTGCCGCAATGGTTTGCCGTGGGGGCTACGCGTCGTCGCCAGGCAGCTTGGAAACCTTGGCTGTTGTTTCCAATAAGCGTTTGAATTCGCCGCTGGAGTCGTCGCGGTTCCGATCTTCAAGAGCTCTGCGGTCTGATGCAATGATCCACGCATGGCTTGACGAGCGCGGCGCGCGAGGCCATCCATTGCGCGTGAAATTGATGCGTTTCGTTTTCCTGCTGACTTGCCTCTGCGGCCTTGTCGGCACTTGCTTGGCGCAGGTCAAACCACCACCACTCGCCCCGTTGCCCAAGGTTCCGAAAGAGGTTGATGTCCCCGCGCCGGTGGCGGCTCCGCCCGACGTGATCGCATCCGCCGTGGCCGCCGTGGCCAGCCTTGGCGACGAGGTGGTTCTGGGACGTTACCAGGTGGCCATCGAACGCATGAACCCACTTTGGAAAGAACGCACGGCCAACCGCATGGGAGGCATGCAGGAACTGGAAAAACAGCTCGCCGGAGTGGCGCGCATGATGCTTCAGGAAGGCATCAGCATGATCTCGTTCAAGCCCCAGGGCCAGTCGATGTCCTTTGAAATTGGGACGGCGACAAGGGTCGAAAATGTGAATGGCGTCGAGCAACAGAAGCTCGTCGCCGACCAGTGGCTGGTGCTTGTTCCCACGGCCACGAGATTCCGCATCCAGCAAAAGGACAAACCCCGGATCATCGAGGGCACCGGCTTCCAGGTGGCTGTGTCCGACAAGGATAAACTCAACTGGACCTTTATCGATGGTTCCAATCTCACCGTGAACGATCTGCGCAGCCTCTATTTCACCCTGCCGCGCGACCTGCAGTTGCCACCCGTTGAAAAGCATGAAGTCCGTTAGAAAAAAAGCGCTGTCCCCAGCGGAAAAGAAAGTAGCAGAGCAAAAAGTATTGCACCGCAAGATGATGGCGATGTGGAAACGCGCGCAGAGCGATCTGTGCGAAGTCCGCGGCTCTGAAATCCATGGCCGCGGGGTCTATGCGACCCGGGCAATACCCAAGGAAACCAAGATCATCGAATACGTCGGCGAGCTCATCGACAAGAACGAGAGCGAGCGCCGGGGCGTGTCACAACATGCGAAATCGCTGAAAACCGGCGATGCGGCCGTATATATTTTCACGCTGACAAAACGATACGACATCGATGGCAACGTGCCATGGAACACCGCGCGGTTGATCAATCATTCCTGTTCTCCCAACTGCGAGGCATGGATCCATGGCCGCAAGATTTTCATCCATTCGCTGGTCGATATCAAAGTGGGGGAGGAATTGACCTTCGACTATGGCTTTGACGTGGACACCTGGGAAGATCATCCGTGCCTCTGCGGCAAAGATGGCTGCGTGGGCTACATCGTCAGCCAAAGCCAATGGGATGAATTGGCGAAAAGGGTGAAGAAAAAAGCGTGAGGTTATTAGGTACTGGTTATTGGATCATTGGTAATCTTCCCCAATAACGAATAACAAATAACCACTAACTTCTCTTCCTCTCACCAAACCTTCAGGCGCAGGCCCACTTGGCCGAAGAAGCCACTTTCCATTTCTTCATCGAAGATCTCATCGCCATCCGGCTTGGTGAGCTTGATTTCGTTGCCAAAGGTCGCGCCAACACCTGCGGTTAACCAGAGCTGCCCGGTCAGGCGGCGGCCCGCGTAAACACCGAGTCGATAGCTGTTGAGGTTATAGGAACGGGAACGTCCCTGATCGTCGCGGATGTTCCAGATATTTCCAACCGAGTCGCCGCGAACGCTGAATTCCCAATCCTCGCAGGGCATGTAGGAAGCGACAAACACCGGGCCATAAAGTCCCATCCGGAACTTTTCATTGATGATCCAGTCAAAACCGATGACCGGATAAAACGTTGAGTCACCGTTCAAGTTAGCCACCGCGGCACCGACTGCCAGGATGAATGACTTGTTGAAGCGATAGGCGGCAGCACCCGCGACATCATAAGTAAGATCGTCGCTGCTGACTCCCTGGAAGTCGGTCGCCAACTCCGCGCGGCCCCAACCAAGAAACATCCATGGCGAATCGTCGCGGCCGGCGAAGAGCAGCGCGCTCAGATTCAGCGAATGCAGTTCCTCATTGTTGGCCCCCACGTTTTCAAAATTCAAATTCGTGTTCTTGTATTCGAACATCGGCACAATGTTCACGTTGTGCACCACCTCGATCGGCTTCGACAGCAAAGTGCGGAGCTCGAACTGCGACAGGCTCAATGAACCATCCTTGTCCTTGAAATCCATGTCGCCCGAGTAATTGAACGAGGTCCGGGCGACATCCAATTCCGGCAGTTCGAATGCGGCTGCCGTGGAAATGGCGACTCCTAACGAACAAACAGCGGTGCTGACGGTTTTAAGCATCCGCGACTCTGTACCATTTCGTGCAAACACGCAAGGCTGGGAATCGGCCTGCCACTCAGGCTTGCATCAACTTCAGGCCCCACCAGATCAGCGCGCCGGTGGCGGCGACAAGCATCACGACGAGCACCGCGGAGCGGCTTTGCGCGCGCAAAATATTGCCGACCTCACGGCGGGTGAGGGTGTCTTCATGTTCCTTCATCCGCCGGCGATCCTGGATTTCGGCAAGCGGAGGCATCGTGCATTCGCGCTCCCGTTGTTCGCGTTCCAAACGGTCCGGCAGATCCGCGACCTGACGATGACGTTGCAGCAACATCCGCTCTTGTTCGCGGATGGCGTCAAGTTCCTGGTCTTCCTTGAAACAAATGGTCGGCATCTTATTTGATGAAGTAAATCACAAGGGCAAGACCGCCGAGTACAAGGATTGGCAGGTTGAAGGCGAAGCCGTTGCGGAGGTTCGAAAAGAACTCCGATGTCTTCGCGCCGCGGGCCGCGTGGCGGTTGCGCTTCGATGGACGTCCGAAGATCGCGCCGCTGCGGCCTGATTGAAAATGGACTGCGGCCTGGTCATACTCGTCGGCCGCGACATCGACCGCGAGCATCGCTTTTTCGAGACGCTCGGGAAGATTGTCACGGGTCCAGTTTTCCGGATTGAATTTCTGCAGACGATCGAGATGGGCCGCGAAGCAGGTGCGGCATTGTTCAAGATCCTCCGCTTCCTGGCGCATGCCAAACAACTCGCGATCGATCAGCGTCAGCGAGGACGTCAATTTTTCCGTCAACTCGACCTGCTGGGTGAGGAAATTGCGTTTGCGGTTGGTCAGTTCCTCAAGCTCGCTTTTCTTGCGCTCAAGTTCCTCGCGCTGAAGCTGGATGCGGTCGAGTTCTTCCTGCGCGTCCTTCAATTTCCGGTCGTAATCCTCGTCGCGGCCGCCGGTGCCGGCTGGCATTTCCATTTGCGAAGAGCGGATCCGGATGTGGTGGGTGTGTTCGCCGGGTGCTGGCATTGAAAGGGTAGGGTGAGCGATGCAAGCCGCTTCTATCGGAAATCCCTCGCTTCATCCAGCAAATATTTCGGATATGTTGACAATTTCGCCATCTGTGTAGCGGCGCGTCTATGACCGCCGACCTTGTAGCGGCGTGTCTATGACCGCCGCAATTCAATCACCGGCGCTCACAGAGACGCCGCTACATTGCTCATAGAGACGCCGTTACAGTTAAATATAAAACATCGGGTCGCCTTTCGTCACTAGGCTTTCCAGCGTGATCTTGTCGAGTGTGAGACAAACGCAGCCGGACACTTCGTCCCAGGCCCGGCGCACTGCCGTCCCGGACTCGCCCTCGCGGGCGGCCGAACTGTGCAAGAGGGCGGGATCGACCGCCTCCACCACCTGTCGCAGTGAAATTTCGCTGGCGGAGCGGGCTAACAGATAGCCACCCGCCTTGCCGCGGCGGCTTTCGATGAGACCGGCGCGGCGCAGGTCGTTGAGGATTTGCACCAGGAAATTTCCTGACACGGCTTCGCGTTGCGCTAAGTCCTCGAGCCGTGTAAGAGTTCGCCCGTCATGGTATTTCGCCAGTTGGGCCATCGCCCGGCAGGCGTATTCCAACTTTTGTGAAATCTTCATGAGCGAATCCCAACAGGCCGGCGTTCTTCCGGCGAGCAAGAATGCGCCCAAGCTCTGCGGCGGCAAGGTGGTGGATGTGGCCCACGTCTGGGAAACCCTGCGCAGCGAAGCGACGCGGGTCATCGACGAAGAGCCAACACTCAGCCATCTGGTGCAGGATGTGATCCTGTCGCGGAATTCACTGGCCGCCGCCCTGGGTGCGCGCCTTGCCCGCCGGCTTGCCCGTGAGGACATGCCGAGGAGCGCCATGGAGCCGCTTCTAACAGGTGTGTTCACCGACCACCGGGCGACGGTCCACGCCGCCGCGCGCGACTTGTTGGCGATGTTCGAACGCGACCCCGCCTGCTTCTCGCCGCTCGAACCGCTTTTGTTCTTCAAGGGCTTCCTCGCACTCACCACCTATCGCGTGGCGAACCAGCTTTGGTATGATGGCCGGCGCTGGCTGGCCTTGTATTTCCAAAGCGTTGCCAGCGAGGCCTTCGCAGTGGACATCCATCCCGCCGCGCGCATCGGCTGCGGTATCCTGCTGGACCACGCGACCTCCTTCGTCGTCGGCGAAACCGCGATCATCGAAGACGATGTTTCGATCCTCCACGAAGTCACGCTCGGCGGGACTGGCAAGGCAAGTGGCGACCGGCATCCCATCATCCGCTCCGGCGTGCTGCTCGGCGCTGGTGCGAAAATTTTGGGACGCGTCGAAATCGGCACCGGCGCGAAAGTCGGGGCAGGCAGCGTCGTTCTAACAGATGTCCCGCCGCATGTCACCGTGGCCGGTGTGCCCGCGGTGGTCGTCGGCATTTCCAACGAGGAGAATCCCGCCATTGAAATGAACCAGAAACTCGATTGCTGTGGCGAAATCTAACAGATGCGGCCGGCTGGCGCTGGTCCTGCTGCCCGTGCTTCTAACAGCTTCGTGCGACAAGGCCAAAAAACTCTTCGGCAGCGCCCGCTCGGCGGTCGAAAAGAAGATTTCCAGTTCCTCAGAGGGCGATGTGGACCGCGCGGCCGATCCCGCCTTGCAGAAGCTCATCGACCAATCGGCGGAGGGCTACCTCTTCCGCAAGGACCTGCCATTTCCCGCGAATGTGAATGTCACCGTCAAGAGGACTTTGGAAATCTCCGGGCATTGGATGCAGTCATCCGAACTCGGCAAGGAAGCGCGCGTCTTCAAAGGCACCGAAACATTCGGCGGGCGTTTCGAACGCAGTGGCGAACAGATCCGCCTGACCTTGTCGGATTACAGCCTCAAGGCCGCCGAAAACCCGGATGAAGAGACCAAGGAAGAGCCGCTGAAGACAACGCCGGCCCCAGAAAAGCCAACAGTGTTCAAGCATTCCACCAAAGGTTGGACCGTCGATCCCTCGTCGGATTTTCATGCCGCGATGAATTGGAAATCGATGGCGCCGCGCTTCGATGATCTGCTGATAGAGCACGGCCTCTCGCCGCGGCCGATGTGGTTTGGCAAGCGGCGCCTCAAGGTCGGTGACCCGCTTTCTGTTAGCGCCGATTCGCTGCCCATGCTGGTTCCCGGCAAGTCAACGGGCTCGTTGCATCTGACCCTGGAAGCCATCGGCGCGGTCCACGGCCATCCCTGCGGCATCTTCTCCGTCACGGGCAACTACAGCCGCAAGCAAGTCCCGGATCTAAACGGCCAGCTCAACGACGAAGAAGTCACCATTTCCTCCGGCAAGTTATGGGTGTCGCTGTTGTATCCCATCGTGCTGCGTGAGGAAGCCGACACCATCGAATCCGTCCGCTCCGGCGGCCAAGGCGGATTGGTCGAACGCAGCCAGGGAGCCGTCAAGGTCTCCATCATCCGCGAGTGGAAGAAGGTGGAGTGAAAAAAAAACGCAAAGTTCGCAAAGGCCGCCGAGAGGAACGCTGAGAGACAAGGAGTGGCGATCTCCAAATCGCCAGACATGGAATGTTGAAATGCAACGCCTGACCCCTTTGACTGAGAGACAAGGAGTGGCGGTGCGACCGGTAACACAACCCGCATACCACTTCGCCACCTCCCTCGCCGAGGCTATGGAGGTCAGAAAGGCTACGAGGCACAGATAAGCCGCCGTCCTTCGCTGCGGGCTTGTTCAACCAGGGGCGCAGTCGAAGTCTCCGCTATCGCTCCG
>JANMJQ010000257.1:0-11670 GCA_031371445.1 Akkermansiaceae bacterium
ATGACGATTCCGCGGTCTCGGCATTGGCTGCGTTGTCAGCCGCTGCCGGAAACGCGCGGATCATTTTTGCGCCGGGTTGCGGAATCGACACAGGTGACCGGCAACAATTGGATGAAGCTGAGCGAGCAGCCGAACAAGCGGATGTTGTCATTCTCATCGTTGGGGAAAGCCGTGAAATGAGCGGCGAGGCGGCAAGCCGGGTGGACATCCGATTACCCAAATGCCAGCGCAAATTGGCCAAGCGAATTTTCAAAACCGGCAAGCCCGTCGTCCTGGTCAGCATCAGCGGACGGCCACTGGAGTTATCGAAAGAAGCCACGCGTTTTCCCGCGATGCTGCACGCGTTCGCGCCGGGAATGGAGGGAGGCAATGCGCTGGCCGACCTGATCTTTGGCGATGCCGCCCCGCTTGCAAAATTGGCGATGGGATTTCCGCGCGCGGTGGGCCAACTGCCGATGACCTATCGCGAGCATCCCTCGGGCAGGCCCTTTGATCCCGGAAACCCCTACACATCCCGCTATCTGGATTGTGGAAATGATGCCCTGTTCCCGTTCGGACACGGCCTGACCTATGGAGCCGTCGAGATCGGCACGATGACCATTAGCCCGTCAAGCATGCCTGCGGGGGGGCAGGTGAGCGCTTCTGTCGAGCTCGCCAACCACGGTCCGGCCCCTGTCACCGAGACCGTGCAACTTTACCTGCGCGATCCCGTTGCCTCGTTCAGTCGGCCGGTAAAGGAACTTCGCGGATACCAACGCGTGACACTGGCCGCGGGTGAGTCGAGGACCATTTCCTTTGAAATCACCGACGCCGAACTCCGCCCCAACAGCCAGGCCGCGGTCGAGCCCGGCGAGTTCGTCGTGATGATCGGAACCAGTTCGGGAAAACTCAGGGAGTCCCGCTTTTGGCGGATTTAGAACAACTGGGACATTTTTTTGATAATGCTTCAAATTCGGAGAAAGACGTATAGTGGGGTTTAGGGATCTTGCGGCTGCTTCGCTGTGCGCTGTGGTGGTTGCGCCGTGTTCTTTCAGCGAAAAACGACTACTTGGGAGATTTCCTTTCCACCTCCTTGATTAGATCGGAGGGAGTAACACCTAAACCGCGACAGAGTCGGAAAATTGTGTCGACTGTTGGCATTCGATGTCCTCTTTCCATGAGAGATATATACCCCACATCGAGCCCTGCTGCCTCCGCCAACTTCTCCTGCGTTATTCCGGCCACTGAGCGGAATTGGGCGATTACCCGTCCGACAACGGCTTTTAAATCTGGATGCGCGCTTGAGTCCAAGCCACACACCATATCTAGCGGGACACGCGCTTTCCTTTGACTATAGTATGGAAAATGCTTGTGCTGGCCTGTCCGACAGATTGACTCGCTGGAGGGCGCTACGTGAGGAATTTGGCCGCCACCCGAGAGATTTATGAAAATTCACGTTATCCCACAATGAAACACTTCGTTATATCAGTAGCCCTGTGCCCGCTATTCTTCCCTCTGAATGCACAGGACTCACCCGCGGAATGGGATGCCGGAAGTTCTGATCCTGTCGTGGAAGGGACACAATCGGCACCGGACACCAATCCGTCCGATGACATCGCCGGAGCATCATCCGCCAAACGCACCTTCATCCCTCAGCCATTGGAAGTGAAGCCCTTCACGCCGCCGCCGCCACCGGTAGTGAAGCGCCTCCCCGCCGTGCGCCTGGAAGCAGCGGCAACCTTTCAATCCAAAAACGCCCGCTCACTCACCTTACAGCGCGGCATCCTCTCCACCGAGCCGGACCTGCCACCACCGCCTCCGGCACTGCCTTACGTCAAGCCGCACGACTCGACCCCGGAGGAAATCGCCCAACGTATATGGCAACACCGCCACAACTTCAATTTCGGAGCCACCATCTATGACCACAAGATCAGCCGGGTGAGTTGGACCGATCAGGAATCGCTTGTGCGCTATGAGGCCGTATGCGGCTTCGACATCGGACTGTTGGCCGGTGTCGGACGGTTCATCCACAATGGCGAGAATTACAGTTTTTTTCTCATGCATTCGGACTTCGACACCACTTGGGAGCGCCGCCTTTCCAAGCGTTGGCACCTTGAAGTTCCGGATGTGGCACCCGGTGAGATTCTCATCACCCGTGGCGATGATAAGGACTCGTCCGCCATCGCGCCCATGACCGTCATCAAAGAAATCATCGCTGCGGAAACACCACGCCTGCTTGGCTATCAGGGCGCCAGAAAAACTTACTTCGCGGCCTCAGCCGCATGGTACGCCGCGCATCCGCAAATCCCACGCGACGAAACCTTCATTCTCCGCCCACATCGTGGCAGCCACTACCTTCCCGACGCCAAGTCAGTTAAACCTGCCCGACCATGAAATCCCACCTGCACCGCATCCCCTTGTTTCTTCTATGCGTTGCTTTCGCCTCGGCGGAGCCACCGGGCATCGATCAATCACTGGAGTTTGTGATCCCACCCACTGGCGCAAGGTTCATTCGCTGGTATGGCAAATCTGGACGCACCTATTTCATCATGGTGTCTGATCCCGCCGATCATCTCAAGACCTGGCACTACGCCCCGACGATGGAAGGCGGCAACGATCTGGAAATCAGCTATGAAGTCGATGGCACCGCAGACAAGGGCTTTTTCCGGTTGCTTTACACCGACGAGCCGACAAGTGATCCCTATCTTGCTGACTTTGACAGTGACGGGATTTCTAACGGGTTTGAGGTGGAAGAAATCGGATCAGACCCGTTCAACAGTGCCAGCGTGGGAATCGACACCGATCACGACGGCATGCCGGACTGGTGGGAAAACCTCTACGGATTCGATCCTAACGATCCTGCGGATGCAAACGGGGATTTGGTTGCCGATGGCGTGACCAATTTGGTGAAATACAAAACAGGCAGAAACCCGCTGGTGGTGGCATTGACGGACAGTGCCGGAACCTTGGCTCTCAAGGTTCACACTCCTTTAGAATGAGCTTTGAAATCCCTGAAACACGACGAAAGACGATGAAAACGAAACTTCTGAAGGTCATTGTAACGTTCGCGCCTATGCTTTGCTTTGCAGCCAAGGTTTCAGCCGGGGACGCGGAGATTCCACGCGCACAAAAACCGGATCCCCGCGCTGCCTCTAGGGCCGGGTTGATTGAGCGCTACGACAAGAATAAGAACGGCAAGCTCGACAACAATGAGATTGAAACAATCGGCCGTGAACGGATGCTGCAAAACGACCGCAACAAGGATGGGCGGGTGGACCAGATGGAACTCAAGCATCCGACGGCGGGTGTCCGCAAAATGCCGCAGATGGATGCTTTGCAACGGGCGATGGCACGAGAGCGGGCACTTTCGGCGGCGCGAACGCAACTGGAAAAAGAGCAATTGAAAGCTGCCGACGAAGCGACTGAAAGCCAGGGTGAATGACTCGCGGCGACTTAAATATTTCACAACTTATTGTTGCGAAATTGTAACCGGATACCCCGAAGCTCCCTCAATTTTTCTTATGAACTCCTGCCATTGCGCTTCCAGAAGCATTCTTCACCTCTTTTCCGGTCTTGTGACCTTCGCGCTGATGCCAGCCAGGGCCAGCGATAACCCAATCAACTTCAACAACGTCATCGGCCTTACGGTGGAAGTGGAGGATTCGGCGAATTGCGATGGCTCAAATCCCGATGCGCAAACAGTAACGGATTTTGCAAGCCTTTCGGGAGGAGACGGTGCTTGTTCGATCAAACTGGCCATCACCGTTACTGGTTCTGTGGAAACGCAGGATGCTCCTTACGACTATGTTTATGTGAATGATGTCCTGTTCTTCAGCGGCGTGGACGAAGATGGGGGATGTGCGATGACCACCAAGACAGTCACCAAGACGGTGACTGTCAAACCAAGCGAGGGAATCACCCTGACTTACGACACCACCGACGGTCTCTATCATACCGGCGCCTACGCGACGATTACGAATATAGAACTGGTTGAAGAAGGCTGCTCGAGCGGCTGTGAAGCAGGAGGCGGGAGTATGGAGAATGGCAGCATCCACGTTGGGTTTAACCTTGGTAAGGCCAACTTCGGTGAGTCCGTCGGAGCGCTGCGAATTGCGGAGACAACTCCCTCCGCAGTGCTTGGAACACCAGCATCGCTCCGCTACGCTTCAGCTTGGCCCGGCGTGGAAGTCATTCGGGATGGCAACGACGCCATCCGCCAGGTAAAAGCGCCACAGTGCCTTGCGGATGTGGTCACGGAAACAACCGACAAGTTCCGCATTGATTTCTACGATGCCAACAACATCGGCGCGCCTTCCGGCGGACTCTACGATCAGACGGGGAAGACTACCTACGTCTCGTGGGTCATCGAGAATGTGGACACCGCCACTAACGAGCAATTGAAGATTACCAAGGTGACAGGAGCCATCAGCGTGGTCAACGAATTCATATGGGATGCAACCGCTCAGGGTTGGGAATTGCTGGAGGGCAACGGCCAACGGAAGGAGAAGAAGACCGTCGTCGTCGATTCCATGGCAAACACGCGGACAGTGTCCGCAGTCGTGAAGAATGCGGCGGATGTGGTAGTTTCCAAGAATGTAAAAATCTACAAGGACTTCCCATGGGGCCGGGAACTCATTCAATCGATTATCGATCCCGATGGCGCAGCACTTGCGACAGTCCGCAATTTTTACGACAATGCCACCACCGACGGCGGAGCCTACGGCAAGTTGAAGTCAATGACGACACCCGGCGGCGGCTGGGCAACCTATCAATACGACGGCAACGGAAAGCTTGCTAAGACCGTCGAGCCGTTTCTGGATGCCGCATTCAATTCTGCGGACAATCTCTGCAGGGTAACAACGGTTGCCTATCTTGACGTTGCGCCCCAAGAGACACGAGTCGTGACCATTCTCGGGCAGGAGGTTGGCCGGAGCTACAAAGTCACTTCGGACGATCGATTCCATATCACCCAAGAGGTCGTTTGCACGGTGCCGGGTGCCACTTACAATGCCGCAACAAATCTGGTCACCACCACCAAATTGATCTCTGACGGCGATTTCATTGGGGAAACAGAGTGGATCTCCAATGCGGATGGTACCGGCACGACTTACGGATACTCGAAAACTGCAACGCAGAAGACTGTGATCTCAAGTTATGGGGAAATGGCCGGCGGCTGGGTGAGTTCCGGCACCCGCACCACCACCATCACCGACATCGCCGGAAACCTCATATCCGAAATGGTCATCGATATTGCTTCGCGTCTCACACTCTCCCTGAAAACCATCCCCAACACCGACGCTTTTGGTCGGCCCACTCTCATCGACTACAACGACGGCAGCACCGAAATCATCAATTACGGCTGCTGCGGGATCGACTCCAGCACCGACCGCGAAGGCATCACCACCAGCTATACCTATGACGCCTTCAAACGAATTCTAACCGAGACCCGTGCCGGTATCACAACAGCATTCACCTATGATGCGGAGGGCAGGACTCTCACCCGCAAGAGGATCGGCAGCGACAGCAGCGAAATCGTTCAGGAAACCCATGTTTATGGCGTGGCCGGGAGACTTGTCAGCAGCACCGACGCACTGAACCACGCGACCGGTCGCGCATACACCACCGACGGCAGCGGTCGTGATGTCAAAACCGTCACTCATCCCGATGGTGGAACTGAGATTACCGTCCATCACAAGGACGGACGGATCTACGATGTTTCAGGCACGGCAACCGCGCCACGTCGAATTTTCTACGGAGTTGAAACCGGGGCTGGCTATTTCGAACGCAGGGTGAATGTCACCGGCACAGGAGGCTTGGACGAATGGACCAAGACGTGGCAGGACATCGCCGGTCGAGTGGTGACCATCCAACAGAACGGTTGTACCGCATCCACCCGCCAATACAACCTCGCGGGCAGGTTGGAGAAGGCTGTAGATCCTGATGGCGTCGCTATTCTCTACAGTTCCGATCCGTTGGGAAATCTTTCCACTGCGATCCTCGATGTGGATCGGGATGGCGTTGCCAGCACCGCAGACAGGATTGAAACCACTTCCCGTGAAGCGCTGGTGGCGCATGGAACCGTAGTCCAGCGCACTGAACAACGAATCATCAATGCGGCCGGAGTCGAGGAACTCGTCTCCCAAACCGATGCTAGCGCCGACGGTCGCAGCCAGTGGATCACCCGCTGGGGGCAATCCGGCACTGCCGTCATCACCTATGGCAACGGAGCCACACGGACGGAAATCTTCACCCGTCCTGACGGTAGTACGAAGACCCGCAGTTATTCGCAAGGCCGTCTCGTTTCGGACATTTCCGCAGGGGTAGGTGGGACTCCGATCATTAAATTGGTGGCCTATGCATACGATTCCCATGGCCGTGTCCAATCCACCACCGATGCTCGCAATGGTGCGACCACTTACACGTATGACGACATGGACCGGGTTCTGAGCGTTACCACGCCCGCACCTGGCTCCAGCCTTCTGGCTCAGACAAGCACCCAAGCCTATGATTCCATGGGGCGCGAAACTGTCACCACCCTGCCGGATCTCAGCCAGATCACCAATGAGTATTTCGTAACAAGCCTCCTCAAAAAGCGCAGCGGCTCTCAGATTCCAACCGTTGAATACACCTACGACTCGCAAGGACGGAAGAAAACGATGCTTACCACCGGCCAAGCTGGCTCCGCCACCACCACCTGGACCTATCAGGACAGCACGGGCTGGCTTGCCGGGAAAACCTACCCAGGCGGCGACACGATTTCCTACACGCAAACATCGGCCGGGCGGATACTTACCCGCAACACGGGCAGGGCTGTGATGCGCACCTATTCCTATGACCAAGGTGGTCGTCTAACCGGCATCGATTACTCGGACACGACTCCCGATGTAACCTGCACTCTCAACTGTCTCGGTCAGGTGACTGCCATCACCGATGGCATCGGCAGCCGCACTCGCAGCGTGGCCACTGACGGACGCCTGCTATCGGAACACCACGATAGTGGTCTGTTGTCGGGAAGCTCCATGACCACGGACTATGACGCGCTCTTGAGGCGCGAAACATTTTCCACAAACACCGGCGGTCCTGTGTTCGATGTTACCTGGGGATATGACGGAGCATCCCGACTTTCCACCGTCACCTCGGGCTCTGAAACCACAACCTACACATACGCCGCGAACTCCGGACTCGTCACGGGCCTTGCCACTACTCGCGGTGGAACGCCGCGCCTGACCGTTACCTCTTCCTATGACGCGCTGGAACGCCTCACTTCGATCATCTCTTCAAACGGCAGCGCTGTCGTATCTTCCCATGCCTACGGTTTTGACTCACTCAATCACCGGGCCGAATCCACCCTTGAAGACGGCAGCAAATGGCATTACCAATATGACGGCATGGGACAGGTGATCGCTGGAGAAAAAAGAAGCGGGTCGAATTCGCGCGTGCCCGGAATGAATTTCGGCTACGCATTCGATGGCATCGGCAACCGCAGTTCCTCCACCGTGAATGGCCGCGCTGCCACCTACACGGCGGATGTCGCCAACCAATACACCCAGCGCCAGGTTCCTGGAGCGCTCGACATTCGAGGCCGGGCCAGCACGGCGGCCAGAGTCACCGTCAATACCGAGTCGACCCAGCGTCTGGATGAGTATTTTTACAAAGCCCTCGCCATCGACAATAGCACGGCACCTCAATATCCGGGTGTCTCCGTACTCGCTGTCCGTAACAACGTCGGCTCCAACGGCGAAGACCTCCAGAGCCAGACCACCGGCAACCTCTTCCTCGCCAAAACCCCGGAAGTCTTCACCCACGATGCGGAAGGCAACCTCACCGCAGATGGTCGGTGGAACAACACCTGGGACGGCGAGAACCGCCTGATCTGCCAAGAGACCATTGCGACGGTCCCCGCCGCCGCAAAGCGGAAAATCGAAAACAGCTACGACGCGGAAAACCGCCGCATCCGAAAACAGGTCTTCACTTGGAACGGCACCGCTTGGGTTCTCCAGAAGGATCTGCGCTTCCTCTATGACGGCTGGAACCTCGTCGCCGAACTGGATGCCACCAACACCATGTTGCGCAACTTCGTTTGGGGCCTCGACCTCAGCCGCAGTCCGCAAGGAGCCGGAGGCGTCGGCGGTCTGCTCGCCATCCGCGAAGGATCTGAAAGCCATCTACCAGCATTTGACGGAAACGGCAACGTGATGGCCCTGGTCAAGGGGAGCGACCAAAGCATCTCCGCCCGCTACGAATACGGCCCCTTCGGCGAAACGCTGGTGGTGGAGGAGAACGGAGTGTCGAATCCGTTCCGGTTCTCCACCAAATATCTAGATAGCGAGACGGGACTTTATTACTATGGCTACCGTTATTACAATCCTGTAACGGGACGGTGGTTATCAAAGGATCCGGTCGGGGAAAGGGGAGGGATGAACTTGTACGGGTTCGTCGGAAATAACGGGGTTCTGCGCGTAGACACCTGGGGACTAATGGATATGGATGGTTCAGACCGTGAAGACAGGGCGCAAGACCATGATCTTCCTCAGCTTCCCCCTACAACCTACCCGCCTAATGACCCCACAATTTTTGACAATGTTACGACTCATACTGAACAGGGTGGGCAAACCAATCAGACCCAATTTTTCAATACTAATTATGGCACACAGGTTGAGGACGCGAAAAAAGAAATCATCGAAAGATTTAATAAGCAGCTTCAAAAAGCTTGCAAACTAGGGCATTTGGCCTTGCTAAATGAAACTTCTGTTCAAGGCATTGCTGCAAACGATCTCGAAGACAATCTCGCGATCGGTTCATTCGCTTTTGTCGTTAAAGGGTACACTCCAGTGAATTGGCAAGGGCAGAATTGGAAATGGAATGCAACTATGGTTATATCTGACACGGTCGGGTTTGAATTTGGAGAATCAGATGCCGAATTAGCGTTTGCACTTATTTTTGGATGGAATATTTCTAAACCAAAAATAATCGAAAGGGGCTCTTGGAAAATCGAAGGGAGCGGTACTTGTAAAGATTGCGGGATACCCGAGGGAGCTGTCCCCATCTCAGAATGAAAAAAGGCGCTCTAATACTGATTATAATGGGAGTAGTGCTGCTTTGGGCCTTGAACCGCGTGGCAGCAGGGGGGAAATTCAATCGAGATATTGATATCCAGAGCCTTCCATCTGCTCTCCGCATCGGACAATTCAGTCAATCCGGATACTATCAATGGGTCCCTGTGTATGGGGATTCTTCAATGTTAGTTAACTGGTCTAAGGGGAAAAATTGGCAAGAGACTTATTCTCTTGGAGAGAATATTGGACAAGTTTTTTCAAGTATCGAAATGAATATGTTGAAAACAGTTAAAATAGAAGGAAGGCCAATAAATATAAATAGGATAAAATCAATTTACATTAAAAGAATTGATGGATCTGATATAGGGTATTTAATTTTGTTCGACTCGCCCGAGACCTATTGCTCTATATTTGTAGCGTTTAGAACTTGACTGCCCGGAAAATTTGATGGGATCTAAGTATTGTTGCGTAACCGGACGGCTTCAGTCCTCGCGTGGTAACATCGAAGGTCAAAATTGGAAGTGGAAGGCCACTATGGTTATCACCGACACCGCAGGTTTTGAATTTGATGAGGATGCGTCACTTACTGAAAAAGTATTTGCCCTTGTTTTTGGATGGAATGTTGGAATCCCGACTAAGATCGAAAGAGCATCTTGGGCTATCGAAGGCAGCGGCACCTGTAAGGATGGTTATTGCTCGATATTCGTGGCATTCAGAACATGAATGGGATCGGTCCTAAGTAAGCGGTGGCGGATTCAAGCGGCCAGCGCAATCGGGGGTGGTGCGGTGAAGATGTCATTCGGGTCAGTGAAAGCGCCGGGATAAACCGGCTTGAAATAGAGATTGAAAGAGTCTTACAGAGAAAACCTAGCCGGTCGCTCTGGCCACGAACCCTACGCTGGGAGCGTTAATGCTCGGGGTGTATCCGAATGCTCTGTATGAGCCGCAGCATGCGGTTTGATGATCGCTATGATCTCAGGCACTTGTTTGATCTGAGAGACTCGTGGCACCCGCAGCCAGTCGGCAGGGGGCGGGAGTCCTGGAGGTGGGCGGCTTTGCCAAGCCCGAAACGCTTCCGCGGCGGGCTTTTGCCTTTGCGTTGCGTTTGGAATGCCGTACCAAGGCGCCCCGCCGCATGAAGGTCTTCAGAATTCTCACCATCAAGGAACTGAAAGGCTATTTCCTGACGCCTTTCGGCTGGGTCGTGCTGGCCTTTGTAACGATCATGCAGGGCGTTTCGCTTTCGACGGCGATGAAGGGCTTCCGCGACACGCCGGTGAAGGACAGCCTTGTGTATGTGACTTTCCACTCGCCGCTGTTCTGGTTCTATTTTCTCTTCATTTTTCCGCTGATCACGATGCGCTTGTTTGCCGAGGAGGAACGCTCGGGCACCCTGGAGACCTTGTTGACGGCGCCGGTTTCGACATGGCAGGTCGTGCTTTCGAAATATTCGGCCGCGATGATTTTCTACACGGCGCTGTGGGTTCCCTGCCTGATCCAATTCAAGATGTTCGAGTGGGCCACCAAGCTGCCGCCGGCATGGACTCCGGGTGCGATGGGTGGCGCGTTCACCGCCGTGATGTTGATGGGTGCGGCGTTCACCGCGATCGGTTGTCTTGCTTCGGCACTGACATCGAGCCAGATCATCGCGGGCATTTTGACGATTGGCCTGTTGGTGATCCAATATTTCCTCGGCTATGTGACGATCATCTGGGGTGAGTCGTTCGCCGGCGCGGGCTTCTTTCACTACATCTCCTCGCAACAACACCTGCACTATTTCACCAGCGGCTTGTTCGACACGCGGCCGGTCATCTATTTCCTCAGTGTCGCGTTGTTGGTGTTGTTTCTAACCTATCAAGTGGTCGACTACCGGCGCTGGCGGGGTTGAGTCTTTGAAAATTGTTGCATGCCGGAAGAATCCCCCGAGCCAAAACGCAAGACCGCGCGCCCGCTGAACCGCTGGGGCACGGGCACACTTTCCGTCCTGCAAGTCATCTTGCTGGGCATCACCGTGGTCGCCTTGAACTATGTGGCCGCGAGTCATTTCAAGCGCTTCGATCTCAGCCGTGAAGCCGCTTACACGCTTTCGCCGGCCACGCAGCACTACCTTCGTGACAAGGCCATCACCGAGCGCGCGCGGCCCGTCAAATGGATCATGGCCTTCCGCCGGTCCTCGCCATTCTACGAACGCGTCCGCGTATTGGCCGAGGAATACGAAAGGCTTTCCAATGGCAAGATCTCGCTCGAAATCGTCGACCCCTTGCGCAGCGCCGACCGCACCCAGCAGGTAATGGCCACCTACGGCCTGCCGCTCACCAAGGATCTGATCGTGATCGACGCGCGCACCGATGACGGGCCGATCTCGACCGAAGACAAGGACGGCAACCACATCCTCAACTCCAACGTCAAAGTGGTCGTCGCCGACGACCTGGCGGTTTTCGGCACCGCGGACAGCCAGCGGAAAATCACGGGCTTCCAGGGCGAGGATGTCCTGACAGCCCGCTTCGTCGAAGCCATCGAAGGCCGGGCGCGCAAGATGTATTTCCTGTCCGACAAGAGCGGCTTCGATCCGATGGATGAATCCTCGCCGCTGAAATCGCTGCGCGACCTGCTGCTGTTCCAGAACGTCGAGTTG
>JANMJQ010000326.1:0-8310 GCA_031371445.1 Akkermansiaceae bacterium
AATCCAATCACAGGTCTCATTCATCCAACCCGCCACATCAAATCGCTTCGCGGTTTCCACGGCCCGGTTTTTGAACGAAGGATCGCCAAGCAATTTCTCCAAGGCCGCCACGATGTTCTTCGCCTTGAATTTCGCAGGCGCGATCCCAAGACCCACTCCAAGATCCCTAACCCGTGAAAGGGTATCCAGTTGATCGTGCGCCATCGGTTGGATGAGTTGCGGAATGCCGGCTTGCAGCGCTTGGGCGCAGGTGCCAATCCCGCCATGATGCACCAGCACGGTCGCACGGGGCAGGATCTTGCTGAATGGAACATAAGAAAAATGCGCGGTTCCGGCGGGCAACGATTGCGGAAGATGATCCTTCGAGCCTGTTAGAAAAATCGCCCGGCAATCCAGTTTACGAACCGCTCCAGCAGCTTCCGCAAAAAACGCATGGGCATGGATCATCGCACTGCCCGGTGTGAAAATCACCGGCGCGGGCCCCTCGCTGAGAAATTTCTCCAAGTCCGGCGAGAGCGCTTCCGACTCATTGCCATCAAACATCGAAAAGCCCGTTTGCCGCACCTGCGCGGGCCAATCGGGCTGTGGCGCCGCGAACCAATCCGGGAACAACGCGATGACGCGATCCGGCGAATGCCACCATTCGCGCAACAAATGCTTCGCAGGCGGAAGGCCGTGCTCGCGGCGAAAGCGGTTCAATACGGGCAACGCATGATGATCCACAATCCGCCCCCCGATCTCCCATTGCAGGCGCTTCAAAAACTTTGGAGCGCCGCTGCCGAAAACCATGCCGTGGATTTCCGGCTGCCGGTAAACGCTGGGAAAAAGCGATGGCGCGAGATGCACGGTCGCCATCGGTATATCTAACAAGTCCCGCGCGTTCCTCGCCGCGAATGCCAGCGAACTGGCGACAAGCACTGTCTTCCCTGGCACATGCAGCTCGCGGGTGGTTTCAAGAATGGGTTGGTAACTTGGATCAACCGCATGTCTGACCACCGCTGCAAAGGCGCGATGCGGATGCCAGAGATCGGGATCCTTTTTGATGAGATTGAAATCCTCCACCGTGCCCAGGGGACGAAAACCAAGGCCATTGGCAATGATCCGATTTTGAAAAGCCGGATTGGTCATGATGAAGACCTCATGCCCGCGCTTCTGCAGCGCCATACCGATTCCAATGAACGGATGCACATCCCCCGCGCTGCCAATGGCGTGAATGATGATCCGTAGCGGCGAAATGCTCATGGCGCGATCACCGCATCTTTATGGCCGCTGACCGGGTTGGAGCGGGTCAGCTTGCCATCGGCAAACGCCACACGCGATTCCGCCGGTTCTTTTGAACCAAAATGATCCGTGCTGATCCACTGCGCGCCGCTTGCGAAAGCTTTGTCACGCATGGCGGCATCCGCTTTCCTGTCGTCGGCCCGCGTTCTAACAAGAAAGCCGCCTTTCACCAATTGCTGGATCTTTTCGAATTCGCCAACCGGATCGTTGCACTTGAACCAAGCCGCCGCGGGATGCTTCACATCGGGAGCGCTGACAAAAATCAGTCGATTTTCCAACGCCGGATTGCCTTCAAGATATCGGTCGCGGATGGCGCTGGTATTATCGAGGCAGATGATGAATTTCCCGCGGACCGATGCGAGTGCCGGCCAGCCATGAAGTTGCAGCGCGGCGGGCAGCGTGGGCTCACCCCGGCGAACATCGTCGGGACGGAGAATCCTGTCTGACGGAATGACCTTGAGAATTTCCTGCTCCATTTCCAACAAGCGTTCGCGCACAAAGGGCATGGGCTTGGTGGGCAATGGCGGATGTGCTTCATCCTCGCATTCGATCAAAATCATCACAGGCAAATGATGTGGATTGGCGAGCGACCATGCGGACAGTTCGCCCAAGGCCGATTCCAGCGTCCGGTTGTTGGTCCAGCAGTCGATGTCGGGTACGTGCAGAATCTTAAACCCCGGCTTCTTGAGCTCACCGTCCGGATCAAAGGGCGCAAGTTTCTTTCCCGATAGCATGCCCAAATTCATCGTCATCGGATTTGAAAAAAGTCCGCCTTTGGGGTCGGCATAAACATCGAGCTCAAATTGCCGCAGGCCGGCGGCGGCTTGTTCTGTTAGAAGCGGCTGGGTGTAGTTCCACGCCTCCACCGCGTCTCTCTGGAACGAGCCAATGATCGACAACACTTCGGCGGGCGGCGCGCGATGATAGGAGTTGTGGCTGCCGATGACCTGGATCTCATTCAACCGCAGTTCATCCGCGTGGCTCGTCAGACTTGATAACATCCCCACTGCAATGGCTGCCATCCATTTCAAGCGGTTTTCGGCAAAGCTCATGATCGGATGATGTTGCAGGCGGCGGAGAGCGTCAACGCCGCGTGATTCACAGGAGGGCCGCCAAATTCCAAAACATCCCCAGCACCGCGCATGCAGCAAGGGTCGGGATTACCCCCACTTTGAATCGCTCCATCGCCAGCCATGCGGCGAGTGCAACGACTGCCGAGAAGTAATCGAATCCGCCAGCCACCGGAAAAAGCGAATGCCAGGAAAACCAGATCGCCAGGTTCATGATGACACCCACGACCGCCGCTGTGATGGCACTCAAAGTCGAAGCGAGCGCCGGGCGATCGCGAAGTTGCTCGACGTGTGGAGCACCAAGGAAGACAAAGAGAAAGCAGGGCAGGAATGTTGCCCAAGTAGTGATCAGCGCGCCAAGGGTGGCAGCCGCGAGCGGCGACAGCGGGCCCGGATGTTGCCATGCGGCGACGAAGCCGACGAATTGCAGGACCATGATCAGAGGGCCCGGCGTCGTTTCCGCCAAGCCGAGTCCGGCCATCATCTGCGGTTGGCCCAGCCATCCATAATGCTCGACCGCCATTTGCGAAACATAAGGCAGCACCGCATACGCACCGCCGATGGTGACGAGCGCCGCCTTGCTGAAGAAGAGTCCTTCCTGGAAATGAATTCCCTGCCAACCCAAGCACATTCCCACGGCAAGGATCGGCCCCCACCAGAGCACGAGGCATAGTAATGAAATGGATAGAACCCGTCCCAAGCTGGCCCGTGGAGCAGGTGGAAGATTGGCGCAGGGCAGTTCTTCCACGTCCGATTTTCCATGACCCTTTCCTGCGGGAAATTGTCGTGGAGCATACTTCCCTCCCACATAGCCGATCAACGCGGCGGAGAAAATGATGATCACAAAGGAAATCTTGAATACGAAAATCGCAATGAATGCCATCGCTGCAAGCACCCAGAGACTTGGAGATTTCAGCGCCTTGGATCCGATCCGCTTCACCGCTGAAATGACGATCGCGATGACCGCTGCCGTCAGGCCATGGAAGAGGCCTTGCACCCAGCCTATGCTGCCACCGGCCATATACATCCAACTCAATCCGAGAAGAATGAATACCGATGGAAGCACGAACAACGAGCCTGCCGCAATGCCGCCGCGTGCGCCATGAAGCCTCCAGCCCAAATAGGTTGCCAGTTGCTGGGCTTCAGGACCCGGCAGCAACATGCAGAAGTTCAGGGCATGCAGGAAGTGGCCCTCACTCATCCATCGCCGCTTCTCGACGATTTCCTTGTGCATGATCGCGATCTGTCCCGCCGGCCCACCGAAGCTGATCCACCCCAGCTTCCACCAGAAACGCAGCGCTTCGGCGAAGGTTGGAACCGGTGGCGGAGTGTCGTTCGATGGTTCGTCAATCATTTGATTTTTAGAAATGCGTATAGGGCATCCAAACATGGGAATCCACGTGTGAAGATTTCGTCATCCGTAAGACCCAGCTTCGCCCAGCCCTTGAAAACGCGGTCCAGGCCGATGGCTTCGATAGTTTGAAACCTGCCGTCCTCCAGATCCGCGTCGTGGATCATCTCACCCAGTTTTTTCAGAGCCTTATCCTTGAGATCGAAACGCTTTAACAAAGTCTCAAACGTGCAGTCCTCGCCGTGATGCGTGAACTCCACGCCAGTCATGTCATAGGGAATCGCGTTGGGAAACGCGGCCGGCTCCTTCGCAAAAACAAAGCTTGCCTTGGGATCGATGAACTTGCGGATCAGCCATGCTGAGCCCACCCGGTCGATGGCCGGCTGCGGCCTCGTCAGCCAGGTTTTGCCAACGTAGCGCCGGGTTGATAGAACCGGCAGCGCCTTGCCGCGCTGCTTCTTCTCGGGAAGCGATGCGGCACGCTCGATCAACATCGCCACGTCGTGGCCGCGCGGACAATCGAAAAAATCCAAGTTCCGCAATTCCTCGAACTGACGCCGCAGTTTTTCGAGTTCCGGCATCAGCGAATCATCCGCCTTCTTTCGTTGGCGGGTGATCAACTCGTTGAGCGGTGCGATCAACTCCATGTAGCCGGCAACGCGTGTCTCGTTGAATTGACGCACCATTTCCGCGTGGCTGATTCCTTCCAGTTCGGAAACAAACGCCACCGTCGCCTCGCCACCAGCGTCCTGCACCTGCTGCGCCAGCCATTGGAAGCGCTCGAAAAGCTCGGGCCGATTCGGCAGCAGATAGGCCGACGCTTTGAAGGGCAGCGCGCCGGATTTTTTCATTTTCCGCCAGATCCCGACGCGTGCGCTCCCCCCTTTCTTGGGGAGACTGTATAGCAGCAAAAGCCACGGGCTTTCCGTCATCGGTAAGAGGTGTTACAAAAGTGTTCCACCCGTATCAAGAATTTCATCGACAGCCCCGGAGATTTTCCACATGCCATTGGACCTATGAAATTCATTCCCACGCTCGCGGCGCTTGGTGCCTGTCTGCCCATGCTCGCCTCCGCTCTGGACAACGCGAAAATTGACGAACTCACCGGCCTCAAGGGTGCGTTCAACGAAGAAGAAAAGGTTTTCAAGGTCACCTCTCCGCGCGGCGATTTAGGCATCACCGTGGACGAGTGGAAAATGCCCGCCTTCATGGGCCTCACCACCTGGGCCGCCTTTGCCGATGGGAAGTCGTCGGAAGCGATGGTCATGGGCGACTTCGTTCTGCTCCAGGATGAGGTCAACCCGGTCATGAGCACCCTGCTGGACTCCGGTCTAACAGTCACCGCCCTGCACAACCATTTCTTCAATGACGACCCCAAAGCCTTTTTCATGCACATCGAAGGCGAAGGTACCACCGAACAACTCGCGAAAGGCGTGCGCGCCGCGCTCGACAAGGTGAAGGAAATCCGCAGCGCCTCGCCACAACCCGCGAAATCCTTCGGCGGCGGGATTCCTGAAAAAAGCTCCATCACTACCGCAGCGCTCATCGCCGTGCTAGGTGGGAAGCCGCAGGAAAAGGACGGTATGGTGAAGTTTGTCTTCGGGCGAAAAACCAAGATGCCCTGCGGCTGCGAGGTCGGCAAGGAAATGGGCGTCAACTCTTGGAGCGCCTTCGCCGGTGCCGATGACAATGCCGTGGTGGATGGAGATTTCGCCTGCCTCGAAACCGAGTTGCAAGGCGTGCTCAAATCCCTCCGCAGCGGCGGCATCAACATCGTCGCCATCCACCAGCATATGAGCTTGGAAAACCCGCGCTACATATTTCTTCACTACTGGGGCCGCGGAAGAGCCACCGATCTTGCCACCAAACTCAAGTCAGCCATCGATACCCAGGCCAAATGAAATTTCCACCAGCCCCGGTGCCCGCGCCTGTTTTTTCGCACCGACGCTCGACCGGCTTGATCTGGCAGTCCCTGAGCGGGCGGGCCACGATGCGGAGCTGAGGGTTTGCCAGCCATCCGATCATCCTTCCAAATGACGCCGGAACCGGGGCCGAGATTGTGATTGTGAATGCCCGCCGTTGGGAATAGATCTCGCCCAGCGTGAAACCGGGAACTGACAAATCGCCATGGCTGCGGTTCTTCGCGCCCTTGGTTTGGATCGCCGTTCTGCAAGTCCTGGTGCTCTCCATGGCGGCTTCGTCCGCGGAGTTGCATGAGCATCTTCACGAGTGCTCGCACGAGACAAACCACCACTGTCTCGCTACCGATCTTGAAACGGGGGCGATCTTCTCCATCACTATTTCCCCGGTAATCGCCCCTGTGTGTACGGTGGTTGCCGTAGATCCCGTGGCAGTGCCCATGGCGAAGCGCCACTGGATGCCCTGCCATTTGTGCGGGAGCTTGCTCGAACACGGGCCGCCTGCAGTTGCATAGTCGAATCAACTGAACGCTTTGGGCCCACCGTTCGTGGTCCATTAAGCATTTCTTCCCATTCTGATCATGCATACTCATGTACTTTCGCAAAACCGTACTCATTTACTTCTCGTGTATCCTCGCCTCTAGCCAACTCCAAGCCGAAGAGTCCCCAGCGCTCCCCGCCTCCAACGATGCCATCCAGAAACAACTTCTGGAGATGCAGAAAACCATTCAGGATCTCCAGACCCGTCATCAGACGGAAATGGATGCCCTGAAAAAACAGGTCGCCGATCAGCAAGTGCTGATCGAGTCGATGAAGCCTGCCGGCGTCATTCCTCCGCTGCCACCCGATCCGGGGATGACAGAGGAGAAACCTGGGCCCGGCGCGGTCGCCGAAGTAAAACCAGAGCCGGAAGCCCCGCTCTTTCCGACGAGTGATCCGTCGTTGGTTCCCGATTCAGGGGCCGCCATCACGCCGGTTCCCGCACCTGTTCCAGGCAATGCGTTTCCCACCAGCGATCCTTCCCTTGTCACCGGAACGCCTGACGTCGGTGGCCTCACGCTGCCACTTCCCAGCGTGGGCGCGCCTTCTGCCGGGGGTGGAGCCAAGGGCAGTTACCTGAACATTTCGTTCGATGCGATCTTCACGGGCGCGGCTTCCACGGCCGACGACCTCAGCACCCTTGAACTGGGCGATCACGATCCGCAACAAAATGGTTTTAACGCGCGCAATGTTGAACTCGCGCTCGATGGCGTTGTGGACCCTTTCTTCGAGGGATTTGCCAACATCGTGTTCAAGCTGGACAACGAAAACGAAACTGGCGTCGAGGTTGAGGAGGCGTTCGGCCAAACCACCTCCATGCCTTACGGCCTGCAGTTCAAGGCCGGTCAGTTTTTCACGCCGTTCGGGCGCATTAATCCCATGCACCCCCACGCCTGGGATTTCATGGACGCTCCACTGGTGAATGGCATGATGCTTGGACCCGACGGCTTGAGAGGTGTCGGCGCCCAGGTCGCCTGGGTCATCCCCGCACCGTTCTACGCGCAGGCATTGCTGGCGATGCAAAACGGCCAGGGCGGGACCGGTTATTCGTTCCGCAATCCGGGTGAGGATGGCACCTTCTACGACCGGATGACCATCGACCGAAGGACCGGTGGCTTCTCGGATCTGGTGTTCACGCCGCGCTTGGAGGCATCGTTCGACCTCACTTCGACGCAGACGATTCTAACAGGAATTTCGGCGGCATTCGGACCGAACGACACCGGCAATCAAGCCCGCACCCAGATCTATGGCGCGGACTTCTTCTACAAATGGAAGCCAGCGAATGCAGAGGGCGGCTGGCCATTCGTGAAGTGGCAGAACGAGATTATGTTCCGCCGCTTCGAAGCCGGGCGCGGCTTGGACGATGCATTTCCCGCGTCGGAAACCTTCAACGACTGGGGTGCTTATTCCCAGGTCATCTGGGGCTTCCATAAAGGTTGGGCCGTGGGCCTACGGGGTGACTATGTGGACATCGACGAATCATCGCTCACCACCGACCCGATGCGACGCAGCCGCTCGCGTTTGTCGTCGGATCTCTCCTGGTATCCTTCGGAATTTTCCAAGCTCCGTCTCCAATACAACCACGACTTCCTGGAGTCCACCGACCTGCTCCCATCGGGTGACGAAGACTCACTTTTCCTCATGTACGAAATCAGCCTCGGTGCCCATGGCGCCCACAAATATTAAAATCATTATCAACGACCACTCCCATGAAATCTAAAATCACTTGTCTCATCGCGACCTCGTTCGCGTTCATCGGCATGGCCCACGCCAAGCTGAATGTTGTCTCAACCCTGCCGGATTACGCCGCGCTCGCGCAGGAAGTCGGCGGCGATCTGGTGGACATCACCATCATGGCCAAGCCAACCGAAGATCCTCACTTCGTGGATGCGAAGCCAAGTTTCATCGTGAAACTCCGCACCGCCGACATCCTCATCGAAGGTGGCGCGGAGCTTGAAACCGGCTGGCTGCCGCCATTGCTTCAGACGGCGCGCAATCCCAAGCTTGCGCCCGGCGCGCCCGGTCGCGTGCTGGCGTCCGAGGGCATCCGTTTGCAGGAGGTGCCTGCCACCCTCAACCGTGGTGCGGGTGACGTGCACGCCTCGGGGAACCCGCATTTCATGGTCGATCCGATCATCGCAAAGGCCGT
>JANMJQ010000331.1:0-8044 GCA_031371445.1 Akkermansiaceae bacterium
AAACGATGGCTCGACGCGGACCGGAACATCTTTAAGACAGCGGTATGCAAAAGGAAACCACTCCTTCCGGGTCTTCACCGTCGTCCCCATCGAAACCGCATCACCTGCGCTTTCTCGCGCCCCATGCCCACTTGGGCCCGCTGTTTGGGAACGATTGGTTTGCGCTCAAGGCCGAGGCTTTTGCGCGGTTTTTTGGAACCCCCACATTTTTGATCGGCCAGACCCTCCTGGTCGCCGGATGGATCGCCCTGAACTCGGCTGGCATCGTTCATTTCGACATCTATCCATTTATCCTTCTCAATCTCGCGTTCAGCTTGCAGGCCGCCTACGCCGCACCCTTGATCCTGCTGGCCCAAACGCGTCAAGCGGATCGCGACAAAGCCCATGCCGACGCCGATGCCCAACACCGTGAAGACCTGGCACGTGCCAGCGAGGAACGGGCAAAGCTTGCCTCCGAACAAAGCACCAGGCTCGTCGAACTCATGAATCAAAACACCGAACTAACCCTCACGGTCAAGGCACTCAGTGAGCGCATCCAAGACCTCACCGAGCAGGTGCATCAGCATCTCCTTTCGGGGAAATGAGGGCCCTTGATCTGCCCATTGCCGCGGACGCGATATTGATAGCTCGTCAATTCGCGCAATCCCATCGGCCCGCGGGCATGGAGCTTGTCCGTGGAAATGCCGATCTCCGCACCGAAACCGAACTCCCCGCCATCCGCGAAACGCGTGGAGACGTTGTGAAAGACACAGGCCGAATCGACTTCACGGAGAAATCGTTCCGCCGTAGCTGTATCGGAAGTAACGATGACATCGGTGTGATGCGATCCGTGCTTATTGATATGCGCCACCGCTTCCTCAAGCGAATCGACCACCTTGATGGCGATGATGAGTTCGAGAAACTCCGTATCCCAATCGGCATCCGTTGCGGGCTTTGCATCTGTTAGAATGGCACGAACGCGTTCGCAGCCGCGGATTTCCACACCTTTTTCCCTCAACGCTTTGGCAACCTTGGGCAGAAAATCGCCGGCGATGTCGCGGTGCACCAACAAAATTTCGAGAGCGTTGCAGACGCCCGGCTTCTGGGTCTTGGAATTGACGGTGATGGAGACCGCCATCTCAACATCAGCGGCTTTGTCCGCGTAGAGATGACAGATGCCGTCGTAGTGCTTGATCACGGGCATGCGCGCCAGTGAGACAACGGTTTCGATCAGGCCCTTGCCGCCGCGCGGGATGATGAGATCGAGCCACTTGTCCATGCCCGCAAGAACCGCAACGCTTTCGCGGTCGGTGAAGGGAATGAGCTGGACCGCATGCGCGGGACCACCGGCCGCAGCGAGAGCCTCGGCGATGGCGCGGTTCGAATGAATCGCTTCGCTGCCACCGCGCAGGATGGTTGCATTGCCGGTCTTGAAACAAAGCGCCGCCGCATCCGCCGTGACGTTGGGCCGGCTTTCATAGACGATGCCAATGGTGCCGATAGGAACACGGGCCTGCTCGATGGCGATGCCGTTCGGACGACTCCAGGCCTCCATGATTTCACCCACCGGATCAGGCAGCATCGCCACATGGTCGATCCCCGCCGCCATGGCTTCGATGCGCGTGTCGTCGAGTTTCAAACGGTCCAGCATCGCGGACGACAATCCCTTCTCACGGCCCGCGGCAAGATCCCTCGCATTCGCTTCTAACAGCTTTGACGCTTGTTCGCGGATCGATGATGCCATTACACGAAGGATATTGTCCTTCTCCTCGGTGGAAAGTTTGGCCAGTTCATACGCCGCCGCCCGGGCTTGTTGGCCCATTTGGTGGATGGTTTCTACGATATCAGGCACCGGCGGTCGTTGTTAAATTGGGGGAATCGATATCCAGGTCTTGTCGCGCAGCTGGATAACCCGGTTTTTGAATGGCAGGGCTGGGAGGTGGTCAAGCAACCATTTTAATCGCGCCAATATGTTTTCCCGGTTCGGTTGGCGGAGAGCGACTACAATGACTCCCAAATGATTGGCATATAAATGGGGAACAGTATGAAAAAAGTCACGGTCAGTCGTTAGGAATACCGCTTGCCGCTCCTGCGCATCGCGGAAGATATCGGCATCTGCCGCACCCTCCGCGCCGCTTCCGCGAATGTCGAAAGTTTCATGACCCAGGCTCTCTAATAATACCGTGGCGGCCTTGGGAAAATTTTCATCAAGAAAAAACCTCATGCCACCGGATCATAACAGGATGCCTGATAATCGGAGATTCGGCTTGCAAACTCCAAGGCCGCTCCAATGTCGTCGCGTTTAATGTTGGGATAATCCTCCAGCACCTCTTCCATGGAATCACCCGCACCCAACGCGCCAAGTATGGTCGAAACCAATACGCGCGTTCCTCTGATCACAGGCTTGCCATGACATACCTTAGGATCAATCTGAATCCTTGCGCTCATGGGAGCAGCATAACCGCTGGCGCGCCAAACTCAAGAACCGGTTCCAGACCCTTTTCCCGCGGGGAATTTCGTCGAAATCCCCTTCCCCGCTACAATATCCGCGAGTCTTTCCGGATGGCGGCCATGTGCGATGTGGGTTTCGATGCCGGCATCAACCGCGAATTTCACGGCGGCGAGCTTGGAAGCCATGCCTCCCATCGAGAAGCGGCCCTTTTCCTCGCGGACATGCTTGAAAACGTTGTCGATGTCGCTCACCTCTGGAATGAGTTCGTTGGTCGAAGGATCCAACAAGCCATCCACGCTGGTGAGGAGGATGACACGAGTGGCCCCCGCGAGTTTCGCAACGCGGACCGAGAGCATGTCATTGTCGCCGAACTTCAGTTCTTCCACCGCGACCGAATCGTTCTCATTGATGATTGGCAAAATCCGTGGCTCGGAAAGCAGTCGGCCGAGGGTGTCTGAAACATAACCGGAGCGGATCGGCGTCCCGAGGTCTTCGGCTGTTAGAAGAACCTGTGCGATGGTGATGTCGAAATTTGAAAACAAACTGCTGTAGGTTTGCATCAGCCTCGCCTGCCCCACCGCGGCACAGGCCTGGCGGGTGGCGGTGTCCTTCGGATATTCTGTTAGACCCAGCGCGGACACTCCGGAACCGACGGCACCGGACGAGACAAACAAGCAACGGTGCCCGGTATTCACCAGCGCCGAAATGGCTGCAACCAGATGCACCAGCGCCGCACGGTCCAGCGTGCCGTCATCGGTTCTGGTGAGAACGCCGGTGCCGGCTTTGATAACAGTGAGATCGGAAGTCATGGAAATTTCGCCCGCGGCCCGCTCCGAATAAGCCGAAAATCCCCGCCGCGCCATCCTAAATCCAAGGGCTGCCCGCTGCTGAAGATTGCCGGAGCCCGCGCCAATATCGAATCCATCGCAAAAACTCCGCTGGAGAAGCGCTGTGAAATGAACTTGAAGATCCTGGCGCGCTAGATCGTTTTTAAGTAATAGCATGGCCGTTTCTGTGTCCCAACGGGACTATAAAATTACTTAAAGTGCTTTACGAGTCGGCAAGCAGGACGTCCCCGCCGCGCAAATTTGTGTTGAGCGTCTCGACGCTGAGTTCTTTTTCCAGACGACTGATCACCACGGTGGCCACACCATTGCCGATGAAGTTGGTTATCGCGCGGCACTCGCTCATGAAGCGATCAATCCCCACCAACAACGCGAGCGCTTCGATGGGAATGCCTGGCACAGCCTGCAGGGTCGCGGCGAGAGTCACGAAGCCAGCCCCGGTCACGCCACTCGCACCCTTGGACGTGATCATCGCGATCAGCAGCAGGCTAATCTGATGTTTCAAATCCAGAGGTGTGTTGGTGGCCTGCGCGAGAAAGACCGCCCCCATGGCCATGTAGATGTTGGTGCCATCGAGATTGAAGCTATAGCCGGTTGGCACCACCAGGCCGACGGTCGCGCGCGAACAACCGAGTTTCTGCATTTTCTGGATCAAGCCGGGCAATGCCGTCTCGGACGAACTGGTCCCAAGAACCAGCAGCAACTCGTCCTTGATATAAGCCAGAAAGCGAAAAATCGAGAATCCGGAATACCAGGCAATGCTCCCAAGCACGACCACCACAAACAGTCCGGCTGTTAGATAAAAGCCCGCCATTAGCCAGATCAATTTGCCAAGCGCACCCAAACCATAGCTGCCAACGGTGAAACCCATCGCCCCGAAAGCACCGATCGGTGCCGCCTTCACCAGGATGTGCATGACGCCGAAAAAGACCTGGGCGCTGTAGTCAATCACATGCAGCACCGGCTTGCCGAACTGGCCCATAGCCGCAACAGCGAAGGCGACCAGGATCGCAATGAACAACACTTGCAGCAAATCCCCCGAAACGAAGGCTCCCAGGAATGTATCGGGAATGATCTTTAGAAAAAATTCCGTCGTGCTCAGCGCGTGCGCCTTCTCCGCAAAGCCATGGCTGGACTCAATCGCCGCGGCACTTGCATGAAAGCTCTGCCCCGCCGGAGTGAATCCGACACCAGGCTTCATCACATTGACCACCACCAAGCCGATGACCAGGGCCAGCGTTGAAACGATTTCAAAATAAAGCAGCGTCTTCGCACCCACGCGGCCGAGCTTTTTGAGATCGCCCATCGACGCGATGCCATGGACCACGGTGCAGAAAATAATCGGCCCGATCATCATCTTCACCAGCTTGACGAAGCCATCGCCCAGCGGCTTCAGCGATTTCCCGAAGTCCGGCCAGATGTAACCCACGACGATGCCAAGCGCGACCGCTATGAGCACTTGAATGTATAGGACCCGATACCAGGGCTTGCGGGGGAGAGTGATTTCCATCGGTTGCAGAGGCTTAGAATTCCAGTTTTTCAACCAACTCTTGCAGGCTAAGCTTGTGATGCGCCGCGACGGGTTTCAGCACACCGCCCAACAATGTTCCAGTTTTCAGAGGTGAATGATTGGGGATTGTCACATGATGGGTGCCATCCGTAGTGGTCGTCAGCCGAACATGGGAACCACTCTGCCTCACCGGCTCATATCCCAACACGCGCAACTTGCGTATGAGCTCTTGGGCCGTGATATCGCGCGGCATTTTCACAAGGCCAGCGCTTCGTCCCGCACGTAATGGAGGCGAACAATCCGCGGCATCGCGCCAGCATCGCCGTCTTCAAAATGACAGCGCACCGCATCGCGAACCATTTCTCTCAGTTCCTCCACCGTCTCTGCCTGAGTGGCAATCGAGTGACCTAGGGCGACAGCGACAAAGCCACCGTCGATTTCATCCTCCTGAACCTCGAAGATGATTTCCTCCATGCACCATTGTCGCACGGAAGGGCGGCCCCGGACAAGGAGCTTTTTGGAATCTCCTCTGGGATCCGAAACCTTGACGGCTTCCCGCGGTCAACATAGGCACACTCCGTGTTCGCCAAATTAGCTAGCAAGACCGACAAACCCCTCATCGATCCATCCTCCGCGGCCGCGAAGTTTGGTGACCCGCTCGCGGAGAAAACCTCCTGGCTACCGCTCAAACCAGGCGGTGCCAATTTCAAGACCAACATCCTCAAAGAAATTCACCCAGGGCGCCTGGAGTTTCGGGCATCCGGCGGAATGAAAATTTTCAGCGGAATTTTCGCGGTTATTGGCATCAGTGTGCTCGCTGTCAAACTGGCCAAGTTCCCTCCTCATCCCCATAAGGAAGATTGGTTCCTGCTGGCCTTCGGAGCCCTCTTCGCTCTGGTCGGATTGGGCATGTTGTTCTTCGGTTCCATCCCCGCGGTATTCGACAAACATCACGGTTATTACGCCAAGACCCTGAAGAAGCCCGAAGGCATCGCAGACATCTCCGCGATGAAAAACCACACGAAGCTCAATCGCATCCACGCGATCCAACTCATCTCGGAGTTCTGCAGCGGCGACAAGAGCCGCTACTACAGCTACGAGCTCAATCTCGTTCTCGAAGATGGCTCACGCCTCAACGTCATCGACCACGGCAACGTCGAGGCGGTGCGTGCGGATGCCAAGAAGCTCGCCGGGTTCCTCGGCAAGCCGCTGTGGGATGCCATCTAATCACGGAGAGTGCGGGATGAATGAATGCGTGGCGACCGGTGATCGCCACTACGCCACACGTTCGTCGTAGAGGTATTTCTGGAATCCGGAAAACACTTGCCCGATTTGATCCGGCGCTCCGAGGTCTGCCACGGCGTCTGCGATGGAGTCGTGATATTTGAGTTTCAGCAGCGGGCCGAGTTTTTCCTGATCGAGCTCTTCAACACCAACGGCGATGTAGTGGGACAGCACGAAATCGAGGAAGTCCTGCTCCTTGCTGTTGAAGTGGGAGCTGATTTCCACCTTTGCCTTGGCGGAGCGTTGCTCGCGCGTGAGCGGCGGCAGCGCGTAGGCGACATGGGCAAGCACGTCGAACAGATCGCAGCTTTCCGCGTCGATCACCTTCTGCATCTCGGTCAGTTGATCCGCACCGAAACCCTTTTCCGCCAGGCCTTCTAACAATTTCCTCCGCGTATCGGGCCGGCTCCACAATTCGCGCAGCTCGTCCTCGTTCTGGAAAAACTCTGGCAGCTTGCCGAACAGTATTTCCATGAACTGCTGCGCGCTCATCGGCGTGCCGTCCGGATGCCAGAAGGTCGTCATCATCATGTGCTGGATGGCGCGCTCTTTGCCGTCCGCCAGTTTCACTTTGGCTTTCTTCCGCTTCTCACAGGTGCATTGGACCTTGCCGCAGAACTCGCAAGGCTCCTTGGGGCATTCGCACGGGAGTTTGCCGCAGACTTCACAGGGCGGACGTGGTTTCACCTCGCAGGTGCAGGGGCGGTTGCCGCATTTCGGGCAGTCTTCCTCTACCAATGGTTCGCCGTCCCATTCCGGATCGGCGAAATGGAGGTGCGCTTTCACGAAGTCGTAAACCGTGAAGTAGTCCTTGCCGTCGTAGAGCCGGGTGCCGCGGCCAATGATCTGCTTGAACTCGATCATCGAGTTCACCGGGCGCATCAGCACGATGTTCCGCACGTTGCGGGCATCCACTCCGGTGGAGAGTTTCTGCGAGGTCGTCAGGATCGTGGGGATGCTTTTCTCGTTGTCCTGGAAATCGCGCAGGTGCTGCTCGCCGAGCGCGCCGTCGTTGGCGGTGACGCGCTGACAGTAATGCGGAGCTTTGCTGGCCTTGATCTGATTGATGAGGTCGCGCACCAGAAGCGCGTGATCTTGCGTGGCGCAGAAAACGAGAGTCTTCTCATTCTGGTTGATCTGGCTCATGAAGATCTCAACCCGCTTCCTCTCGCGCTCGCGGATCTGGATGTTCCGGTTGAAATCAGGCTCTTCGTAAACCTTGCCGACCTCGATGTCACCCTCCACCACCGTATCGTCCGAGGTGTAGGTGTAGTAATCGATGGTCGTCTGGATTTGCTTCACCTTGAACGGGGTGAGGAAGCCGTCGTTGATGCCGTCCTTGAGCGAGTAGATATACACCGGCTCTCCGAAGTAAGCGTAGGTGTCCACGTTGTCCTTGCGCTTGGGAGTCGCCGTTAGGCCGAGCTGCACGGCGGGTGCGAAGTATTCCAGGATGCCGCGCCAATTGCCTTCATCGTTCGCGCCGCCGCGATGGCACTCGTCGATGACGATGAAGTCGAAGAAGTCCGGCGGATACTCACCGAAGTACCCTTCGACAGGCTCAGGGGCCGTGGATGCGCGATTCCTGGCTAACTTTTTGAGTTGATCAATGTCACCACGGATCAAGGCGATTTTCTTTGCCCTGCTCCAACGTTGGATCTGCTTTTCCCGTTCAAATGCTTTGGCCACATGGTCAAAGGTTTCGTAGTAAACAAGTTTCACGGGCAGATGCCTCTCCGTGTGCAAGGCACCCTCACCATTCCTGTGCTGAACCATTCTCGTCCTCAGATGATTCGTGCTGCCGGTGTAAAAACTGCCGTCAGCGCACTCCAAAATATACATGTATCCGGAGGCGTCTTCAATTTCTGACAGCTCTTCGAAACGAACTTCTGCTGCATCCCCGTAGTTGATCGCTGAACCGGCCTTGCTAGCAGAATCTGAATCAGCGGTGGCTGAGCCTGCCGAAGCCATGAA
>JANMJQ010000009.1:0-2184 GCA_031371445.1 Akkermansiaceae bacterium
TCTGGTGATCCGGCATCGCGACGACCTGACGTCCTGCCTGGTGATTTTCAACGGTTGGAATGAAATCCGCGCCGATTTTCTCCGGAAGCTCGATGAAGCCGGCGTGGTTTGCGTGCCCCTCATCATCGGCACAGGAGCCCGTCCAGACAACGTTCCCGGCCATTGGCTCGATGCGGCAAATCTCGCGACCGAACTCCGGCGTTTGCCAACCCGCCTCACCCGCACCATCTAAGATCATGGGCACGACCCATCCACCACCCCGCTTCATCCTCGGCACCTCACTTCTCTTCTGGGGATTGATGACGGACCGCCTGTTGATCGCGCTGATCCTAGCGCTGCTAGTGGAGTCTGCAAGATGGGTGAAGTTCCGCTGGGATTTCAATGACGACTCGCGCGGCCTGGCATGGCAGTTGACCTCGATCATCATCATCATCGGCGCCGTCCTCATCTTTCTCGAAAGCGGTCCCTATGTGGCCCTGCCAAACCTGCTGACCTGGCTGCCCCTGTTGCTGGTGCCGATGCAGTTGGTGCAAAATTTCGGGCTGGCCCCGTCGATGCCGCTCAACACGTTTTCCTTTCTCGCGAAAAGCCGGCGCCGACGCAATCTGCGGCTCGGTCTAACAGAATCGGTGGTCTTCATCAATTTCGGCAACGTCTATTTCGTGGCCACGTTGATCGCGTCGACCCTGGGCAGCGGCGCCAACTCTCCTCCCTTGTCGATGTTGTTCCTGCCGGGCCTCATAGTTCTAACAGGATGGATGTCTCTCGCCGCAAACCGCAGTGGTCCGATCGCTCTGTTGATCGCGCTGATGGTCGCGGGTGCCATTTCCGTTGGGGGACAATACGGCATCGAAGAGCTCCAGATGCGCTACGGCGGAGGCGCGAGTGGGGGCTCGCAGTTCGATCCGAATTCAGTTTGGACGATGATCGGCAAAAGCGGCACCGTCAACCAACCGCCCGACATCGCGTGGCGTCTGAAGATCCCTGAACACACGCCTGCGCCGAGGTTGTTGCGGATTGCCAGCTACAATGTTTTCCGCCTTGGAAGGTGGATCAATCTTCGACATGACAAGCTTGAGTTCAAAGACCTGGAATCGCTGGCAATTGGAGAGGAGTCCTATTCGATCGTCACATCGCCTGATGCCCACGTGCCGCCGGCGCGCGCCGTACGTCCCGAGTTGCCGCGCTTCGAATTGCGGGGCTCGGCCGCCGCGGAATCACCGCTGCCATTGCCCGGTGACACCTCCAGCTTGACCGGCTTTGATTTGGACGGCATCGAACGGAATACCTTGGGCACGGTGCGGGTCTTCCCCAAGCATTCGGTGATTGTGGGCACGGTGCTTTGGAAGGGTGAAAACAATCCCGAATCGGCACCCATCGATGAAATCGACATCCAATCGACACCCTTGGATCGCGAAAAGGTTTCAGCAATCAGGGAAGAGCGTGAAACCCTTCAGGCGGTGCTTCGTGAAATCAAATGGGAGCAACTCCCCAGCCTGCCCGCCAAGCTGGAAGCCATGCGCAATTGGTTCGCCGACAATTTCCAATATTCGCGCACACTCAAGATCGAAAGCTCGAGCCAGGTCGCACAACGTCCCACCGCGATTACGCAATTTCTCACAAAGCATCGCTCCGGCCATTGCGAATACTTTGCGACAGCCGCCGCCCTGTTGTTGCGGGAAGGCGGCATACCCGCTCGCTATGCGACGGGCTTCGCCGTTTTCGAGCGGGGATCGAAACACGGAGAACTCGTAATCCGCGGCACCCATGGCCACGCATGGTGCCGGGTCTGGGATGCCGGCGCCGGACACTGGATCGACTTCGATCCGACACCCTCAAACTGGCAGACTGCGGTCTCGAACTTGAATCCATCGATGCAAAAATTCAACGACGCGTTGCGGCGGATGCGCGAGGATTTCTTCCTGTGGCGAAATCGGCCGGCCAACCGACTGGCGACGACCATCCTCATGTCGGCGATTTGCCTCGCGGTCATTTCATACATCCTCAAACGGCTGTGGAAATCGAAGCAACGCCTCGAACGCGAACAACGCGGCAATGGATACGATGGTCCGGCTGTTAGAACTCCGCTGCATGGGCTCGAACGCGCCGCTGAAAAAATCCTCGGCCCGCGGCGGGCCGGCGAAACATTCGCGTCATGGTTCCGGCGGCTTAAAGGGTCGCTGC
>JANMJQ010000051.1:0-10943 GCA_031371445.1 Akkermansiaceae bacterium
ATAAGGATTGGGCAACAGGACCTTGGTGTCCGCGGCGTTGACAAATGGAGGGAAAATCGAAACTGCGGCGCGATTGACAGCCGATTCGGGGTTCGTCTGGTCCGTGAGCGGCTGCATCGAGAAATACAGCTGGTCCACCGCTGCGAAGGTATTCGACGGAGAAAGCGGGCGCCATGTGATGGTGTTGGGTTTGCGCGACGAGAGAGTGACAAAGCCGGCGGCATTCCAGTTGTTGGTGTTGTACTTGGTGAACTGAAAGCCTGTAGTCACGTTGTTCTTCGTCGCCAAACCCTCGACCATCGGATAGATCACCGCGGCGATGGCAGCCGGTGCCGTCGGATTCTTCAATCGTGGGAAGGAATAGTGGTAAACCCCTGGAACGATTTCGCCTTCGAATTTAGCGCGTTGTGCCGCGGTGTAGTTGCGGGTGTAGTTGTATTGGGTAACGGTATACTCCTGAATGGCGGTGGTGTGGAGATTGTAATACAGTGACACGCTGCTATCGGCGAAGCCACCCGAGGGCCTTGGCAACAGCGACGCGGGGGCCGCTACCAGTTTGACGCGAGCAGCCTGGCGCGGCTCAACCGCCACCGCTGGAATCACGCTAGACACCAAAAGGTAAGGCATGGTGATTAGCGGGACTCCATCGAGCGTTCCGTATGAGACGTAACCCGTGGTGCCGGGCGAACAATCTCCGTCCAGCGTTCCAGGCGCCTGGTAGATCGGTGAACTACAACCCGCAATGTAAACGATGCGGCCATCCAAAAAGTGGATGAAAAAGCTACCACCGGTAAAGTGAACGTTTGCTTTGGATTGCCTGTAATCCTTGCGGCTGCTGAGTTCCAGCGAGACTTGGCCGAAGGCTGGCACCGCCAATCCGATAAGCGCGGAAACAAGCGGCATAGCGAGGGTTTTCGTCCGAATCATGGGGCGAAGATTGGCGCGGATTTGCGACCTGACAAGCGGAAACTACCGCAAACTTTGAAATACTTTGTAAATACCAAGTCTTCAGATCACAACTAGAGCCGCAGCCTGCTCTGGGGTCAGTTCGAGCACCTTCCACGGCAACCCGAAGGCGTTCAAATCGGCCATGAACCCGTCCGGCGAATGCTGCTCCATGTTCCAAACCCCGGCCTTCCGCCAAGCACCGCCGAGGATCTGGCGGGCACCGATCATCGCAGGGACGCCGGTCGTGTACGAAATCGCCTGCGACCCGGTTTCCATGAAGCAGGCCTCATGGTCGCAGATGTTGTAGATATAGATCGACTTGGCCTCGCCGTCGCGGATGCCGGTGATGATGTTGCCGATGCAGGTCCGGCCCTTGGTGGTCTTCCCGAGGTCGCCGGGATTGGGTAAAACCGACTTCAGGAATTGCAGGGGGACGATTTCAACTCCTTGAAATAGAACGGGATCGATCCGTGTCATCCCCACATTTGCAAGCACCTCGAGGTGTTTCAGGTAATTCTGGGAAAAGGACATCCAGAACTGCGCTCGGCGGAGGGTGGGGATGTGTTTCGCAAGGGATTCCAGTTCCTCGTGGTACATCCGGTAGATTTCGAACTCGCCGACGCCATCGGGACATTTGAACGGGCGGTGAAGCGACATCGGCGGGGTTTCCACGAAGCGGCCATTTTCGAAATGCCGGCACTCGGCGGTGACTTCGCGGATATTGATCTCGGGGTTGAAATTCGTCGCAAAGGCCTGGCCGTGGTTGCCGCCGTTGACGTCGATGATGTCCAGCGTGTGGATTTCATCGAAATGGTGCTTCAGCGCCCAGGCGGTGAAAACATTGGTCACGCCGGGGTCGAAGCCCGAACCCAACAGCGCGGTGAGGCCGGCCTTTTCGAAGCGATCCTGATACGCCCATTGCCAGGAATACTCGAACTTCGCGACATCCAGCGGCTCGTAGTTGGCGGTGTCGAGGTAATCGCAGCCCGCGAGCAGGCAGGCATCCATCAAGTGCAGGTCCTGATACGGCAGGGCCACATTGATCAGCAGCTCCGCCCCGCACTGGCGGATCAGGGCGGCGGTTTCTTCGGCGTTGTCGGCATCCACCTTGGCGGTGGCGATCGTGCGGCCAGTGCGCTTTTTCACGCTGGCGGCGATGGCGTCGCACTTGGAGAGCGTCCGCGAGGCGAGCGTGATTTCCCCGAAAGTGGCGGGATCCATGGCGCATTTGTGGGCGACGACGCTGCCGACTCCGCCGGCTCCGATGATGAGAACTTTGTGCATGGTTAAAGAGAGATAAGCGAAAATCCCGGCCGCGCCGCGAAATTCGATGTGGCAAAAGTCGATATTCCGGCGAAATTTCCAACAACTTTTAAATCGCCCGGTGTTTTGAACCTGCAAGGCTGACGCCAGACGCAACCAATCTGCTAGAAATGAAAATCCACCATCGAACCACCACTCTCCGCCGCGGCGCCGGCTTCACCCTGCTTGAAATGGTCATCGTGCTCGGCATCATCGCGATGATCCTGGGCGGCGCGATTTTCTCGATGAAGAAGATCGGCTCAGGAGCCAAGGTGAAACAAGCCGACGCTGATTTCAGAAGCTTGGACAGCGCCCTGGCGATGTACAAGCTGAACGCCGGTAATTATCCCACCTCGCAGCAAGGCCTTCAGTCGTTGGTGGTGAGGCCGACCACCACCCCGGTGCCGAGACGCTGGACGCCGGTGATGGACAAGATTCCAAAAGACCCGTGGGGAAATGATTATAAATACCGCTTCCCAGGCAAAAAGGATGCCTCTGAATTCGAAATCTTCACCATGGGGCCCGATGGCATGGAAAACACGCCCGATGACCAATCCAGTCAGGACTAAACGGTCCGGCGGCTTTACCCTCATCGAGATCGTCATGGTGCTGGCGATCGCCGCCGTCATCATGGGCGGTGCGGTGGGGCTGATGGTGCTTTCCTCGGACGAACGCGTGTTGCGGAACGTTTCGGGCGAAGTGGAGGCGCTCGCCAAACGCGCCCGCACCGCTGCGATCCTTCACCAGACATCCTACGCGCTGGAGTTTTCCGAGCATTCGATCCGCATGATGTCGTGGGCACGTGCGGCCAATAATACCGATACTACCAAGGGCACGACGGACGGAGCGGTGAATGGCATTAAAGACGCGGGCCAAGTGGACTTGGCTGATGATGTTGCGGTGTCGGTGCGGCGTTGGAATTCCGACAAGTGGATCCCGCTTGCCAAAAACGCGGTGGAAATCTGGCGCTTCGATCCCGATGGTCTTTGCGAACCCGTGTCAGTGCGTTACACCCGCGGCAAAAGCACCGCGGAAGACACTTATCATCCGTTGACCGCATCCATTCGCGAAAGCCAACTTGACGCCCGATGACCGTTACGCTCCATCCCCGGAAAAGCGGTTTCCTTCTTTTGGAAATGGTGCTGGCGCTCGCTGTTTTCGGCATCGCCGCCACGGGCTTCGCAAAAGCCCTGAGCAAGATGGCGCAAGCCGCCTCGCATGCCCAGAGCGAGCTGCGCATCACCGGCGTTCTCGACAGCGCCATGGATGAAACGCTGTCATTGCCGGTGCTTGAGGAAGGCACCACCAACAGCGTGGTGGGCGACACTGGCGTGGAACTCGATACCACCATCAAACTGTTAGACGATCTGATGAACAAGGAGGGCCAGCCGCTCGCGGAGATGTACGACATCACCATCGAAGCCAAGTGGTACGAAAGTGGCGCATGGCAATCGAGAACCGTGCAAACCTGGCGCTATGGCCGCATGTACCAGCCATGAAGACTTCATCTAACAGCCCGAAGCTGCGCGGTTTCACCTTGTTGGAACTGGTGCTCGCCATCCTGTTGATGACCATCCTCGTCGGCATGGTCTTCTCCACCGCGAAGGCATCGCTCGCGCTCGGACATCACATCGTCGAAACGCAGAACGAGGAGATGCTGCACCTGGCCTTCTTCGAGCTGCTGAATCAACGCTTCTCCTCATTGCCGGGCAACACCCGCTTCGATCTCAAATCAACTGACTCGGGCTCGCACTATCTATCGGATCTAACACTTCAGAACGTGCCGCTGAGTTTCACCTGGGGAGGCCAGGCAAAGATCGCCAAAGCCGTCCAGCTCAGTACCGTGAAAAAACGCAGCGGCTATCTCGACATCGTCCTGCGTTATTACGAAACTGAAATTCTCGAAGACTCCGCATCGCAGGTCAAAACCGTGGCGGGCGACGCCAAGCCGTTTGCGGAAATCGTGCTGCTCACTGACGTCGCCTATTTCGAATGGAAGGTCCTGGATGGCCGCTCGATGGAATGGCAATACGACTGGGACCTGCAAGGCCGTCTGCCGCTGCAAGTCGAACTCACCATCGCAATCGGTGCCAAGGGCGAGGAAATCCGCCGCGTGTTCTGGATTCCACCGAAACAGAATCCCGAAGTCCAAATGCGCCAGATGATGCAGAACGCCACCAATAACGGTGGTGCGGGCGGAGGCACCGGCACTCCTGGCGGAGGACCCGGCGGCGGTGGCAATGGCGGCGGCGGCGGCCCTATTGTGATTCCAGGTGGTGGCTTGAATCCCCCCATGCCAAAATGAAATTCTCCAATCCATCAACACCGGCCGCACGCCGCGGCGCCGCATTGATGGCGGTAATCTGGCTGATCGCGATTCTTGCGCTGGCCTGCATGGCCACGTTGCGGGTGTTGTCGTTCGACATGGAGATCGCGACCGCAAAAATCCACGGCTCGCGCGCGCGCCAAGTCGCGGAAATGGGGATCGCTGTGGGATGCAATCCAAGCATCAAGAACAACGAGGATCCGCTTCTTCACCATGCCGATGGGGAAACCGGCGAGAGCTTCGATGTGGAGATCCTCCCCGAAGGTTGCCGCTTCAACATCAACGCCATCATTCTTCGCGGGGACAAACCCTTGCTGAAGGAAATTTTCACCCGCTGGGGCATGGAGTCGGACGACGCGCAGGAAATCGTCGACTCGCTCTGCGACTGGGTGGACGCCGACGACAACGAGGAGCTCAACGGTGCGGAAAAACAATATTATGAAAAAGAGGGCCGCATCAACCAGCCCTTCAACCGGCCGTTCTACGATCTCAACGAGGTCATCCTCGTCAAAGGCATGGACCGCGTTGAAGCGATGCATCCCGAGTGGCGGGATTGGTTCACGATCTGGAGCGGCGGCCCGCTGGATATCAACGAGGCATCCAAGGAACTGATCGCAGCAGCCGCCGAAGTGCCAGACGACCAGGCCGACATCATCACCGAAACCGCGTGGGGGACGGATGGCCTGCGGGATACCGATGACGACGCCCATTTTCAGGATGTCGCGAGCGCTTTGGAACTTTTGGGAATTGACGCGAGCGAGCGTCCCGATATTGCACAGCGTTTCACGGTGAACGATACAACCACCCGGATCGAGAGCACCGGGACCGCTGAAGGATCGAAACGAAAAATCAATGTCATCCTCCGCAACCGTCAGGGCCGACCAGCTTTGCTAGAACGCACCGAAGAAATTATCCCGTGAAGAAATCCAACGAATCTGTGCTGCTTGTCCCCGGTGAAGTGGGCTGGGAAATCTGGACCGGCCAAGCTGGCGGCGATTTTACGCTCCAAAGCGCAACCGCCACCGAGCGGGCAAGCGACCTCACCGACATCCCCGCCGGCGACCTGCTGCTGATGTTCCCGGTCAAATCGGTGACGGCGGTGCCGATGCGCGTCACCAGCGACGATGAAGCGCTTTTCCCAGACCTTGCCGCGCTTCATGCCGAACGGCTCGGCTTGCGGCCCGATCCGATGGCGGGACAATTGACCGACGTTTTTGTCATCCGCCGCGAGCCGGAGAACACCGCGCTGTTGTCAATCTTGCTGCGGGCACCGGGAGAAGGCGACATGCCGCCGCGGGGTCCCAAAGGCTTCGACATTTCCGCCCGCGCTTTTCCTTTGACGGGCGATGCCTTGGCCTTGTGGAAAGAATTTGGCCGCTGGGTGTTCAGCCTGTACCACGAAGGAAATCTGGTTTACTGCCAGGCCACTTCGGTCACCTCGGACAGTCCCAACGACGACCTGGCCCGCGAACTCAAGCTCGCGATGATCCAGCTTTCGATGCAAGGCCTGTCGATCGAGCCCTCGCGCATCGCCGTGTGGACGAGCCAGGCGGAGACTGACACGCAGGCGCTCAGCCGGATCTTCAAAGCTCCGCTCGAAGTATCGCCGAGGCCCGCTCCGAAATCCCCGCTGCCGCTGAGCAAGCTGCTTCCGGCCGATGTCCGCGCCGCCCGCCGCGCTGCGGTGCAGAAGCGCAATATCCTTCTCGGAGTAGCCGCGATTGGATTGCTTTATCTGGGAATCATCGGCTGGTTCGGATACGGCCTATGGCGCGACAGCACGGAGACCAAGAAACTCATCCAACAAGCCGAAGCCGCTGGCCCTGAAGGAGCCCGCTACCAAATGCATACCGAAAAGTGGGCGGAACTTGCCGATGTGGTCGACCTGGATCATTCACCCCTGGATATCCTCAAGCGGATCTCCGACTGTATCCCGCCAAGCAGCCAGTTGCGCCTGAAAACCGCGGATATCAGCGCCAACGAGATCAAGCTCATCGGCGAGGCTCCCACCCTTCCGGCCGTGAATACGTTCAGCCTCAATCTCAAGAAAAACCGCGACCTCGCCCGCTTCGAGTGGCAATTACCCGAGGCCAACCAATCCACCCGGGGCTGGGAATTCGTCTACAGCGGGGAAATTCCCAAAACGCAGTAATCGCCGCGATTCTCTTCATCACCGACAAAACCCACGCGCTGCGGCATTAACCGCTCGGCAGCCGCCCGTTCCCCGCTTTCCTTTCCCGCTTCATGTCCGACCGCGAAAAAAAATTACTGATCTTCTTCTCCATTGCGGGGTTCGCGATCCTGAATTTCTTCGGCTACAATTTCATGCAAAACACCCGTACGGAGGTGGAGCGTGAACGGGACAAAGCGAAGACAAAGCTGGAAATCGCCGAAAAGGGGCGCGAGGCCAGTGCGCAAAACCTTGAGGAAATGAAGTGGCTGGACGAGCATGAGCCGGAACCCGCAGCGAACCAGGATGTACAAACGAAGCTCCAGCAGTTCGCGGAGCGCGAGGCGAAGGCCGCCGGTTTGACCATCAAGACCCAAAAGCCCCTTCCCACCGACGCCGGCGGAAAATTTTACAACCGCGCGAAACTGCAAATCGTCCTTACCGGAACCGAAGATGCGTTGTATGGTTGGCTTGACCACATCAACGCTCCTGACCAACTCCGCATCGCCAGCCAAATCCGTCTCTCGCCCAATACCGACGACACCAAGATCGACTGCACTGCTACCGTCGAACAATGGTTCGTCCCACCGCAAACCTGAACTCGCCATCATCATGAAATCACTGATTCCGATCGCTTTGTTCGTCTTGGCTTCCGCCGCAATTGCGGACGTTCCCAAAAAAATTCCACGCAGCCGCTACTCGTCGCTGGTGAGCAATTCTCCCTTCACATCCAAACCGCCTCCGGGAGAAGTCGTGGCGGCTGAAAATCCGCTGACCGATTACGTGCTTCTCGGTGTTTCCTCGGTAGGAGGCATCAACAAATACCGCGTGACGATGGTGAACAAGAAAACCCCGGACGCGGAGCGCATTTACATCGACTCCGACAGCCCGCCGCGCCCGCCGGACAACTTCAAGATCGTGCGCGTCAACCGGACTCCCGGGGATCCCATGGGAACCACCGTCACGGTGTCGTCGGGTGCAATGACCGGCACAATTGCCTACGATGAAAAGCTTCTGACGATCGCCGCAACCAAGCCGCCAGCGCAACCGAACAACGGTCAACCTGGCCAGCCTGGCCAGCCTGGTCAACCTGGGCAGCCTGGTCAACCCGGCCAGCCGAATCAACCGGGCCAACCGCCGAACCCCAACGCGATGAATCGCCCGGGCGGACCTACGAATCAACCGGGGGCTCCTGGTGGAAACAACCAAGGCCGGCCACCACGGCAACGGGTGATCCCGCCTCCGACCGCAGCGGGTGCTGTCCCAGCTCCTACCGTCAATGCTGCTGCTCAACCCGCTGTCCCAGTTCAGCCTCAAGGTCGTACCCCAGGTCAAAGCAACGAGCGTCCGTCGCGCCGCCGCAACTACTAGTCCTCATTCAGGTTTTCTCATGTCCGTGTCCCGCTCCTTCCTCCTCTTGCTTCTCGGTATCGCTTCGGCGTTTTCCCAAGAACCCGCCCCTCCCGTTCCGGTGCCTGTCCCGCCACCGGTCGTTCCCACTCCCCGCCCTCCAGCCGTTCCGGTTCCGACCCCTCCGGTCGTTGTAGTTCCCGCACCTCCTGGCGTACCTATCCCCGGACTCCCCGTAGCACCTGCCGCAGGAGGTCCCGGTGCCAACATCGGCAATCCGCAACCCGGAGTTCCTTTGGGAGAGACGAAAATCACCGCCCCCATTGAAGAATTCAAACTCAACGGCGACGGACTTGCGGGGCTTTATCACAAATTCACCGGCCGCCGGGTCATCGTTGTCACCGCCGCCGCCTCTGCGGAATTCCGCTTTATCCAGGATGCGAGCCCCACGGATCCACTGACCTACGACGTTGCCGCCCAGTTGCTCAGAAAGGCCGCTGTCGTCGAAGGGTTCGTGTTCGTTCCCTCGGATGACATGCCGAACGTCGATATCCTGACCAACGCCGCCGCCGGCACCCGGCCCGGAACGATTGGCCTGGGCGTTTACAACGAGAGTGATCCGCTGCCTGAAGGAGATGCGGTCATTTCCTACGTGATGACCTTGAATTACCTCAAGCCGGCGGACGCGCTGAATGCCTTCCAGACGGTTGTCGGAGCATTTGGCAGCTATGGCACCATCGCCGCCATCCCGAATGCCTCCGCGGTCATCATCACGGAAAATACCTCCCTGATCCGCCGCTTAATCGAACTGAAAAAGGAAATCGACAAACCCGGCTCGGTCCAGGCCACCCGTTTCATCAAGGTGCAATACGCCGACGTGACCGAAATCGCGGACACGCTCACCCAGTTGCTCACCGCGCAGCAGGCGGCTCAAAGCACCGCCTCAGGCATTCGGGCTCCCCAAGGAAATCCAAATGCACCCCAGGGAAATGTTGCCCAAATGGCCGGCGATGGCGGCGGCGAACAGACACCACCCCAGATCGTGCCGGATCCGCGCACCAACCGCATCTTCGCGATGGGCCGGCCGGTGGACCTTGTGTTTATTGAGGGCTTGATCCGCGAATTTGACGTGGAAACCAGCGAGAAGAATTTCCTGCGCCGCAAACTGAGGTTCCTCAAAGTCTCGGAGTTTCTTCCGATCGCCAACGATGCCCTGACCCGCGCCTTCACCGGAACCGGTTCCGGCGCTGCGGGAGGAGCAGCCGCAGGGGGTGCTGGTGGACAGGGAGCCCAAGGTGGTGGCCGCCAGCAGCAGCAACAGCAGGGCAGCAATCGCCAAACTACCGCTGGCAGCAGCCGCAGCTCGACAAGCGGGTCGGCCAGCAGCACGGGTTCCAGCAGCTTCGGCGGCAGTGGTGGTTCGACCAGTGGCGGCGGTGGCAGCACCGGCGACGCCCTGGGCAGCCCCGATATTAGCTCGGCACCCGAATCGGTCCTCGTCGGCCGCACCCTTCTCGTCGCCGACAACATCACCAACTCGGTGGTGGTGCAAGGCCCTCCCTCAGGCTTGGAAATCATCGAGCGCTTGCTCGACCAGATCGACGTGAGGCCGGACCAGGTCATGATTTCCACGATCATCGGCCAACTCACGCTCACTGACAATGTCAAGGTCGGCATGGACTATCTCTACACCGGCAACAACGTTGTCGGTCGGGGTGGCGGCGGCGACAACGGACCCGCGATTCCGATTCTCCCGATAGCCACGATCCCCGCCTTCAACCCCGGAACCATCGGCCAGGCGGCTGGGCTGCAGCTTTACGGCAAGATCGGCAACAACCTTAACGTCTATCTGAACGCGTTGAAAAAGAACACCGACTTCACTGTTCTCTCACGTCCCAGCATTTACACGGCCAACAACCAAAAGGGCACCATCTCAAGCGGTCAACGTATCGCCATCCCGACGGGAAGCAACAGCTTCGGGACCAGCGGCAACGCCAGCACCCAGATCGAGTATCAGGACGTGGTCCTCAAGCTTGAAGTCATCCCCTTGGTCAATTCGGAAAACGAGATCACGATGCAGATCGCGCTTCTCAACGACGAGGTAACCGGAACTCAAAAAATCGCCGGCGGTGGCGGCAATGGCGGAGATCTCACCGTCCCCCTGATCGCCACCCGCCAGGTGCTGACGACCGTCACTGTGCCGAACAATGAAGCAATCGTGCTCGGTGGCTTGATCATCAATAAACACAACAAGGACCGCAGCGGCATCCCGATTCTCAGCGACATCCCCTTCATTGGAGCCCTGTTTGGAACCCGCACCAACGACAAGGACCGCAGCGAACTCATGGTGTTCATCCAGCCTTCCATCGTGAACAACGATCGCTCGCTCGCCGCAGTGCAAGCTGACATGGACGCCCGTTACAAGGTCTCCGAGAACGTCCATAGCACCGACAACGGGGCCGGCGTCCTCCCGCCCCTGCAGGTGATCGAGCCGCTTCCCGAAAAGGGCAGTTCGGGGCGAATGTCCGCCCCGGCCGGGTTCCGTGATCCCGCCGCCCCCAGCGCTCCGTCGGAAATGCGCGAGACCACGACAACCACCGTTGTCCCCGCCCCCAAAAGCAAAATCGGCCCTCCTCACCGCCGCTGAATTTCGTCAATTTCCCCGGGAAATTTTTGAACGTCCGGCCCCGCTGGCTGTCAAAACCCCCTGAAGACCGTACGCAAGTCCGTGTTTTCATGTAAGGGTGAACAGCAGTTGTCAGCCTCATTACGAGCCGCGCCTTAAAACGCGGGTGTGTTGAAGTTGTTCAGCTTGGCCGTCGGGGTGGGTGCTCCGGCGGCCATTTT
>JANMJQ010000057.1:0-37212 GCA_031371445.1 Akkermansiaceae bacterium
TCAAAAGCAGGCCAAATCCGACTTGGGCCAGTACCGCACGCCGCGCCAGCTCCGGCAGTTCATGGTGCAGATGGTCGATCCCGACATCGGCGACGCCATTTATGATCCCGCCTGCGGCACCGGCGGCTTTCTCGTCGAGGCGCTCGACCACATCCTCGCCAAATACTCCGGCGAGACGCGGATGGTTCCCATCTACGGCGAAGGCTGGGACGAGGACAACGGCTTCCCATCCGTCGCGGCGGCCAAAGAGAAATTTCCCAACCTGCAAACCTATCCGCGCGGTGTCGGCGACAAACTGGCCAAAGACGATTGGAAAAAACTCGAAGCCTCGCTATACGGCAATGACGTCTCTGGCCAGATGATCCGGGTGGCCTTGATGAACCTCGTCCTTCACGGCGTTCCCAAAGCCCGCCTCCGCCGTGCCAATGCGCTGTCCGAAACCGGTGGCCTCACCGAGGACGACAAGAACCGCCGCTACAAGGTCATCCTCGCCAATCCGCCCTTCGCCGGACTGTTGCCGAAAGACTCGATCCGTTCCGACCTGCCGACGAACTCGAAAAAAAGCGAACTGCTCTTCCTCGCCATCATGATGGACTCGCTCGCCCCCGGCGGCCGTTGCGCCGTTGTCGTTCCCGAGGGACTGATCTTCGGCTCCACCGAGGCCCACGTCGATCTGCGCAAGAAACTCGTCGAGGAATTCAACCTTCACGCGGTCGTCTCTCTTCCCGCCGGAGTCTTCAAACCCTACGCCGGCGTCAAAACCTCCGTCCTCGTCTTCTCCAAACCAAATAACCAGGAACAAATAACTTCTAACTCGCGAAGCGTCTGGTTCTACGAAATCAAAAATGATGGCTACGATCCCGACAAAGTCTCCGGCGGCGGGCGGGTGGAAACTCCCGGCGAAAATGACATCCCGAAGATGCTTGAAGCATGGAAGGCCTACAAGGCCAGTGGATTCAAAATACCACCCGGCCCCGAAGGAAACACGCTGTTAGAAGTTGGCGCGGCGGAACCTTCCTGCTGGTGGGCAACGACCCAGCGCATCGCGGAATCCGCATACAATCTCTCCGCTGCCTCCTACAAACCTACCTCACCGACCCGCGCGAACGCCGAAGACCCGCTCGCCCTCGTGGATGAACTCCTGAATCTCGAACAATCCATCACCGCCGGCCTCCAAACCCTCCGCGAACAACTCAGCGCATAAGGAGCAACGACTTTTATGTCGTGTTGCGAACCGCGTAGCCCAGCAAGACCTGAGAACCGAGTCTTTGTTCTCATTCCATCCGCATCGACAAAGGGCCCATAGCTCCTCAAAAACCCCACCTAATTGATGGCCAACCTCTCGACTATTGCCAAATGTACCTTGCCGACTCGGCAACGTGATCCAGTGCGTGAAAATGGGACGTTTCTCTATGTGGACATCGCATCAATCAACCGTGAATCGAAGCAGATTGAAGACGCGAAAGAAACCCCATGTGATCAAGCTCCAAGCCGAGCTCGCAAGGAGATAAAAACAGGAGATGTAATCGTTTCAACAGTACGCCCAAATCTCAATGCTGTTGCCCAAGTGCCAACTTCGCTTGACAACCAAATCGCTTCCACTGGCTTTGCGGTGCTGCGGCCAAATCCATCTCTGGTCGCCCCGCGATATCTATTTTACCGTGTCGTGCATCCTGCCTTCATTGAAGATATGGCTGCACAAGCGAAAGGAGCCGGATACCCCGCCGTCAGCGACAGGATTGTGGGTGCTCACGCATTCCCGCTCCCGCCCCTTCCGGAGCAACACCGCATCGTCGAAATCCTCGACCAAGCCGACGCCCTCCGCAAACAACGCCGCCACGCTGCCGAAGTTTCGCAAAAAATTCTGCCGGCTCTGTTCCATGAAATGTTTGGAGATTTGTCTTCAAACGACCGCAATTTGCCAAAAAGTCGAATTGCTGATATTAGCTTTAGGATAACGAAAGGAGAATCCCCGAAGTGGCAAGGATTCGGGTACCAGTCGTCAGGAGTTCTTTTTGTCACAAGCGAAAACGTTCGAATGGGCTTTCTCGATATCGATTCTCCCAAGTTCATTCCTCATGAATTCCACAGCAAGCTTTTGAGATCGCAGATTCAATATGACGATTTGCTGATCAACCTTGTCGGAGCGTCGATCGGAAGACCGTGCATTTTTTCACGGCCCAATACACCTGCTAACGTTAATCAGGCAGTAGCGGTAGTAACGCTAGATCACAGCAAAATACTCCCGGAATTTGCGCTCGCCCAAATTATGTCTGCTGCCGGGCAGCAAAATTTATTAGGGAATCGGGTAGAAGGTGCGCGTGCCAATATTTCTTTGGCGAATATCAGAGACTTCATGCTCTTTACACCTTCTTTAGAACTTCAGAAAAGATTTGCCGCAGCCGCAGCAGTGTTTAATGCGACAACCCATCATCAGGAAACTAATGTGGAAAAAATAGAAACTCTCTTCCAAACGCTTCTCCACCGCGCATTCGACGGCACTCTGACCGCCAAGTGGCGCGAGGGGCACACAAAGGATTTATTGCAAGAGATGGAACACCAAACCAAGGTATGAGTCCCACAACGATCGGCATCGCAAACTTCAAGGCGTTCGGTTTCCCCCTTCAGGAAATCCCGCTGAGGCCGATCACATTGATCTTCGGCCCGAATTCAGCAGGCAAATCCTCGGTGATCCATTCGTTGCTCTGGATCAACCATTGGATCAAAGGCGGGGAGTTGGATGTGCGCTTCCCACGTCTATCGGATGGGAAAGTCGATCTCGGAGGTTTCCACCAGACTATTCATCGGCATGAAAGCGAGCGCAGGATTATCTGCACCATATCCTTTCCGACCAGTGCTCTGTCCTCCAAGGTGTCCAATTATTTCCGGGTGAATGATGCCGTGTCCTTGGATCTATCGTTCGGGCAGCCACCTTATGGCCAGTCGGTACAATTACTGGATTATCGCCTGAACATCGATGGCGACACCTTCCTCTCCGCCATTCGTAAGGGCGAACAAGATTTTGTGGTGAGCAGTTTGGAATTCCACCATCGAGCGTTGACACTCCGAAATAGGAAAAAATTTCCTGATGAAGAGGATAATCGTGTTGAACTGCTCACTGAGAAAATCAAAAAACTCAATCTGCGTGCTGAGGGAAAATCGCTACTGGCCGCAGAATTGAATAAGCTTCGGCAAGATTATATTGACAAAAATCTATCGGCGACGGAGTGGCTTTCTATTGAGTTCGATGGAATTCTACCGGTAGGACTAACTTCTAAAGGCAGTGGATTTAAGAATCACATCTTGCGACGCAGGATTTCGGACCTAGTCGGTGATCTGCATAGGCTGGCAACCAATGCAATGAGCGAACTAGAATATATCCCACCTCTGAGGGACCTCCCTCCGCGGTTTTTCGATCTGGGAGATGCGGACTCCGTCTGGCATGGATTGTTTGAAGACCCAACCTTGCTCAAAAGGGTCAACGCCTGGTTGAAGGGTAATCAATTCAAAACCAAGTATGAACTTGAGATCGCGGAGTTCTTTTCCAAGAGCGCCATGGAGCGAGAGTTGCCGCCCCTCCTCCAGGGGCAACTCGGCCGCGTTTCCCTCTCGCGTCCTGAGGGAAATGATTCCTACCCGCAAGAGTTGGAGGCGGTCATCGCGGAACTCCAAGGCAAATACGCCGATACAGATATCGAGAGCTTTCTCCGCTCGCAGCCCGATTTGCTGGAGCGCGTTATCTCCCGCGAAATCGATGTGTTCCGGGACGGTAGTGACGAATGCTATAAGAATCCGCATTCAAGCGGAAAAGACTACGGAGAGCTCAACGACACCGAAATTCGGGAACATGTGGATCATTACTTGAATTGGGAAGTGGCGGTTGGAATAGACGCCTTGGGTGATGGAGATTCCGACGCCCTAGAGCTATTCCAGAGGTGGGCATTGAACCAACCGCTTCTCCTTGAATTGTTTGATCGTCATGGTGACCCTTCCGTGGCTGTCCCGTCGTTCTTCAAGGCGACCAAATTTGAGCGCCAGGATGTGCGCAGGGAAATTCTACTGCGTCATGTCACCCACAAGACGCAGGTGTCCCTCCAAGATGTTGGGGTTGGGGTGAGCCAGGTGCTTCCCGTGATTGTTCATGCATTCGGCGGAAAGCAAAAACTCATCGCTATCGAACAGCCGGAGATTCACATCCATCCCGCGCTTCAAGCGGAACTCGGCGATGTCTTCATCGAGTCGGCACTGGGCGGAAACAAAAATACCTTCCTGTTGGAAACCCATAGTGAACATCTAATTCTGCGAATCCTCCGTCGGATCAGGGAGACGACTGAAGGGGAAACCGAGGATTGGCCGGAGGCATTGAGAAAGGCATGCCCAAAAGGTATCCAGCCTTGCGACGTTGCCATTCTATACGTCGAACCCGGTGAAGATGGAGCGAGGGTGATCGAACTTCCAGTTGATGCGAACGGTGAATTCACCTGCGCTTGGCCTGGTGGCTTTTTTGACGATCGAATGAAGGAACTTTTCTGAATAAAGCCATGTCCTTTCAAGAAATCGCGGTCAATCCTTCTGCCATTCGATCGTGGCGTGACTTTCAGCTCGTTTGGAGCAAGGCGGGATTCAGCAAAGGCAGACTAATCTCTTGTTATCCTCAAAAGGGACCCGATAAGGAAACGAGGCATCAAGGATGGCCATGGCGCGTTGTGGAATCTGTGAAGGAGGCAGACATCGGGAGTGTGAAAAGGGTCCAAACATGTCTTGAGATTTACGCAAAATTCAAATTGATGAGAAGAGGGCGGGCTTTTGATCATGCGGAGCCGTGGACGCCAAATGCCGATTGCGAACACCGTCGCGCACCATTTGCGGCTTTGATCGGGATTACTACCGATGATTGCTACTGCTCCCTCGATGATTTGGAAGGCGAGGACTGTCCCGAATGTCTGCGAGACGATCAACACGTAATGATCCTGCCTAAACAACCTGCGGCATTCGCAGAAGGATTGCTACCTATGCTGAGTTGTTCCAACGAACTTCGGTTTGTAGATCCTTATTACCTAAACCCCTCCAATACCCCTTCGGGGGTTTCATTGTCTCGAAAGCATGCCAGGGTCGTTCAGGAAATTGCAAACAGGATGAATGCGCTACAGCGTGTTCCGCAGTTAATAGAATTTCATATGCTCAGTGTCGTTGCTGATCCTGAAGTTCAGCTTAAAACGTTTGCTCGTGAAATGGACGCATTCCTTCCAAAAACTTGGAAAGCGAAAGGCTACCTATGGACCGAAAACCTAGGTGGAAGACGATTCCACGCTCGATATATTCTTACGGATGTAGGAGGGGTTGGTAGCGAGTACGGATTGGACGAAGGCAACTCTCCTGGCGATCAAACCGATCTTTACATGCTACCCGAATCTCTACGAACACGGCGCACGGCGGAATTTTCCCTTGAAAGCCAAGCTTTCACATTGGCTGCCAACCCTATCGAGTTCCAAGGCACTCGGGGGTGATTTTTCTGACGACTTCACGATTTCCAAGCCATCCGAGATTTCCGGTTACCGACCTACCCCCGACGCCAAACTTCAAATCAAATTCAAAAACTAATGTCCCTTTGGCTCATCCGGCGAATACGAACCCCGATTTTTCGCGGATAATCGCATCTATTTTAACTGGAGCGGTCTCGTCGCCGATTTGGGGAAGCTTCCTGACCTCGATGCCTTCTATAAGGTTTTCGGCGAAACTTACCCGGACGCAAAGAAGGGCAAAGTTCAGAACCACGCCCGCCAAGCGATGCAGTTTGGGAAACTCATGCAGCCAGGTGACTGGGTGGCGTTGCCCAGCAAATCCAACCCGACGATTCATTTCGGGAAGATCACGGGCCCATACCAATTTAACGCGAAGGCCGAAGACCGATTCCAACATTCCCGGACCGTGGAGTGGTTCGCCCCAGACATTCCGCGAGATCGCTTCAATCAGGACATCCTGTATTCACTCGGAGCCTTTCTCACCGTTTGCCGAATCCAGCGCAACAACGCTGAAGAAAGGATCAAGGAGATGGCTGCCAATGGCTGGCAGGTTCCAGGTCACTCCAAGGCTACCCTTGGCAGCGGAGCGGAAGAAGTAGAAACCGATGAGATCGTCGCCGCGGTCGATATTGAGCAAACCGCGATGGACCAGATTTCCCGCCTGATTCTGGCGCGGTTCAAGGGTCATGGTCTTGCCACCCTCGTTAAGGCTATTCTTCAGGCGCAAGGCTACACAGTCCACCAACCGCCTCCGGGACCGGATCACGGAGTGGATCTCCTTGCCTCTCCCGGCCCGCTCGGTTTTGGGAAACCCCGCATTTGCGTTCAGGTCAAATCCACCGAGTCCCCGGTGGAGCGCGTCATCCTCGATCAGTTGATCGGCACGATGCAGAATTTCCAAGCGGAGCAGGGCCTCCTCATCAGCTGGGGCGGTTTCAAGCAATCGGTCGAGCGCGAACGGGCCACGCAATTCTTTCGCGTCCGCCTCTGGAACCGAAACGACCTCATCGAAAATCTTCTGACCCATTATGACTCACTGGACGCTGATCTTCGGTCCGAACTGCCGCTGAAGCGGATTTGGACGATCACGAATCAAGGAGACGAATAAAAATTGCCGCACAAATTCGATCCCGTGATGAACACCGACCCGCCATTCTCAAAATCCAAGCCGCCCGCGGACTCCCCATCCTCAATTCGCCGGATCACCGCCTTCTAACACAATTGCCGCAATATCCGCTACTCTTTTGAATTCCGATATTCGGAAAAATCTAATTAGTTTTTCCATGGTGAGGATTATGCCTCTTGTCGATTTGATCGGCGATCTTTGCGATGCGCGCCGACTTCTTATCTATGAGCTCCTCGATCACATGTTCCAGCACCTCGAAAGCCTGCAAAAGTTCATGCTCCGGCACTCCATGAGAATGGCTGCCGGTGTTACCAAGCCATTTCAGAGCCATTAGATGGTCTTTCATAGCTGGCTCCTTATCCGCAAAAATCTTCAACCGATTATCGAGCGGCATGGGAGCTTTACCCCCTTCCTTTCTCAAAATCGGAATTTGGTTGCTATCCATCAAAGATTCTAAGGCCACGCGGAGCCGCCCGGCACAGGCAGCCCCGTCGATCCAGAAAATCTGAAATGCGCTCCGTATTGCATCCGCCATTGGTTGGGGACAAGCGTTTGAAATTTTGAACATTTCGAGCGGCGGAGAAATGCCCCTTATGTAGAGGGCGGTTTTGTATCCTGGCTCTTCGTCCTCTTGAACCGGTGGCCGGTCTTCCCCAATCCCACTGATCGCAAATTCATGGCTACAATCCGAATTGCCGCATTCTGCCCAAGCAGTAAAAATATAGCTGACGAAGTCGGGCTCCCACCCGTCCTCCCTACGCCATCGACGCGAGTCTGCGTGCTCGATGCAGTTCAAGGAACCATTTCTAAGGCTGAGTGTCCCTCGCCAGCATTTCGGGCACGGCCACGGTGGGCAACGACCCTCGATGATGCTTCGGCTCCAGATCCAATTATCCATGAAGACGAAGGCTCCAAAACGATCGGTTTAAGTCTAGGAGAAAATAGCCCTCAAGCGGGTCTCTCTACGGCTTTCTCGCTAGAAGCGTCCTTGGTCTCCCGACTATACCAGAGGCGGCACCGCGGGGAGTTCTTGTCATGATCCGATGAACCAACGCAACAACGGCAGCAGTTTCCGCAGGAAGTCCCTGATCGAACAAAAGGATCGTCCCGCCAAAGGCCAAGGCGAAGTGAAGTCGGCGCCTGGAGCTCTCAAGCAACCTTGGTCGTTAAGAATGACGACGGGAAACCCACTCAGGTCACCACCTTAGTTTTCCAAGACAGCGCCTTCGTGAACGATGTTGCCAAGTCCAACCTTACTGCCATCCTCCACCGGCACGGGCTTGAAACCATAAGGAGTCTGTGATAGAATGATTTTTAACTCATTTATTATCAGCGACAACATCGATTTGAATAAGGTGAAAATTGAAACAAATGTCAAATTTGACGTTGACGCGATCGCTTTTGTGAACGATTTATTCGCCATCAAACCCGCCGCGCCTCTGCTTGCACGCGTAATTCGGCGGGTCTTTTTTTGCCCAGATGGGAAGTCTGTCGGTGAAGGAGAGCCAGAATGATTTACGGCAAACGAGCCCTGACTCTGGACGAACAGGCTGACTTGCTGCTTTTGCGAGGCTTAGTGGCGGATAAGGCTGAGCTGATCCACCGCTTGAAGGTGGTGAACTATTACCGGCTAAGCGGGTACCTTTACCCTCTCCGGCAACCCGACGATACTTATCTTCCGGGAACCACGCTAGAGATGATCTGGCGGCGATACAATTTCGACCGTCGCCTGCGCATCCTCCTGTTGGACGCCATTGAACGGATCGAAGTCGCCGTGCGAACGCGACTGGTCTATCACTTCGTCCAAGCGCACGGACCCTTCGGCCATCTCAGCGAGAAGAACCTTCCCGGCTTCAAAAAACGACCGCTGTGGCGGCGTTGCTGGCGGAATTTGAAGTTACTAGTGAAGCTCAAGGGTTTGGAGCGGACCGATTATCAGAATTGGCTGGCGAAGCTCGACAATGAAATGCGACGCGCCAGCGATACTTTTGTGAAGCATTTTCACACTAAATACGGCACCCACCACAGACACCTCCCCCTGTGGATGTCATGCGAACTCACGACTTGCGAAACTACAATGCAGTTCATGGGAGCCGTGGAACCTTTGGTCCTTAAGAAGGCCGCCGCTGATTTCGGCTTCCCTGATGAACAACTCAGATCCTGGACCAAAGCAATCTTTACCCTCCGCAACTCCTGTGCCCACCATGCCCGTATCTGGAACCGGAAATTTGGCGTAAAGCCATCCGTACCGGGAAAGAACAAGAATCCGCAATGGCATACAGAGCCAGGATTCACCAACGACCGACTCGGCTTGCAATTGACCGTGTGCCACTTCTGGCTGGGGAAGGTCAGTTCTACGACGAAATGGAAAGAACGCCTTTTCAAATTGTTCGACGAATATCCAGAAATTCCCCTCCACGACATGGGAATTCCCACAACATGGAGAGAGCACGTCCTCTGGAAGACCAACAGCGTAGGCCAAACTAAAAAGGGAACCCCGTGAAGAGCAGGCTTTTAGTATCAAGGTTCTACAGTCTGTGACCTATTTCGTGGGCAGGGGCTCAACGTCCAACCGCATTGCATCCCTTGAGCGATTCTCAACCACGGAAGCAGTATTCATCTGGCTGGAGATTGGTAAAACTACGAACAATTAGATCCGCCCCATTCCCTTGTTTACGCTTCGGCAAGCACCCTTCGCCACGGCCGAAGCCACGAAAAATCGTTTCTTGGCTCCTCCATAAGAATTCTCTGATCTTCGAGCAGAAGGGAATTTCTCTCTGCCGCGCTCAAAAGGAAAGATGGATCAGTGACACCATGTTCAATTCTCCATTCGATCGACGCAAACCATTCCATGTAGTGTCTCCAGCTTTCGGCCACCCAAGGGACAACGTCATTAATTTTTCGGAGAATCTCAGCCGAGTGGGTCAAATTGCTAGTAAGATCAGAGGCTATCCCGGCCTGCTGCACGCGGAGAACGTCAGACTCTCGAAGATACGCCATGAGTCCTTCTTCGATCCAATAAGGAAGTTGGCCTCCGCCTCCGGTTGGATCTTCCCAACGGCTGGGCGTAAATCTTCTAAGATTGAAGAATTTGCCAGTTGCGCAATGCGAGGCCCCCGCAGCCTTCCACAAGACAACATCAGTTGAGCAAAATCCTACTGTGACCCTCACGTCTGCTGCTTCCAACAGAGAGATGAATCTGGATATTCCAATAAGCGACGGCACGTCCGAGAGTTCTCTTCGAGGCTCTCGATCGGAAACAATTACCAGGTAAATTTCCCTCGCCGAAGAATTGGAAACAATAGACGCGAGAGTTTCCGCACGGTTCGCCAGCCCCATGTCTGCAAAGCTGATCAGCACAGTATTCAAAATTCGAAGAGTTCCGTTGGAAAGCTCGATCATCTCATTCGCATTTTCCAAACATCGCAGATAAAAATCATCTGTGTAGGTGCGCGGGACGATTGCGGGGACACAGCAGGCGTTGCACCCCGTCCTTAAAGCAGCTTCATGCACCCCTTTTAAGAGCTCTGACCACCAGGCCGAATTTGAGTGATCGGCAGTGTCTACATCGGTAGGGAAATAGTCCCACTGCGGGAGGACGCCCCGACTCGAATTGGGAAAGTAGAGTTGGGGATCGAAGATAAATTCGAAATCGTTTCTTGGTGGGCTTTGGACGATAGCTCGGGTATGTGCCTCGTCCTCATTTGTGGGGGACAAAAAGGCCCCCTTATATGCCGAAAGGCTCTCTTCTCGAAGAAGGTTTGAGCAGTTATGGCCGAGCTGATGGTAGGAACTCATTAGGGTATTGGTTCATGAAATTTTCCCAGGCTCCAATAAGAGCGCCGTTGGATGCGAAACGTTTTACAGGCCACTGGTGAGTCATCTGTTGGAAAAACGGTTCCGCCGAAGGATGTGCGAATAAGCAATCTCCATGAGGTTGCCTTAAGGCTACTCTTTCGACAATTGCAGGGGAACGGGGAAGATCGTTGATGTTTTGGTAAGGATGAAATTGGAGGAGAAGCTCGCAAAGAGTGACTCCAAGGCTGAATTGATCGGTCCTCCAGCCTATCATCGCCTTTTGATTCGTGAGCTGTTCAGGAGCAGCATAGAAGGGAGTACCTGGCCCCATATTCACCCAACTATGAGTCAGCGAAACATTTGCCAAGTCCCTAACGAGGCCGAAGTCGATCAAAGTGACGTCACCACTGCTATTGAGGATCAGATTGTCAGGCTTGATGTCACGATGCACGAGTCGTAGCGATTCCAGATATCCAAGGCAGTCAATTAGCCTTATGGCAATTCGATCAATTTGCGAAATCGAAAGCCTCCCTCCCCCTCGTAAAATGTCGCCCAAAGATTCCCCACCACAAAAGGATTCGACGATATATTGGTAGTCAACCCCTTCGTGCGTGCTCGAACCTGAATCTATGATTCTCGCAATTCCAGGGTGATCGCAGCGACGCAGCGATTCAATTTCTCTAGCGTCCCGGGCCGTCGCTCCCGGCTGTTTCGCAATCTTCAGCACAAGTTCCTGTGCGTCCTTCGCCACCCGATAGGCATTTTTGAATGCACCGCTCCCCAAGTGACTTATTAATTGGAAGCCAAGGCGGGCGCAAAGTTCTCCAACGTGATCGACCACATGGAGCGTTTGATCTAACGAACCGATTCTGTCAATAGGACAGCACGCTGGGTCAAATTTGGCTGTATCGGCAGGGACTCAGCCGAATCTATCAGGACAACAATGCCGTCTTTCGTCACGGAACATAAACCCACCGATCGCCGCTCAAATTCGGGCATGAACCGCTCAGCTCTTTTCGCAGCTCTCGCTGGGAGGAGGACGTAACTTTTGTGGGCAAAGCAACCGTTCCGATATGCTTGATTCAACGCGTCTCGCCACTTCGAAAGTTTCGCCTCCACGGCAATAATCCGTCCGTTGCCATCTGTCATCACGATGTCTGTCCTACCGCGGGAGTATTGGAATTCCGTGGCAAAATTTTTCGTCCGCCAAGGATCATGCTGGCCAGTTAGATTTCTACAAAAGTCGATCACGAGATCGGCTTCAGAGAATGGTTTGGCGATGGGTTTCTGCGGCGTCATACTGGGGCGTTAACCTAATCCAGAATATTTTGGCCGGCGGGAATTTCGCATTCTATCTACGCATCTGAATATCGGGATGGGATGATTTGAAAAGCTCAAATGTTAGATTCGCGCCCTTTTAGGTCCGTGGTGACGGCGGTATTGTAGCCGACCGCGTCTGGGGTGCTGGGACCCCGAACTCGGGTGCGAGAGATATTGTTCGGAGGTCGCCTACCCATATCCGCCGTTTCGCCGGAGACGCGGACGGCCGTAATTGCGGTAGAAAAATTGCCGACGCTGTTTGTAGGCACAAACTAGGGGCGTGAGACCGAGGAAGGTGGTCCTCTGCTGCGTCTAGCGCCGAGCTAGGAATTACCCACTCGTAGAAGAAATTTTACCGTGCAACAGACCGTGCAATAGAACTGGCATTTCGTTGCATTTTGCCGGTATTTGGAGGTATTCCCGATCCTCTGAATCCACACTTATTATCACTCGAACTGGCTCACAGTGAGCTATTTACAATAGATTTTAACACCACCATTAAAAATACCGGGAACAGGACTCGAACCTGCACACCTTGCGATACTAGATCCTAAATCTAGCGCGTCTACCAATTCCGCCATCCCGGCTTTCAGGCGCGAAATTACGCGCTGGCGGGGGCGGAGCAAGTGGAATGAGTGGGAGAATTGGAAACAGGCGTTAGGAGATGGGACGCCTACGTCCCATCAATCTGGATGGACGTAGGCGTCCATCTTCCTTACCTCGATTTCCATGACTTGGAATTTGAGGCCGAGATGGCCGGGATGGGTGAGGGTTTGGAATTGGCGGAGGAGGGAGGGTTGGGGATTGCCTTCCAGTTCCAGAAGCCAATCGCGGGCTAGGTCCGTCAGCCAGCCGCCTTGATCACGGATTGGCGCGGGCTGGCATCCCAGCGCAACGCCGGCTTCGGCGACGGCGGTGAAATCGACATGCGCGGTGATGTCGATTTCGCCGGGGTTCGCCAAGGGATCATCGCCCGCGCGGTGATTCGAAAAAGTCCGCAGTGTGCCTTGCGTGCGCTGCGGGTGATAATAGTCCGACCGCCCAAAGCCGTAGTCGATCCAAAGCAGCAGGCCTTGCGAAAGACAGCGCAGCGCCGGCTCCATGAAATGTTGGAAGTTCACGCGGACTTCGGTGCGGTAGCCGTCGGGAAAGGCCGCGCCGATTTCTGTTAGATCGGCGGCGACGCTGGGATCGGCGATGGATTCGCCAAGCTGCCATTGAAAATTTACATCATCATCGAGGGCGACCCTGCAATCACACCAGCGTCCATCACGCCATTCGACGACGTGAAATGGCAAGGCGTCGAGAACCTCGTTGCCAAAGGCGATGCCCGGCAGCGGATCTTCGGCCAGGCCAAGCAGGTCGACAGCATGCACGACTCTCTCGCCGAATTTTCCCAGCGTCTCCCGCTGCGCCTGTTGCAGCATCGGCAGCGGTTCGGGAATGACATACCCCAGTGCCGCGTACGCCGCGGGATCGATTTTCAACAAACCTGCAAGGACATCCGCGGCCAGTTTGCCGTCGTGGCTGCCGAACTCGATGATCCGCCAGCGGGCCGGCGATCCCCAGCCGCGCCATTCCCGGGCGAAGCGGCGGGCAAGCAGTTCGCCGAAAAGCGGCCCGACACTGACACTGGTGAAAAAATCCCCCGCCCGGCCAACCTGCCGCGAGCCTTTGGCGTAGTAGCCGTCCGCCGGGTCGTAGAGCGCGGCGGCCATGAATTCCGGAAACGGCAGCGGTCCCTCGCTCCGGATGCGATTCCGCAGCCGCTCGGCCAACGAAGGAGTTGCGGGGCCGCGATCCATCCTATATTCGTTTGTCCAAGCGCCCGTGGGTTCAAGGGGCGGTGAATCCGGATCTGGCATGGCGACGACTCAAAAATCGAATCGCAAGAAGAGCAAGCGCGTCTTCTTCAAACGGAAGGGATTCTGGTTCGTCCTGATTTCCATCGGCATCATCACCGCGGGCCTGGGATGGATTTTTGCGGAAGCCTACACCCGGGAATTCCGGCATCGCGCCGACAGCTATGATCTGGAGCGCATCAACGATCTTGAGGAGCCCAGCATCATCCTCGATCGCAACGGCAAGGAGATCGGCCGCATCTTCGTGCAGAACCGGAGTGTGATTCCGATCGAACAGGTGCCGGAGATTTTCATCCAGGCGTTGCGGGCCGGTGAGGATTCGCGGTTTCTAACGCACGATGGCGTGGACTACGTCGGCATCCTGCGTGCGGTGAAATTGAACGCGCAGGGTGGCAACCAGGGCGCGAGCACGCTCACCCAGCAGTTGGCGAGAAATGCTTACAACCTCAAACAGGAAGCGGTGCTGCGCCATGAAACGAAAATCCAGCGGAAGTTGGTGGAGGCCTTCCTCGCGCGGCGCATCGAGAAGCGTTACAGCAAGCGCGAGATCCTGAATTTTTATGTGAACCGGATTTATTTCGGCAGTGGCTTTTATGGCATCCGTTCGGCATCGCTCGGTTACTTCGGCAAGGAGCCGATGGATCTTACCATCGAGGAATGCGCGTCGCTGGTGACCTTGATCAAGAACCCAAACGTCCGCTCACCACTCAACAATCCCGACATTAACCGCGATGGCCGCAACTACGTCATCGGCCGCATGCGTGAAGAGGGCTTCATTTCCGCGTCCGATGCCTCGCGGCTCAAGTCGCTGCCGCTGGTCCTCAATCCGCAGCCGCTGCGCCGCGGCACTTCGCACTTGTATGAACGCATCGCCGATGCCGTTGGGCGGGCACTGGGCGAGGACGCGCTGGCTTCGGGACGATTCAAGATCCACACCACCATTTTGGCGGAAGCGCAGACCGCCGCGCAGGACGCGCTTTCGGCAGCGCTGGCAAAAGCCGAGGCCACACCGGGATACAACCATCCCAAATACAGCGACTATAAGAAAGGCGATCCCAAGGCGGCGGTGTATCTGCAAGGCGCGGTGCTGATGATCCAACATGACACCGGCGAAGTGCTGGCCCATGTCGGTGGCCGCGACTATGCGCAAGTGCCTTATGATTTCATCGAAATGGGCAAGGCGCCGTTGGGCACCGCGTTTTTCCCATTCATCTACGCGGCCGGCCTGAGCACGGATCTAACACCTTCGACGATGGTCGAGGACGTGCCGATGGACAACCGGGCGGTAATGATCGGCGGACGTGAGGGCATCCTTGGCGAATGGGGCGCGGAAGTGCCGACACCGGTGTACGAGGACAGAATCACGGCGCGCGCGGCTCTCGAAAATTCCAAGATTGGCGCCACGGTGCGGCTGGCCGGGCAAGTTGGATTCAAGCGGGTCGTTGACACCGCGGTGGCCTTCGGCCTGCCCCTGCAGAAGGCGGAACTCCTGCCACGCCTGGCGGTGGGCTTCGATGAAATACCGATGAAGCAAGCGGTGAAAGCGATGTCTGTATTTCCTCTCGGCGGACGTTCGGGACCGGATGCCCTGGTCTATCTCGACCGCATCGAAGACGCCGCGGGCAACACCCGCTATCACCGCGAAGCGCCCGATCCCAAACGCCACATGGTCATTGACGAGGCCACCGCATGGCAGGTCCACAGCATGATGGCGGGCTCGCTTTATCGCGGCAGCTCGAAGGGCGTGCTCGATGGCTTGATGGAAAAGCCCTTCACCGGCGCGGGCAAGGGCGGTTCGACAGCGGATTTTTCCGACACCTGGTTCCTGGGCTACAACAAACGGGTCACCTGCGGCGTCTGGACCGGATTTCTAACAGGAAATGGCGAGGCCATCTACCCGGGGGCCTTCAGCCGCGATTTGGCAATGCCTGTCTGGCAAGCAACGATGAACGCGGTCGCGCCCTCCTTCGGCGGCGACGTGATGAGCGTGCCAAACAGCGTGTCGGTGATGCGCGTCTGTTCGGAATCCGGACAGCAGGCGACCCAATTCTGCCAGCAGACGGTCGATGAGTATTTCCGCAAGGGCGCCGGCGGACTGCCGTTTTGTTCCATCCACTCCGGCACCGGTGGCTTCGGGGACAGCGGTGCGGAACTCGCCGCGAACATGCCCACCCTCGATGTGGTTCCCGTCCGCCCCAAGGAGCCGACGCTGCTCGGCGACGACCCCTACCACACTGAGGTTCCGAGTTTCGCCGCAACCTCCGACGAGCCAGGCTTCGTGCGGCGGCGCACCAATGTCCTCGACAGCCTCGACCTCAGCGACGTCGAAGAGCGAATTCCCCTCCCGCGGCCGAAAAGGTTGAAGATCGAGGACGAGTAAGGCGTTTCCGCGCAGCCCATAGCCGCATTCCGGGTTTCCGAAAATAAGTCTTGCGAAGCTAAATTAGCCTTGGCTAAGTTTGGGTCGTGTCCCGCCGGCCCCCTATCGTTGCCTTATTGCCTTTGGCACTCTTGCCGACAGCGGATGGCGCGGGATTACGGCCCCTGAGCACGGACCGACCGGACACCACCGAAAGCCCCTACACGGTCGATGTGGGCCACGTGCAGCTTGAGTGCGAAATCGCCGCCTCACACCGGACTCCGTTCCTTCGAGCGAGCACCAAGTTCTAACAGAAATTTCCGATGTCCGATCCCGAAACACAATCCGACCAAGCCTGGCGAAGGGCTGCCGCGGAGTTGTCGCTGCCCGAAGTGCATCGCAGCATCATGATCCCGGGCAAGGCTTCGTTCTTCAAGAAACTGCTGGCCTTCAGCGGACCCGGATTCCTTGTCGCGGTCGGTTACATGGATCCCGGCAACTGGGCCACCGATCTCTCGGGCGGCGCGCAGTTCGGTTACACGCTGCTGTCGGTCATCATGATTTCAAACCTGATGGCGATCCTGCTGCAGCACTTGTGCGTGAAGCTCGGCGTCGTCACCGGCCGCGATCTCGCGCAGGCTTGCCGCGACCATTATACCAAGCCGACGGTGTGGTTCCTGTGGGTCTTGTGCGAACTCGCCATCGCCGCCTGCGACCTCGCGGAAGTCGTCGGCTCGGCAATCGGGCTGCAGTTGTTGTTTGGCATTCCGATCGTCTGGGGCTGCGTCATCACCTGCGCCGACGTGCTGGCGGTTCTTTATCTGCAGAACAAGGGTTTCCGTTATGTCGAAGCGGTGGTGATCACGCTCATCGCGACGATCGGCGCCTGCTTCGCCGCGGAATTGTTTTTCGCAAAGCCAAGTCTAACAGGTGTGATGCTCGGCTTCGTGCCCACCGCCGATATTTTGAAGTACCAGCACATGCTTTATGTCAGCATTGGCATTCTGGGAGCGACGGTGATGCCGCATAATCTCTATCTTCATTCGTCGATCGTGCAGACGCGGAATTTCGAACGCAGTTCCGATGGCAAACGGGAGGCAATCAAATTTGCGACCATCGATTCGACGGTCGCGCTGATGTTCGCGTTGTTCATCAACGGTGCGATCCTGATCCTCGCCGCCGCGAGTTTCCACTGGTCCGGCCACAAGGAAGTTGCGGCGATCCAGGATGCCTACAAATTGCTGAGCCCAACCCTCGGCGTCGGCATCGCCAGCACCTTGTTCGCGGTTGCCCTGCTGGCTTCCGGACAAAACTCCACGCTCACCGGCACTCTTGCGGGCCAGATCGTGATGGAGGGTTTCCTCAATTTCCGCATCCGCCCGTGGCTACGGCGGCTGGTCACGCGCGCCATCGCGATCGTGCCCGCGGTCTGCATCATCGGATTTTACGGCGAAACCAAAACCACCGAGCTGCTGGTCGCCAGCCAGGTCGTGCTCAGCATGCAGCTCGGCTTCGCGGTCTGGCCGTTGATGCGTTTCACCGGGGAAAAGGCCAAGATGGGACAGTTCGTCAATCCCATCTGGGTCAAGGTGCTCGGCTGGACCACCGCGGCGATCATCATCACCTTGAATGTGAAACTATTGTTTGATATATTCATGCCAGAATCTGTTAGAAAATCGTTCTATGGATTCCTGGGTTTCCCCGTCTGATCGCCGCCATGTATCTCAAAATTCTGGTTCCTGTCGAAAATGGTCCGGCGGATGCGACCATCCTTGAGCACGTCCGCAAGCTGTCGACGCTCACCGGCGCGAGCTTCGTGCTCATCCACGTGGCGGATGGCTGGGCGGCGCGGAACTACAAGTTGTTGAACCTTGCCGACAGTGAGGAGATGAAGGAAGACCGCGCGTATCTTGAAGCGCAGGTTGCCTGCCTGCGCGAGGATGGTTTCACGGCGGAATACGTGTTGGCCCTTGGCGAACCCTCCGAGGAAATCATCAAGGCCGCAGCCGCCCACAACGTCGATCTCATCGCAATGGCCACCCACGGCCATCGCTTCATCGGCGACCTCATCCGCGGCACCACCGCCGACAAGGTGCGGCATGTGGTGGATATTCCGGTGCTGATGCTGAAGGCCAAGCACGTGAAGTAGTCCCGGACACACTGCGCTGGCTGTGGCGCAAATAAAACTCAGGCGGTTCCCGCGAGCCGGTGGTTCAGGGCGATCGACCGGCGCATCGCGCGCATGACATCGACCAGGCCATGATGGCCTGCAGTGGCGGCGGCGCAGGCCGCATCCTGGTTCGCGTGGCGGCTGACGAAACGTCCTATCTCCGCATAAAGCTGGCGCATCTGCGTATCTAACAGCCCGCTCTCGGCGCGCAGCAGGGATATCTCCTTGTTGCCATCGCCAATGATCTGGAACGCCTCCGAAGCATGCACCCGGCGGGCCATCTTCTTCTCGTTGAGCTTCTCGTCCACAATGTCCACCTTCGCGTCGCCCTCTTCGACCTGATTGCCGATATCGATCCGCTCCTGTTTGAGGTCCGCAAATTTTCCTTTGAGTTCGGCCAACCGCGAGCGCACCAACTCGATCTCCTCCTTCTTCGAATCCGTGCCGGCGGCCTCGTGCGTGAGCACTTCAAGTTTCATCTTGAGCCCCTCGTAGCCGCGGCGGACTTCACGTGCTTCCGACACGATGGCATCCCGGGCCAATGCCAATTTCTCCAGTTCGGTCAACAAGGCGACCCGCTCTTCGAGCAGTTCGTGATGCATTTCGGGGTTGGTGTTGAGCACGGACGCGCGTTCTTCGTGCGCCAGGTCGAGGCGTGCCTGGCACTCCCCTAGTTGAATCCTCACCCGGTCGCGCTCCTTGATGAATTTGCGCAAGTTCCAATACTCGACCGACAGCGCCTCGATGCCTTCGACCTTTTCCCAAATCGCCGCACCGAGCTGGGCTTCGGCCTCGCGGAGCAAATGCATCTCCGAAGCGGCGTCGGCCATCCGCTGGTTTTTGCGGAAATAACCAAACGCCTGCGCGAGCCGGGCGATGAGATAGCGGGAGGAGGTCATGTAGTAAATGAAAGGGTGATCTTGCGTTGGAGCATTTCCACTACGGAGAAATCCTCAAGCGTGGTGATGTTTCCTGATATCTTTCCCGTAGAAACCAATTCTTTCAATAGCCGTCGCATGATTTTTCCGGAGCGGGTCTTGGGGAGCCCGGGCGCGAAGTGCAAATCGTCGGGCTTGGCAATCGCCCCAATGACCTTGCCGACATGGTTGCGGAGCTCGTTGCGCAGTGCTTCGGATTCCTCGAAATTCCCTTTCAGCGTGACGAAAGCGGCGACGGCCTGCCCTTTCATATCGTGCGGCCTGCCGACCACCGCGGCCTCGGCGACGGCGGGATGCGACACCAGGGCGCTCTCGATTTCCGCGGTGCCGAGACGATGTCCTGAAACATTCAGGACGTCATCGAGGCGGCCAATGATCCAAAAATTCCCATCCTTGTCGCGCCGCGCGCCATCGCCCGCGGTGTAGAGTCCGGGATAGTCGGACCAATAGGTTTTCTTATAACGCTCCTTGTCGCCGTAAATCGTGCGGATCATCGACGGCCAGGGCTTGCGGATGACAAGACGTCCGTCCTGGCCGGCTTTGCACTCGTTGCCCGCGTCATCCAGGATGGCGGCATCGATCCCAAAGAACGGCATGGTCGCGGTGCCGGGTTTGCAGGGAGTAGCACCTGGCAATGGGGAAATCAAAATCGCGCCCGTCTCGGTTTGCCACCACGTATCCACGATCGGGCATCTGCCGCCGCCGATGTGTTTGTGATACCAGCTCCACGCCTCGGGATTGATCGGCTCACCGACGGAACCTAACAGACGCAGCGATGACAGATCATGCGCTTTCGGCAAGGCATCGCCCGCTTTGATGAAGGCCCTGATCGCTGTCGGTGCCGTGTAGAAAATCGTGACGCCGTGGTCTTCGATCATTTTCCAAAAGCGTCCGAAGTCCGGGAAATTTGGGGCGCCTTCATACATCAACTGCGTCACGCCATTCGCGAGCGGGCCATAGACAATGTACGAGTGACCGGTGATCCAACCCACATCGGCCGTGCACCAGTAGATGTCCTCGTCGCGCATGTCGAAGATGTATTTGCAGGTCGAATAGGTGCCTGTTAGATAACCTCCTGAAGTGTGTAAAATCCCTTTCGGCTTGCCGGTCGAACCCGAAGTATAGAGCACGAACAGCGGGTGTTCGGAGTCGAAGGCCTTCGCGACATGCTTCGGTGAGGCACTTGCCATTTCATCGTGCCACCACACATCGCGCTTGGCGGTCATCGAAATATCATTGCCGCAGCGGTTGACGACAATGACGCGGGTCACCTTCTTGTATTTCGCCAATGCTTCATCGACCACTGGTTTCAATGGCACCACCTTGCCCCGCCGCCAACCACCGTCAGCGGTGACGATCACGGTCGCGCCCGAATCCTCAAGACGATCGACGATTGAATCCGCAGCGAAGCCACCAAACACCACGTTGTGCACCGCGCCGATGCGCGCGCAGGCGAGCATGGCGATCGCCGCTTCGGGGACCATCGGCATGTAAATCAAAACGCGGTCCTTGGCTTTCACGCCATTTTTCAAAAGCACATTCGCGAAGCGGCAGACTTCTTTCTGAAGCTGGCCATAAGTGATGACGCGTTTGTCGCCGGGTTCGCCCTCCCAAATGATCGCCGCCTTGTTGCGCCGCGGTCCTGCGGCATGACGGTCCACGCAATTTTCACAAACGTTCAGCTTGCCGCCGACGAACCACTTCGCGTTTGGCGCCTTCCAATCGAGCACCTTGGTCCATTTCTTCTGCCAGGTCAGCTCGGCGGCCTCGCTTGCCCAGAATTTCTCGGGGTTCGCGATCGATTCCTTATACAGCTTCCTGTAAGCCGCCATCGAGCCGATCCGCGCCTTCGCGGAAAATTCCGGGGAAGGCAGCCGGACGGCCTCCAGGTCATGGGTCGTGGATTTTTTAGCGCTCATGGGTTGAGGAAATTGGGGAAAACGCCGCGGTCGGTCCCGCAGTCGGGCGTAAGTTAGAAAGCCCAGCGCCGCGGGGCAAGACTCAAGGAGCGTGGGCATCCTGCCCACTGCGTCTGGCGGACATTCTGTCCGCAGTGGACATTCTGTCCGCAGTTCGTTCCGCCCGACAGCATGTCGGCCAGGCCCAGCCGACAAAATGCCCGCGCTCCTTTTTGATTAATCTCGCGGGCTATGATATATCCAACCCATGCAGTTCTTCCGCACCTTCATCCTCATCCTTATCAGCTTAGTCGTTTCCGCCCAAGCGAAATGGATCCCCATGCCGTGGCCGGATCTCGATGCGACGCTGCCCGTTTGGAAACCGGAAGGCTGGGATGCTTCGAAAGCCTATCCCGCCATCGTTTTTTATCCCGGGACCGATGGTGTGCCGACTGCCGAGTGGATTCAAAAGATGACAGGCGGAAAGGACTTCGTGCTAGTGGGCATGACCTACCGGCACCGCGGGCCCTTCAATTACAACGAGCAGGAAATCGCCGATGAACTGGGGATCCTCAATGCCCTGAAGAAAACCCTCACCAAGTCCGCAGCGGTGGATCCGAAGCGCATCTTCGTCAGCGGCTTTAGCAAAGGCGGATGGCACACATCGCTGCTGTTGGACCGCGACCGCAGTCTGGCCGGTGGATTGATCCTGGGCGCTGGCGTGTTTGAAATGCGCGCCGATTCCCCGAAGTTCGCGACGCCCATTCCTATCTACATCGGTTGCGGGCGAAGCGATGGAAACTATCCCCCTTCGCTCGGCGCGCTGCTGTATTTCCGCAAGCTGGGCGCGCAAGTGACACAGGAAGCCTGGCCCGACACGGCCCATGAATTTCCGGACCAGCCACCCGAAGCGATGCGCCAATGGCTGCGCATCCAAGGCGCGCCCACCGGCCTTGAGAACGAAGCGAACACGTGGATCAATGCGCGGCTTGCGGTGATCGAAGCGATCGCCGATCCGGTTGAGGAATGGTTCGCGTTCGACGATTTCATGACGCTGCCGTTTGTGAAAAAGTTTGGCGCCCAAGCCGCCGTAACCGCGCAGGGTAAAATCGATCTGTTGCTCAAAGATCCCAAAGTCGCGGCCGAACAAAAATGGCGTCAGGAGTCACGACGCATACTCGCGATGGAATGCCGTGATCGTTTGCTCACGACCTTGCAGGAAGCTTCACGCGGTTACGAAACACTCGCCGCCAACGCGAAAGGAACCCGCGCCGGGACCGAAGCGCTTCGTGATCTCGAGCGCACCAAGAGGCTTCTAACAAGCGCGAAGATTGTCACCAAACCCGGGCCAACCGAAACCATCACGCCCACAATCACTCCGGAGCCTGCCACGAGCAATCCCGATCGCGGAGCGTTCTTTCCGCCGGGAACGAAGATGAAGCCCGCGAGATAACTCTCAAGGTGGCTGTGACGTCTCGTCGCAGCTCTTCAACGCATCAAGGCAAGTGGCGCTAATACCTGCTGGGACGAGACGTCCCAGCCACCCCTCTCAACCATCAACTCTCTTTGAACCACCCTTCTTCTTCGGCGCTTCAGATTTCCCTAACAGCATATCAACTTCCCTCGAATTGAGGATCGCCCAGCCGCCTGGTTCGAGGTCGCCGAGCCACAAGCCGCCGACGCGGACGCGCAGCAATTTCGTCACTTGGTAGCCAAGCGTGTCGAACATCACGCGGATCTGCCGTTTGGCACCGTGGTCGAGGGTGATCTTGATGCGCCGCGATGAAAGACGCTCGACGGCCTTGGCCTTGAGCTTGCCTTCCGTGGTGTAGAGGCCTTCGAGAAATTGGTCCAGGTGCGCGTTCTCGAAAGCCTGGTTGGCGGTGACGAGGTATTCCTTTTCCACCGATTTCGAGGGATGCATCAACTGCTGCGAAAGGTCGCCGTCGTTGGTGAGAATCAGCAGGCCCTCGGAATCCATGTCGAGCCGGCCGACGTGGTGCAGCGAATGCAGCGCTTCAGGGAGCAGCGTGTAAATCGTCTCGCGGCCCAACTCATCCTCACGGGTGCAGACGAAGCCGCGGGGTTTGTGGAAAGCGACGATCATCGCCTCCTTCGCGACCATGCGCTTGCCGTCGAGGCGGACGTGGTCGCTTGGGCCGATGCGGGTGCCCATGTTGACGCAGGGGTGGCCATTGACCTCGACGCGGCCGGTTTGGATCAGTTCGTCGCAGGCGCGCCGCGACCCGATCCCGCAGGACGCGAGATATTTGTTGAGGCGGACGCCGTCGTTGCTGGCCATGGCTGGAAAAACAAAAGGCGCGAAACCCCGAGGATTCCGCGCACTTCGGATGGAAAAAAGGCGGGAAATCAGCCCTCTCCCTTGGTTTTTGGCAAACCAAGCGGCGAACGGCCTTCCTTCCACTCACCGCGCTCCCTGAGCAGCTTGACGCGCTCGAAACGCTTGAGAACGGAACGCTTGCCGCCGACAGTGGCGCTGGATTTGAGGCTGTTGTGCTTGGACATCTCGGGAAAATTGGGTCGCGGGAGGCGGAAGCTAGGAGCAAGTCCCCCCGCTGGCAACCCGAAAAACCGGGAAATTTCGGTCGTCCCCGGCAAAAGGAAGAGTTTTTAACCGCAGATGGACGCAGATGAACGCAGATAAGAGGAATTTGATCTCTTTGATGTGTTTAGAATTTCGTGCTTAGGATTCCCCCATGGACATCGCCCACCTTGGTTTCTGGATGACGATGATGGGCACGATTTGTTGGGCGGTTTGCTTCTGCTGGATGCACCGGATTTCGTCGAAGCAAAACCGCTTGTTGGATGAGCTGAAACAGCAAAACCAGCGCATCGAAAAGCTGTCGAAAGCGGAGCACGACTTGATCAAGGAGGTTCACCCGCAGGTCGGCGAAATCGCGGAGTCTGTCGAAGCGATGAAGCAACAGGTCAAAAGGAACGGCGGATGATCAGCAATCCATCCAACGCGGTTCCCGGCAACGCGACCCTTTCCAAGATCAAGGCGTTTGGAACGCGCGCGCTTTTCTGGATTGGGGCCTGTCTGTTTGTGGTCGATAACTTCATCTCCTTTGTGCCCGGCGCCGAAGTGGGCTTTTTCATCGTCGCTGCGATCTTGATCGCGTTCGGCCTTTTCATACCGAAGTGGTTCTATCGCATTGCCGCGCTGGTTTTGATCGTCGCTTGCAGCTTGCTCGCCATCGATGGCCACCGGCGCGGCGTCGAATACCGGGAGCATCTCGATCGTTACCATATGGATGGATTCGACTGAACAATGAGACACGCTCTCCTTGTCAGGCCCGATACGCGTCGCGATAGCGCAGGATAGGCTCGAAGGCTGCGGGAGGATTGCAGATCCGGCTGACAAGGTCGTCCCACACCTCTTGCCCGCGGAGAATTTCCACTTCGATGCGCAGGAAATACACCGGCACATCGATCGATGCCGGCCGCGGAAATCTAACAGCGTCCTTCTCGGTGGTTACGATGAGATGCATGTCGCGCTCGACGCAGCGCTGCATGAATTTCTCCACCTCGCGCGCGGAGAAGCGGTAGTGATCCGAAAAGCGGCGGCGGATCTCAACCCGCGCGCCAAGTTTTTCGAGCGAGCCCTCGAAGGCTTCGGGCACCGCGATGGCGCTGATCGCGCCCACCCATTTGTCCTTGAGAAATTCCAGAGGCTGGCGCTCGCGTGTGAAAACGTTCTCAAGATAAATCGGGCCGTGCGTGCATTCGACGATGTCCGCGGTTTTGTTATACTTGCGGATGCGGGTGATGAGCGCCTCGTTCGATGTCCCGTTGCACTTGGTGAGAAGGATGTAACTCGCGCGCCGCAAATTTTTCGGTGGTTCGCGCAAGGTGCCGCGCGGCAGCAAGGCTTCGGTTCCGAACGGTGCCGTTGAATCCACAAGCACCACATCGAACGAGTGGGCGAGATCGAGATATTGCATCCCGTCATCGAGCAACAAGGTGTTTGCCGCCAGTTCACTTGTGGCAAACATGCCGCTCTTCACGCGGTTCTTGTCCACGATCACGGCCACGCCATCGAGGTTCTTGGCGAGCATGAACGGCTCGTCGCCGGCGTATTTCGAATCGAGCAATATCGCCCGGCCCGTGGAGACGACTTTCGGCATTTCCCATGAGGGGATCGGCTTGCCACCGGCGTTCTGCCACTTTTGCGCGCGATCCAACTTTTTGCTTTTGTAACCGCGTGAAAGAATGGCCACCCGCCGGCCGCGTTCGCGCAGGGTTTTGGCGAGCAATTCGACAACCGGTGTTTTGCCGGTGCCGCCGACGGTGATGTTGCCGATCGCGACCACCTGCGTGCCCAGGTAGCGCTGTGGCCGCCAGCCTTTGCGGTAGGAACGAAGCCGCATTTGGACGATGCCGCGGAAAATGCCGGACAATGCCCGCATCGCAAACCGCATCAGCGCCGCCCGGAACCCTTTCGCACGGCCGAAAATAACATCCGCTCCCCAGCGTTCGAGTTCTTCGAGGAGTTCCTTCATCGGCTGACAGAACCATGTCCCGGTGGTTCCTCCCGCGGCAAGCGCCAATCAAGGAGCGTGGGCGTCTCGCCCACATCTTCATTCAAAAAAGAATGAAGAAAATAAGATGTGGGCGGGACGCCCACTCTCCTTGATTTAATCCCTGCGGCCCATCGCCATCATGATGAAGTAGATCAACTGCGCGAGCGAGCCGATGGCGGCCGCGACGTAGGTCATGGCTGCCCAGAAGAGGGCGTTCTTCGCACGGTCATGATCGATGTGCGTGGCGATGCCGCTGCTGTTCATCCAAATCATCGCGCGGCGGCTGGCGTCGAACTCGACGGGCAGGGTGACGAAGGCAAACAAGGTCGTCACACCGAACAACCCGACCCACACCCACAGCATCATGGCCGAGTGGAAAAGGGCGACACCGATCATACCGGCGATCATGACGAAGTTCAGCAGGTTGCTGGAAAATTGCACCACCGGCACCATTTTCGAACGGAGACCGAGCCAGACATAAGCTTGTTGGTGCTGCACCGCGTGGCCGCATTCATGAGCAGCGACAGCAGCGGCGGCGACCGAGTTGGATGCATAAACTTCCTCGCTGAGGTTCACGGTTTTCTTCAAGGGATCGTAATGATCCGTGAGCTGGCCGGGCACGCTGACAACCTGCACGTCGCGGATGCCATTTTGCGCCAGCATCAATTCAGCAACCTGGGCACCACTGAGGCGGATGGGAATTTTTGAGTACTCTGCAAACCGGCGTTTGAGAGTGCCGCTGACGAGCATGCTTACCAGAAACGATACGCCGATGATGACGATGTGCGTCATCGAATATTGCGGGCCATAGCCGCCGTGACCGTAGCCGTATTGGGCGAGGGTAGACAAAGAGACAATCATTGGCATCACCTTAAAGAGCGGCACCGAACCCGCAACTTGTTTTGGAAGGGCCTCTGTAGCGGCGCTCTGTGAGCGCCGTGCCAATGCGTGGAACTGAAGGGCGGATTTCCGGCGCTCTCTTGCCATGCATTCGCACGACGGTCGCAGACCGCCGCTACAGAAGATGGCCGTCACAGCGATTTCACCCGCAGTGTCAGCGTGTGGACGGTTCCTGTCGCGGGATCGGTGGCAGTGACGATATGGACGCCTGCTGTTAGATGAATGATGGGTTCGGGCAGACCCGGCTCGATGCGAAGCGTGTCCGATTGCCAGAGCGCGGTGCCCGGAAGATTGGTGACGGGGCGAAGTTTGTCGGAGCCGGATGGGATGTCGGGATCGAGCAGAAACAGCGCGTTGTCGGCGGGACTGATGATGCGCAATGGCTCGCGGGCCGCAGCGCTTGGGTCGAGCGCGAGTTCGTTGCGCCTGTCATTGAAGCGGCTCGCAAACCACTCCGCGAAAACGGGTTCAAGCAAGGCCTTGCCGCTGGCATCGTAGTCGCTTGCGGTGGAGGGCAATGGCAGGAGGTCAGCCGGAGCGATGTCGGGACGCACGTGGCTGTTCTCCCCTGCTGACAATCGTTTGCCGGTGCGTGAGTCGATCATGACATCAACCACATCGCCGCGACGTTCATACCATGTGGGCGTCGTGTCGCGATGCACGCGCAGCATCGCGCGATGAAACACCGGACCCGCGCCGGTGATGCCGGAGATGCCTTTCATCGGTTGCTCTTCGAAATTTCCAGCCCACACACCGACTGTGAATTCCGGCGTGTAACCGATGCACCAGTTGTCATGGAAATCGGAGGAGGTTCCGGTTTTCACCGCGCAACGGAATGGAAGATCCAGCGGACCACCGGGTGCAAATACCGGCGCGCGGGCTGACGGATCGGAAAGGATGTCGGCGATGAGCCACGCGTTGCGGGCATCGAAGACGCGGTGCTCGGTTTCGTTGTTATCCGGAAACAACGATGGCGGACGATGCATCCCCATGCGCGCGAGCGTGGCGTAGGCATTGGTCAATTCGAGCAAGCGGACAGGCGCGTTGCCCAAGGTTAGGCCGAGGCCATAGATCGCGGGATCGTTATCCAGTGTGGTGATGCCAAGTTTTTCTAACAGCTCACGCAGCGGCCGGGGTCCGCCGAGGAAATTCAATTCGCGCAGCGCGGGAATATTCAACGAACAAGCCAGGGCCGCGCGCAAGGTGACCGGCCCGCGATACTTGCGGTCATAATTTTCCGGCAGGTCGAGCCCTTGCGGCGTGCGGAAGGGAGTCGGGATGTCGGCGAGGATCGACGAAGGAATGCGGTGGCTGCGCTCCATCGCGAGCAGATAGGTGAAGGGCTTGAGCGTCGAGCCGGGCGAACGTGGCAACAGCGCGCCATTGAGCTGGCCACCGCGGCGGTCGTCCCAATCGGCCGATGAAACGAGGGTGAGGATTTCACCGGTGCGATTATCAATCACCACAACCGCCGCATGGCGCAGGTTGGCGTCGCGCAGGCGCGCGGTTTCCTCGCGCACGATGGCCTCAAGGTCGCGTTGCAGCGGCAGGTCGAGCGTTGTGGTGATTTGAGAATTGAGATTTGAAATTTGAGATTGAAGGGCGAGCCACGGTGCGACTTGCTCCTCGGGCAATGGCCGGAGCGCGAGCGGTTCTGTTAGAGCGGCGGCAATGCGTGCGGCATCGATGTTTCCCAACGCAGCGAGACGCCTGAGCACAGTGTTGCGGCGGACGATCGCGCGCTCGGGATGCCGCAAGGGATTGAGCCGCGATGGTGCCTGGGGAAGCCCGGCGAGCAGGGCGCATTCGGCCAGCGAAAGATCGGCCAGCGGTTTTTGAAAATAGAAGCGCGCCGCCTCAGCCGTGCCGGTGCGGAGATTTCCATAGTCGAGGCGGTTCAGATAAGCTGTTAGAATCCGCGGCTTGGACCATGACATTTCCAAACGCCGGGCCGCGAGCGCTTCACGGATTTTGACAGAGAAGGTTCGCGGCACCGGTGCGGCTGAAATTTTCACAAGCTGCTGGGTGATCGTCGACGCCCCCGAAATGATGCGGCGCTTTGCCATCAGGTCACGGCCGGCACGCATCGTTGCGAGGAGGTCGATCCCGGCATGCTCGAAGAAGCGCTTGTCCTCGGCCGCCATCGTGCAGGCGATGAGGTCGGCGGGGATCGCATCGAGGGTGACGGGTGCCGCGCGTGAAGCATCGGGCAATGTCAGGTTGAGAATCGGCGCGCCATGCCGGTCAAGCCAGACCTGCGAACCGGTGGGTTCCTTGGCCAAACCCGGAGGCAGGGGCACGGCGAAGGGCAGCGCGAACCAGCCAAGCGCCGCCAGCAGGAGCGCCGCCCCGCCGAACCGGAGAAGCCGCCGCCGCCATGTTTTGAATTTCGCGTTCACGTGGGCCGGCGCATTTCAGACGAATTGATTCACAAAAAATTTACGATTGGAAAGCCGCCATGATTTCGCTCGTATTGGTGGATTATGAAAAACCAATGGATGACATGGTGCTGCGCAACGGCGCTGCTTTGCGTGCCGCTCACTGCGCGGGCCGAGGAAGAAAAGGAAAAGACCAAGCTGGGTGAGCAGATGGAAGCGACAAACGACGCGTTCAAGGCCCTTCGCCGCGAGACCGACCCGGTCAAAGGCGCGGCCCACGCCCGCGAAGCGCAGCAAGCCGTCTTGAAGAGCCTGGTGGAAATCCCCGCCATGGTGGCGAAGATGCCAGAAGGCCCTGGAAAAGCCAAGGCCGCCGCGGAATATCGCAAAATGGTCGGCAAGGTTTTCGTGACATTCTGCGAAATCGAAGAGGCCTTCCTCAATGGCAAGGGCGACGAAGTTCCGAAGCTCATCGATTCACTCAAGGAGATGAAGAAGACGGGCCACGACAAGTTTGTCGAAGAGGAAGAGGACGAAGAGAAGAAATAACCCGACGGGGGCGCAGGCATCTTGCCTGCTCTTCAATTTCCCTGCCGACAGAATGTCGGCAATCCTGAGTCGACAGGATGTCAACGCTCCTTACTCGACGACGATCTTGGTGCCTTCTTTGACCTTCGAGTAGACGATCGGCATCGTGGCGCTTGGGCCGCGGATGCAGGCGTGCGAGGCGGGATGACGCTTGACCGGACCGATGTGGTGGCCGACGCCGTCACCGGTAAGACGCATCCAATAGCGCATGGAAGCTCCCTGGAAATGGCCGCCCTCGGGGACCGGCGTGAAGCCGTTTTCGGCGTTCGAATCAATGACGTCGCCGTTCGCGTCGACCATCGATCCGTATTTGTTAGAGTGTTTGTCGACGACCTTCTCGAGGATATAAAAAGTGCCAGTGGGAGTCGGGCGTTCAGGGATGCCCGAGCAAATCGGATAATCCATCGCCACCTCTTCATTGTTCATGAGGAACCCACGTTGCTTCGCAAGACTGATGTGGATCCATGAGTTGCTGGAGTCGGTCTTCGAAAGAACCTCCTCGTTTTTCCATACCGCATAGGTTTTCGGATAATCCGGCTCGGCCTTGAAATGATCGTAGGTTCCGGCGGGGAACGGATTTTTGAACACCGGCTTGCCATCTTTGCCGATTTCCGTGGCGGGCTTGGTGGCGCAACTGGCCAACAGCAAAACAGCGGCGGCAGCGGTGATTTGGGAGGCAATACGGATGATTTTCATGGTCTGCTAGACGGGGGCTCGAGCGGGAATAGGACAGAAGTTTGGAAATTGCAACCCCTAGGCACCCGGGAACCCCGATGAAAGCAATTTGAATTCCTTCGTTGCGAACTTTTGCGCCCTTTGCCGGACAAAATCCCAGCGGGGGCGCCAGGATAAATGGGGAAGCTGTTGAACTGCGTATTATTCCAGACTGAACGCGCGAAAAATGCGGCGGCGCTTGCCGGAGGGCTCGCGGGGAATCTCATCCACCAGCTCCGTCACGACGGAGACGTCCCCGAGATGCCGCCGCATGACCTGCTCGATCCTTTCGTAATCCGAGGTCGCAAAGGTCGTGCCTGGCACGATGGAAACCCGGACGCGTCGTGGCTCCTCCTGAACGACCCGGTGGTCGAGAATCGCATCTTGGCCGGCGCTCAGGTCGATGGCGACCACTCCCGGCGCCACCCAATCTCCGGTCGTGGAGATCAGGAAATCCTGCACGCGGCCTTCCAGCGACTTGAGCCGTGGTGTCTGGCGTCCGCAGCGGCAAGGGCTGGGATCGATCGCAGCCGCATCCTCCAGCCGGTAGCGAATGAATGGGGTGCTGCGGCGCAGGAGCGAAGTGACGATGACCTCCCCCAGCTCGCCAGGCGCTGCCGGTTCGTCCGGGCGGCCCATCTTCGCCACTTGGACGATCACCCGGTCCACATTGACGTGCAGACCATCGTGGGCCTCGCATTCCTGGCCTATCCAGTTCGTCTCGGTCGCGCCGTAGAGATTGAAGATCACAGCGGGGAATCCGCTCTCGATCATGCCGCGCAATTGGTGGGAGAGGGTCTGCCCAAATGGAAACACGCGCCGCACGCCGCTGCGCTCCGGCACGTCGCGACGGCGGAGTTCAACCGCGAGCAGGGCGATTGACTCCACGGAACCGATGACCGCCGTAGGGGCCAGCTGGCGGAACTGCTCGATGGTTTCGTCCATGGGCATTTGCACCGGAATGAAAGTGCTGCGAATCGGAGGAAGAGGCCGCTCCAGGTAGCCCGCCGACATCATGAACAGCCGATCTTCCCGACCGATTCCCAATCCAATCCACGCCGCCCAGAGACTGGCCCACAGACGCATGGCTTCCGCAGAATTGGTATATATCGGAAGCGAATGACCGAGCGAGCCGCTGGTCGTCCGACGGCGCAGTTGATCGGGGTCGCAGCGCTCGTCCACGTAGCGATCGCGTCCGGCTTCGAGGTAGTCCTTTTTCAGGACCGCGGGCAATCGCCACAACGCGTCGGCATCGCCAATCCCGTCGATGGAGATGCCGCGCGCTGCGTAAAGGTCGCGATACAAGGGCACGTGTCCGGCGGCCGACCTCAAGACCGCCAGCAGGTTCATTTGTTGCAGCCGCCGCAGTTCCGCAGCGGACAGGTGCTGCGATCGCGAGAAGTGGGAAAGGATCCCTTGAAAGTCGATCTGGGCTGTCATGGATTTGCCCGCTGATCAGGCTGTTTTCGCAGGAGCCCGTCGAGGCCGTTCTTTATTTTCGACAGGCCCTCGTGGACGCTGGCCCGGCTGTCGGGGAGAACACTGGCGATTCATTCCTTGCCTTTTTTATAGAGGGACAGGATCTTTATCATTTCAGGCACTTTATATTTCATAACAGCTCACGGCAGGAAGCGGCACAGGCAGAAATGAGTGAGAAGGAAGTCGGTGCGCAAATGGCACGTCATAGGGTGTCGGATCTAGCAATGTCGTCGATTGTTCCTTCCATTCCATCGGGGCCTTTTGAAATGAGATCAAATTCCCCGGGATTTTTCGCGCCGGGGAAGCGGTAGATATATTCCCGCTGCCACGGATCGAGCGGCGTTTTGCTTAAAACCTGGGTCCACCTGCGGGGGATGGGCGTGGCGGTGGGTTTTTCTATCAGGGATTTGAGTCCTTGGCCGGTAGTGGGATAGGTGACTGCATTGAGTTTATACATCATAAGAGCACTCTCCAAGCTGGAGATGTCCGCATTCGCCTGATTGAGTTTGGCTTGATTTGCAACGGCCTTCATCCCCGTGATCGCCAGGGTGCACAACGTCCACATTCCCGGGATGATCAAGGCACTGAGAATCGTGGAACTGATGCGGGGATTACTTTTGTTTGCGATTGTCCGCTGCAGGGATGCGAGTTTGACGATCCTTACGATGGCGACATAATACAGGAGAATGGCAGCACAAGTGATGAGATAGGCGAGCCATGTTGCGACTACCGCTGGCAGAAATCCACTGAGGAGGAAAAAAGCGGTGAACGTGGGGAGGCCAATCAGAAAAAATGCTCCCGCTGGAGTGGCACTCCATGGCGTATTCCATTCTCCGGGGGCGACCCGCTGCCTGGCCTTCAAATAGGCCTCCGCGCTGACTTGGATCGGGGTTTCCGGAATGGATTTCAATGCCGCTACAGTCTGACGAAGAAAAGGGAGAGGGTCGTTTTCCAAATCGGCCGGGATGCGGAGCCATTGATCCTGATGGAGATCGATCACTTCACTCATCGCTGCTCTTCTCAGGATTTCCAGCCACTCGTCATCCGTGTGGCTGTCATCAATGACGAGAAACAGTCGGCCCCTTTCCCCGGCCAGCTTGACGGCAAGTTCGATCTCATCGTGGACGAGCGGAGTAAGGGAACGAAGATCGACAATAATGGCGTGAGCCTGGCTCGCGGAAGCGAGCAGCCGGGCAAACCAATTACGATCCGCAGCTTCCAATTCGAAGCGGTTTGAGCCGAGATAGTAGAATGCCAGTATGCTTTCTCCGCAAAGGCGAAGCGATAGGCTGAGCCGGTGTCTGGGTGCACGGATGCCGCCCAGGGAAAAGCGTCCCGGAAGAGCGGCGCGCAGGTAATTTCTCACCCGGTTTTCTTGGCTGCCTTGAGAATCACGAACGAACGCGCGTAGAAACAGGACTTTCTTTTTGCAGGCAATGGTCCGCAGGGGCTTGAAAGTCAGCCAATACTGACACGCGGAAATCGCTGCGATCCCGACCAAGATCAAAGTAGTCGCCGTGCCCGTGAGATAGGCCGCGAGAACCATCGCCAGCAGGAAGCCGGCTAGAAGAATGGTGATGATCCATCCGATGAGAGCACTCCAAAATCGAACCGGATCATTCAGCGGGCGGCATTCACCCAATGCCTTTTGGATTTCCTCGGGAGTGGGAATAGGGGCATTTGTCATAGCGGGAGAGGGTGGAAATCGGCGCAGAAAGGATGGCTTCTTCCCCGCGCCATTCGGTTGATACCGAAATAGGCCTTCCGGGCAATAACATATAAATTGAAGTGCTCTAGAATGTTAGAATGGATCGTCTGTTAGGATGAAGTTCCTATCCCTCTATAAAAATTAAACCGCTGCGTTCGGGCGCGAAAAGGTCAATTTTGTCCACAAAAAAACGTCCGGCCGCTGGCAACGGCCGGACGTTTTAAAGAGAAGGCGGGGAGCATACAAAGCTCCGCCACGGCGATCAGTTAGAGGACGAAATCAGGCTGGCCTGGCTGGCGCCTTTCTTGATTTTGCTCTGCTTGATCCAGCTCATCGTCGAACGCAGTTTTTCACCGGTCTTTTCGATCGGATGCGCCGCGCCTGCCTTGCGGAGGGCGTTGAATTTTTTCGAACCACTGAGGTATTCCGCGGTCCATTCCTTGGCGAACTTGCCGTTCTCGATGTTCTTGAGCTGCTGCACCATCCGCTTCTTCACGGAGGCGTCGATGATCTTCGGTCCGACCGTGACATCGCCATACTCGGCGGTTTCGGAAATCGAGAAGCGCATGCCGGCGATGCCTTGCTCGTTCATCAGGTCAACGATGAGCTTCAGTTCGTGAAGGCACTCGAAGTAGGCCATCTCGGGTTGGTAACCGGCTTCAACAAGCGTTTCGAATCCGGCTTGCACCAATGCCGAAGCACCGCCGCAGAGCACGCATTGTTCGCCGAAAAGATCGGTTACGGTTTCCTCGCGGAAGTTGGTTTCGAAAACACCGGCGCGGGCGCAGCCGATGCCGCCGGCCCATGCGAGCGCGGTTTGCTTGGCCTTGCCGGACACGTCCTGATGGATCGCGATCAAGCCGGGAACGCCTTTGCCAGCGACAAATTGCGAACGCACGGTGTGGCCCGGGCCTTTCGGTGCGACGAGGATCACATCGATGGTCTTCGGCACCTTGATGGTTTTGAAATGCACCGCAAAGCCATGCGAGAAGAGCAGGGTCTTGCCCTTGGCAAGGTTCGGCGCGATGTCCTTTTCGTAAACGGCGGGAATCACAGTATCCGGCACCGCGACGAAAATCACATCCGCGGCTTTCACGGCCTCGGCGGTGTCCATGACTTCGAAGCCGAGCTTCTTGGCGACGTCGCGTGACTTCGATTTCTTGTAAAGTCCGATGACCACTTTGAGGCCGCTGTCCTTGAGGTTGAGCGCATGGGCATGGCCCTGCGAGCCGAAGCCGATGACAGCCAGGGTTTTCTTTTTGAGAGGAGCGATCGGAGCGTCCTTGGAGGTGTAGATCTTCGCGGCCATGACGGGCGTGGTGGGTAGGTTCGATTGGGTCCGCGCGCTTGCCATCGGGGCAAACGGCGGGGCGGCACACTGGCTGCGCGCGCAAGTCGGGTCAAGCAACAACAGGAATTCCGCGGGGCTGATCGGGGCCTTGTTTCATCCCCACAAAAATGGCGGACCGCGCGAGCGATCCGCCATAGAAGGGTGGCCTGAACGGCAGTTGTAAATTTACTTCGCTTCGCGGGTCTTGTCGGCCGCGTTTTCCAATTCATCGGCTTTCTGTTCCGCAGCTTTCTCGGTGGCTTTGGCATCGTCCTTCTTCATGTCGGAGACGACCTCTCCCACTTTGCGGACCTCCTTGGCGTTGTTTTCCAAGGCGTCGGCCTGGTTCTCAAGGGCCTTCTCGCGGGCCTGCTCTTCGTTGGATTTGCAGGAGGTCGCGGCTAACGAGAGCGCGGCGGCTCCCAAAAGGATGGGGATGAACTTCGTTTTCATGGTGTTGTTGGGTTGGCCGGTGGTTCCGGGTTCCAGCGTTGATTCGCAGGATGGATGCCAAGCGTGATTATCAATGACTTATAGGACTTATGGGGCCTATAGGTTCTATAATTCGGGCAACTTGCACCGCCATTTCATGAAAAAGCCCCGACCTCAAATCCTCGGCCGAAGGATGGAAGGTCACGGTGGATTTGAAAAACTGCCCGCTACCACCGCCCCCATTCACGGCGTTTCCAACACATCCGCGCGGACGAAGAGCAGAATCCGACTGTCCACGAATGGCGCGGCTTGCTGGCGCTTCGGAGTGATCACAGACACCAGCGCGAACTTGCCGGAGCGGACTGTGAGTGAAGTATTTGTCCGCCAAGTTTCATAGATCGGCATGCGAACGGAAGCGTCTCCCCACTTGTCCTTGTATTCGAACATGGTTTCGAGGCGGTCAAGGGACGCTATTTCCGGCATCAATCGGAGTTCGACGAAATGACCATCAGCCAGAACGTCAGCTTCCACCTCAAGCATCGCGCCCGTATTGCGGGTGTCGAAGGCGGTGAATGAACGTTGGTTGGCCAAGTTCGGCACGTAGTGTTCCGCCAAGCTGGAACCTGAACTCCCGAAGCTGCCGGGCAATCCAGGTGGCTGGGTCTCGGTTGGATAAATTTCCTCCCGGATCGACTCCATCCTCGCCCTTTGCCCACTGACACAAACAAGCATGCTGGTCTCCAGAATCTTTGCCTTGTTCGCACCGACAAGCACCATGGTTTTGTCATGCAGGGGTCCGCCGTCCGATCCCTCGGCGAGCAGGTTCGTGAGATCGACATGAGGCAGTTCAACATACTGCACGCTCACGCGCACCTGCTGGTCTTGCCCGGCGGCCAGTAAACCGGACAGCAGGGAAATGGCGATGGAAATCGTTTTCATCGGAACGCGCATTTCAGACTCACTCAGGCAACACATCCGCCTTCACGAAGACCATCAGCTTGCGGGTGAAGTCCGGAAAGCCTTGCTCATTCTTAGGCGAAAGCGCGGCGGCCAACATCGGCTTGCCGTTCGTCAAGATGACGGAGGTATTCAACCGCAGCGCATACATGATCGGCATTTGGACGGGCGAACTGCCATGTTCGTCTTTCCATTCCGCCCACGTCGTGTTGCCGACGTGATAGACGATTTCCGGAATCAAACGGAGATCGATCCGGCTACCGTCCTTGCTGACGGTCGGCTCGATCTCCATGGTTGAGCCGAGATTGCGGGTATCAAATGCCGTGGGCGTGGGCCCAATCGCATCATGTTTGCCTGGATCGCCCGGCACGGTCTTCGAGGGATCCTTGCCGTCTTGGTAGAATTCGGCCGGTTCATACTCCGTCGGATAGATGAACTCCTCCAGCGACTCGGTGGTCGATTTCTGGCCGCTCCGGCCGGTGCACAGCAGGGTTTCCATCACCTTCGCCTTGCCATCCTTGACGAGTTGGGCGACCTGCCCGCGGAGCTCCGTATCATTGGCGGCGGGTTTGGCGCCGAACATCAACTCGGTGAGCTGCTCGTGGGAGACGTCGATGAACTCGACCTGCACGCGAATCTGCTTGTTAGCATCGGACTTTTCGGCGGCCGCTTCCTTCTTCTCCCGCCCGGGGGATTGGGCCAACGAAGAAGCGCCCAGCGAACAAAGTGCGGCGATGATTGGCAGAAAGGGCTTTTTCATGACTTGCTACAGCTTGGGAGACCCGTATCCGCAAAGCGAGCGGGAATCTGGGCATCAGCGCCCTGTGGGTATTTGAACGTTTCGGACAAGAAATTATTCTTTGTCCGTCCGCCGCAGCTCTTCGATGTCCGCCAGATCCTGGAGCCGTCCGGCGCTTTGTTTGGCGGAGATAAGCTCGGTTTTTCCGAGGAAATGAATAGGGACTCCTTCGTTAGTGCCGGTGGAGCGGCTTTCCCATGCGGTTTCGAAAGCGGGCGTGCCGGGAAGTGACGTCAGGAAATCGATCTGGCAGGGAGACATTCCGACCACATATTGTAACCCCTCGTGGGCGAAGTCTTCCTGCGTCACTTCGACAAGTGGCAGTCCGAATTTATAAAAAGCCCGTGCCACGCGGGCAGCATTTTCCTTCGACGGTTTTATCCAAAGATC